>NZ_JAULSE010000004.1:0-361588 GCF_030518245.1 Rhizobium sp. CBN3
GAAGGGCGTGCTGCACACGACCGGCGGTTACCTCGTCTATGCGGCGATGACGCATGAATATGTCTTCGACTATCATCACGGCGACGTCTACTGGTGCACGGCCGATGTCGGTTGGGTCACCGGCCATTCCTATATCGTCTATGGGCCGCTGGCGAACTGTGCGACGACGCTGATGTTCGAGGGGGTGCCGAATTTCCCGGATCAGGGCCGTTTCTGGGAAGTGATCGACAAGCACAAGGTCAATATCTTCTATACGGCGCCGACGGCAATCCGCTCGCTGATGGGCGCCGGCGACGAATTCGTCACGCGCTCTTCGCGCTCTTCGCTGCGCCTGCTCGGCACTGTGGGCGAACCGATCAATCCGGAAGCCTGGGAATGGTATTATAATGTGGTCGGCGACAAGCGCTGCCCGGTCATCGATACCTGGTGGCAGACGGAAACCGGGGGCCACATGATCACGCCGCTGCCGGGCGCCACCGATCTGAAGCCGGGTTCGGCGACCACGCCGTTCTTCGGCGTCAAGCCTGAGCTGGTCGACAATGAGGGCAAGGTGCTGGAAGGGGCTGCCGACGGCAATCTCTGCATCGCCGACAGCTGGCCGGGCCAGATGCGCACGGTCTACGGCGATCACGAGCGCTTCATCCAGACCTATTTCTCCACCTACAAGGGCAAGTACTTCACCGGTGACGGCTGCCGGCGCGACGAAGACGGCTATTATTGGATCACCGGCCGTGTCGATGACGTGCTCAACGTCTCAGGCCACCGCTTAGGTACCGCCGAAGTGGAATCCGCCCTCGTCTCGCACAACCTGGTGTCGGAAGCCGCGGTCGTCGGCTATCCGCATTCGATCAAGGGTCAGGGAATCTATTGCTATGTGACCTTGATGGCAGGCCACGAAGGCACTGACACGCTTCGCCAGGAACTGGTGAAACATGTGCGCGCCGAAATCGGCCCGATCGCCGCGCCCGACAAGATCCAGTTCGCGCCCGGCCTGCCCAAAACCCGCTCCGGCAAGATCATGCGCCGCATTCTGCGCAAGATCGCCGAAGACGATTTCGGCGCTCTCGGCGATACCTCGACGCTCGCCGATCCCGCCGTCGTCGACGATCTGATCGCCAACCGGCAGAACAAGGCGACCGCCTGATATACAGAGCCGCTCCGACCATCCGAGTCCGGGCGGCTCACTTTGTTTTGGCTGGCTGAATTTGGATGGCCTGCACGAGGCCCGGATTTCGGGCCCGACAATCCGTGCTTAAAAATCGATTGCCCGGCCGTTGATCTCGTAATCGCCGAAGCGGGCGGGCTCGGCGCCGCCGCGGCCGCCGATCTCAGGTGGCAGCTCCAGCGGCTTCTGGTTCTTCCGCCGTTCCTCAGCCTCGGCAAGCGCACGTCGGGCCGCCGGGGACAGCACCTTGCGCGGCTGCTCCGATCCCTCCAATGTCGGCGTTTGGCTATTGTCGTTATCGGCTTCCTGCATCGCCTTCTCCTGCCGGAAATATTGAAAATGGCGGGTGAATAACCAAATCATAATGCGCGGTCGCCGGGAATGAAAGCTTGCGATGGCGAATTCGGAGTTGGAGATTCGCAATGAACCTCGTTCGCACTGCCATGTTGCTTGCCTTCATGACGGCGCTTTTCATGTTCGTCGGCTTTCTGATCGGCGGTCGGGGCGGCATGATGATCGCCTTTCTCATTGCCGCCGGCATGAATTTCTTCTCCTACTGGAACTCCGATCGCATGGTGCTCGCGGCCTATCGCGCGCAGCAGATCGACGAACGCAATGCGCCGGAATTCTTTGCAATCGTGCGCGATCTCGCCCGTAATGCCGGCCTGCCGATGCCGAAGGTCTATCTTTACGACAGCCCGCAGCCGAATGCCTTCGCAACCGGCCGCAATCCCGAAAATGCTGCCGTTGCCGCCTCGACGGGCCTGCTCGCTGCCTTGTCTCCCGAGGAGGTCGCAGGCGTGATGGCGCATGAGCTCGCGCATATCCGGAACCGCGACACGTTGACCATGACGATCACGGCAACGCTTGCCGGCGCGATCTCGATGCTCGGCAACTTCGCCTTCTTCTTCGGCGGGAACCGCGACAACAACAATAATCCCCTCGGTTTCATCGGCGTTTTGGTCGCCATGATCGTCGCACCGCTCGCCGCCATGCTGGTGCAGATGGCGATCAGCCGCACGCGTGAATATTCGGCCGACCGCCGCGGCGCCGAAATCTGCGGCAATCCGCTCTGGCTCGCCTCCGCACTTGGAAAGATCGCCCGCGGCGCGGCTCATGTGCCGAATGAGGATGCCGAGCGCAATCCGGCGACGGCGCATATGTTCATCATCAATCCGCTTTCCGGCGAGCGCATGGACAATCTGTTTTCCACCCATCCGAACACGGAAAACCGCATTGCCGCGCTGCAGGAGATGGCGCAAAGCGGCATGAATGTCTCGACGGGACCGGTGCGTGCTGCTAATCCGTCGCGCAAATCGCGCTCTGTTCCGAATACGGGTCGCGGTGGTTCGCAACCGCCAAAAGGTCCGTGGTCTTGAATTCAGACGGCACGAAAAAGCCATTCCGGAAACAGAAACCTTCCGGCGACCGATCGGGGTCAGCCAAGCCCGGCCTGCAGGCCCGGGCGGCGGCGGCAAAAATTCTGGCTGCCGTCGTCGACCGCAAGCTGCCGCTCGACGGCGCTCTCGATCATGAACATGGCAATCCGGCCTATAAGGCGCTTGGCGAGAGCGATCGCGCCCTTGTCCGCGCCATTCTGAACACGACGCTGCGCCATCTGCCGCGCATCGATGCCGCAATTGCTTCGCTGCTGGAATCGCCGCTGCCGGAGGGTGCGCGGGCCTTGCACCATGTTCTGGCAATCGCGGCTGCGCAGATCCTCTATCTCGACGTGCCGGATCATTCGGCCGTCGATCTTGCCGTCGAGCAGGCCAACCTCGATCCACGCAATCGCCGCTTCGCGAAGCTGGTCAACGCGGTGCTGCGCCGGCTCGGCCGCGAAAAGGACGAGGTGCTGGAGGAGATCGGCAAGGTTCCGCCGATGCCGGGCTGGTTCCTTACACGGCTGGAAAAAACCTATGGCCGCGACGCGGCGCTGGCGATCTCGCAATCGCAGCTCGAACCTGCGGCGATCGATTTGACCGTCAAATCCGACGCCGAAGCCTGGGCGAAGAAGCTGAACGGCGTTGCCCTGCCGACGGGCGGCGTGCGGCTTGCCGCCTTTGACGGCGGAATTCCGTCACTCGAGGGCTTCGACGAGGGTGCCTGGTGGGTGCAGGATGCGGCGGCAAGCATTCCGGCCAGGCTTTTCGGTGATCTCTCGGGCAAACGTGCCGCCGATCTCTGTGCTGCGCCCGGCGGCAAGACAGCGCAGCTCATCCTTGCCGGCGGTGCGGTGACCGCACTCGATCAGTCGGAAAGCCGGCTAAGACGGCTGCGGTCGAATCTCGACCGGCTTGGCCTCAGGGCAGAAACGGTTGCGACAGATCTGACGACATTCAAGCCGACGGAAGGCTTCGATGCGATCCTGCTCGACGCCCCCTGCTCTTCCACCGGTACGACGCGCCGGCACCCCGACGTGCTGTGGACCAAGGGGCCGGATGATATCGCGAGGCTGGCGGCGCTGCAGGAGCGGCTGCTGCGTCATGCGCTGACCTTGCTGAAGCCCGGCGGCACGCTGGTGTTTTCGAACTGTTCGCTCGATCCGGCCGAGGGTGAGGAGGTCGTCGCCCGCATTCTTTCCGATACGGACGCAATCGAGCGCGTTCCGATCAGCGCGGGCGACTGGCCCGGTCTTGAAGCGGCGATCACGCCGCTCGGCGAATTCCGTACGCTTCCGACCATGCTGAAGATGCCAGAAGGCATCGCCTCCGGCCTCGATGGCTTCTACGCGGCGGTGCTGCGGCGAGTGGCCTGATCAAGCCTCAAACACATCGCCCGAATCGCCACCCTGCGAGAGCAGCACGTCCGTCATTCTTTGCGAAACGCCGGAATGTCCTCGAATGACATGCACTAATTTTCTTATATTCGAACTTTGTCACGAATTAATTCATTGTGGGCGATGAAATCGGCTGCTTTTCACCTATTCTTAACCACGAGGGTCAATAGACAATAGAATATGCAGTCCGGTCGGCGTTTTGCGAGCATGTATGTTCGGGAAGCTTGGCGGCGCGCCTTGCGCCGCGTCGCATTGCTGCGCCTGAAGCTCATTCGCCATTCGATCAAACCGCCCGAGCGTCTGATCGTCGCTCCGACCGATCTTCGCGGCATCGATTCGCATGTGGCCGACGAAATTCTCAATGGACGTTTCCTTCTGGCCGGGCGCATGCTGGAAACGAACGGCAAATCGCCCTTCACCTTCACCCTGCCCTCGCGGCCTTTTGCGACCCGCCTGCACAGCTTCGGCTGGCTGCGGCACATGCGGGCGCACAAGACGGAGCGTAGCGCGGCGGCTGCTCGCGCCATCGTCGACAGCTGGCTTTCCATCCATGCCGGTCGTATGGAAGGAATTGCCTGGGAGACCGACGTCACCGCCCAGCGCGTCATCGCCTGGCTGTCGCATTCGCCTGTCGTGCTGCAGAATGCCGATCGCGGCTTCTATCGCCGTTTCATGAAGTCGCTGGCTTTCCAGGTCAGGTTCCTGCATCGCATGGCGCCCTATACGCTCGGCGGCCTGGAACTGTTCCGGCTGCGCATCGCGCTCGCCATGGCCTCGGTTGCCATGCCGGCCCGCGCCTCCACGCTTCGAAGAGCGGCGCAGGCGCTCGACCGTCAATTCGATAGCCAGATTCTGCCGGATGGCGGCCATATCTCGCGCAACCCGCGCATCGGCCTGGAACTGCTGCTCGACCTGCTGCCGCTGCGGCAGACTTACGTCAATCTCGGTCATGATCTGCCGCAGAAGCTGATCTCCGGCATCGACCGCATGTATCCGGCTCTGCGGTTTTTCCGGCATCAGGACGGGGACCTGGCGCTTTTCAACGGAGCAACCTCGACGCTGGCCAATGAGCTGATGTCGGTGCTCAGATATGACGAGACCGCCGGCCAGCCATTCAAAGCTTTGCCGCAGTCGCGCTATCAGCGGCTTTCCGGAGGCAAGACGGTTATCATCGCCGATACCGGCACGCCGCCTTCAGGCGGCGCAGTGCGCACCGCGCATGCGGGCAGCCTTTCCTTCGAAATGTCGTCCGGCCGCCATCGCTTCATCGTCAATTCCGGCTCGCCGAAATTTGCCGGACACCGCTATGTGCAGATGGCGCGCACGACCGCGGCGCATTCGACCGTCATCCTCAACGACACCTCATCCAGCCGTTTTTCACACTCGCCTTTCCTCGATCACGCAATCACCGAACCGGTGAAAACCGTCACCGTCGAACGTTTGGAAACGGAGGATGGGCGCGACAGCATCAAGCTCAGCCATGACGGTTATCTCAGGACGTTCGGCGTGCTGCACGAGCGTGAGCTGACGCTCAATGCCGCAGGCTCGATGGTGACAGGTCACGATCGGCTCTTCCGGCGTGAAGGATATGAAAGTGACGAGCCCCTGAAGGCCGTCGCCCGTTTTCACATTCATCCGTCCATCGTTCTGCAGCAGAGCGATGGGGAATCCGTGCTGCTGACGGCGCCGGACGGCGAAAGCTGGCTGTTCTCCGCCCCCGGCAACGAAGTGCTGATTTCCGAGGACATCTTCTTTGCCGACAGCTCCGGCATTTGCGGCTCTGACCAGATCGAGATCGATTTCGATCTGGCCGAGAAGACCGAGATCCGCTGGTTCCTGTCCCGTAGAGCTTAGACGGGATTGCCGGCTCGCCAATTCGAATCCGGGACTAAATCGAAAGGCAGAGCATCAGTGCTGTTTGCGTGGCGTCAAAGCTGTGCTAACGCGGCGACAGCAAGAAAACGTCGCTAAGGCAGGATCTCGTCCGAAAGCCGCTCACACTTTTCGGCCTCATGCTCTAGCGGATATCTCCCGAAGCCCGAACGGAGAAGGTTCATGGCCGTCATTTCCAAAAAGATCCCCGCCCCGGACAAGGTCGAAATCAAGACCGCGCTCCTCTCCGTTTTCGACAAGACCGGCATCGTCGAGCTCGCCCGGGCGCTGTCCGAAAGAGGCGTGCGTCTGCTGTCGACCGGCGGCACCTATAAGGCGATCGCCGCTGCTGGTCTTGATGTCACCGACGTCTCCGAGATCACCGGCTTTCCCGAGATCATGGATGGGCGCGTCAAGACGCTGCATCCGACCGTGCATGGCGGCCTGCTGGCGATTCGCGACGATAGCGAGCATCAGGAAGCGATGAAGAAGCACGGCATCGAGGGCATCGATCTTGCCGTCATCAACCTCTATCCTTTCGAAGAGGTGCGCGCGGCCGGCGGCGATTATCCGACGACCGTCGAAAATATCGACATCGGCGGTCCGGCGATGATCCGGGCATCGGCCAAGAACCATGCCTATGTGACCACTTTGACCGATCCAGATGATTATGCCGAGTTCAAGGAGCAGCTTTCGGCGGATGACGGCAAGACCGCCTATGCCTTCCGCCAGCGCATGGCTGCCAAGGCCTATGCCCGGACCGCCGCCTATGATGCCACGATTTCCAACTGGTTTGCCGAAGCGCTGGCGATCGACACGCCGCGCCACCGCGTCATCGGCGGCGTGCTGAAGGAAGAGATGCGTTACGGCGAAAATCCGCACCAGAAGGCCGCCTTCTATGTCACGGGCGAGAAGCGTCCGGGTGTTTCGACGGCTGTCCTGCTGCAAGGCAAGCAGCTCTCCTATAACAATATCAACGACACCGATGCCGCCTATGAACTCGTCGCCGAATTCCTGCCGGAAAAGGCGCCGGCCTGCGCGATCATCAAACATGCCAATCCCTGCGGCGTCGCCACCGGCTCGAGCCTGGTGGAAGCCTATCAGCGGGCGCTCGCCTGCGATTCCGTTTCCGCCTTCGGCGGCATTATCGCGCTCAACCAGATATTGGACGCCGAAACGGCCGAGGAGATCGTCAAGCTCTTCACCGAGGTGATCATTGCGCCCGACGTTACCGAGGAGGCCAAGGCGATCGTGGCTCGCAAGCCGAACCTGCGGCTGCTGTCGGCCGGCGGCCTGCCCGATCCGCGCGCGCCGGGACTGACGGCAAAGACTGTTTCCGGCGGTTTGCTCGTCCAGAGCCGCGACAACGGCATGGTCGAGGATCTGGAGCTCAAGGTCGTCACCAAGCGCGCGCCGACGGCGCAGGAGCTTGACGATATGAAATTCGCCTTCAAGGTCGGCAAACATGTCAAATCGAACGCCGTGGTCTATGCCAAGGACGGCCAGACGGCCGGAATCGGCGCCGGCCAGATGAGCCGGGTGGATTCCGCCCGCATCGCGGCGCTGAAGGCCGAAGAGGCCGCCAAGGCGCTCGGCCTCCCCACGCCGATGACGCAGGGCTCGGCGGTTGCTTCCGAAGCCTTCCTGCCATTCGCCGACGGTCTTCTGTCGATGATCGCCGCAGGGGCGACAGCGGTTATCCAGCCGGGCGGTTCGATGCGAGACCAGGAGGTCATCGACGCCGCCAACGAACACGGCGTCGCCATGGTCTTTACCGGCATGCGCCACTTCCGGCACTGACGCTGCCGAAGAATTGTCAGATCCGATCGGCCGGATAGGGTGTGCGGATCAGCAGCACCAGGCCGCCGGCGAGGAACAGGATCAGCGTCGCCATTCCGAGCCGCGGCGAGCCGCTCAGGTAGGTCACCAGCGAGAAAAGCAGCGTCGCCATGAAACTGGTGGCGCGCCCCGAAAGCGCGTAGATGCCGAAGTAGCGGCCGGCTTCCTCGAGGCTGACGCTGCGCGCGAGATAGGAGCGCGACGAGGCCTGCACCGGCCCGAAGGCGAGCCCGATCAGCAGGCCATAAAAGATATAGGCCTTTTCCGCGGCGGTGCCGAAGAGGCCGCCGGAATCGGCGATCGGCAGCGGCATCACGCCAAACAGGGTATAACCCGGCCCGGTCGAGATGATGCCGATGGTGGCGAGAAGCAGCATGGTGAGGCTGATGACGACGGTGACCTTGGAACCGACGCCCTTGTCGACCCGGCCGGCGATCAGGCAGCCGAAGATCGCGACGACGTTCAGGATGATGCCGTAGAGGCCGATCTCGATCGTCGCCCAGCCGAACATGCCGGCGGCGAAAACGCCGCCGAGGATCAATAGGCCGTTGACGCCGTCCTGATAGATCATGCGGGCGATGAGGAATTTCAGGATGCTGCGGCGTTCCCGGAGTTCGCCGAGCGTGTTTCTCAGTTCCCGCAGGCCGGCGCGGATGGCGGTGCCGAAGGGCAGACCTCTGCCGACGTCGGGTGTGAAGAAGAACATCGGCAGGATGAAAATCAGGTACCAGACGGCCGAAATCGGCCCGGTGATGCGCGCATCCTGGCCGGTCTTGGGATCGAGGCCGAAAAGCGGATCGAGGCCGAGAACGGTCTTGCCGCTTTCCGGGTTTGCCGCCAGAAGCGTGACGACCGCAATCAGCACGATCATGCCGCCGAGATAACCGAGCCCCCAGGCGGTGTTGGAGAGCTTGCCCACCTCATGCTTGCCGACCAGCCGCGGCATCATCGAATCGTTGAAGACGATCGAAAACTCAGCTGAAACCGAGGCGAGGATCATGAAGATCACCGGATAGAGGACAGGCGAACCCGGGGCTGCAAACCACAGGCCGAAGAGGCTGGCGATCTTGATGATGGCGAAGAAGCCGATCCAGGGTTTGCGCGCACCGGACTGGTCGGCGATCGAGCCGAGAACGGGCGAGAGCAGGGCAATGATCACGGACGAGATCGTCGCCATGTTGCTCCACGTCGTCTGCGCCGACATCGGGTCATTGGTCAGCCGGGAGACGAAATAGGGCCCGAAGATAAAGGTGGTGACCACCGTGAAGAAAGGCTGGGCCGCCCAATCGAAGAACATCCACCCCCAGATGCCCTTCTCCGTGGCTTTCGGCGGCTGCGTTCCTGTCCAGTCTATGCGATTCAACATCCGCTCCTTTTTGGCGGACTGTCTCACCTCGCCCGGTCGCGCGCAAGATCGGTCAGGATGCCTGCGGCAACAGTGATGCGCGCAAGATTGGGATCGCCGCTGTCGCTGAGGCTCGAAAGCTCCTCGACGATGCGGTTGATGCGGACGCGATCCTGCGCATGCCAGGCCTGGACGGGCAGCTTCTCCTTGCCGTGATCGGAAAGCGCCGAGATGACGATGTCGCGCCGGGCGCTGGCGATCTGGTCGATGCTGCGCGCCAGCGCCAGATTTTCGTAATGGTCGGAGGTGAGAATGCGGCCGCCGGCCGCCAGCAGCCGGGCGATGCGAAAGGTCTTCGACACGGCAAAATAATTTTCGGCGGCGCGCACCAGCGACTCGCCGGTGCGCTCGGCAATCTGCATGATCTCAGGCACCAGCGCGAAGCTCTGGAGATTGGCGATTTCGGCCGCGAGCTTTTCGGGCACGCCGGCCTCGGCATATTCCGCCTGGCGTGCGGCAGCATCGCCGGCGGCCTGTTCGGCGAAAGCAGGCCGCAACTTCTTCAGGGCAGCCTGAAGCCGACTAATTACCTCGGCCATGTCGGCTTTGGTCATTGCGGTTTTCAACAGCAGGCGCGTGAGCACGATAAAGCTGTGGCTGATTTCCTCGTAAATGCGGTTCTGCACCCCGCCCGATATCTTGCCGTCGAGCGCATCGGTCTCGGCCCAGAGCCGGTTGAGGTCGAACCCGTCGCGGGCGACGATTGCGGCACGCACGACCTCCGGCGCCGACGCTGCCGTCGCGTCCATCATCGCGACGGTGAAGCTCGGACCGCCGCGGTTGATCGCTTCATTGGCCAGCACGGTCGCGATGATTTCGCGCCGCAGCCGATGGCTTAATATGTCGCCGGCGTTCGACTTCTGCATTCTGACGGGGAAGTAATTCGACAGCGTCGCGGCAAAATAGGGGTCGTCGGGCAGGTCGCTCGCGGCGAGCGCATCGAAGAGCACGATCTTGGCGTAGGACAGCAACACGCCGATTTCCGGCCGCGTCAGCGGCTTGCCGGCCGTGTAACGTTCGGCCAGCGTCTGGTCATCCGGCAAGGTCTCGACCTTGCGGTTCAGCTGGCCGGCGGCTTCGAGCACGCTCATGAAGCGGGCGAGCTCCAGACCGTTTGCCGTGCCCTTGCGTTCGATGAGCGAGATCGCCAGCGACTGGAGATAGTTGTTGCGCAGGACCAGGGCCGCCACTTCGGCGGTCATCGACGACAGAAGCTGGTCGCGTTTTGCCCGCGTCAGCCGCCCGTCGTGCATGGCGGCCGCCAGCGCGATCTTGATGTTGACCTCGACGTCCGAGGTGTTGACGCCGGCCGAGTTGTCGATGGCGTCGGAATTGCAGCGCCCCCCCTTCAGGCCATAGGCGATGCGGCCCTTCTGGGTGACGCCGAGGTTTGCGCCTTCGCCGATCACCTTGGCGCCCACCTCCGCCGCGGTGATGCGGATCGGGTCATTGGCGCGGTCGCCGACTTCGGTGTCGGTTTCGGACGGCGCTTTCACATAGGTGCCGATGCCGCCGAACCAGAGCAGGTCGACCGGACTCTTCAGGATCGCCGTCATGATCTCGAAGGGCGTGGCCACGGCTTTGTCGATGCCGATCGCGGCAACCGCTTCCGGCGTCAGCGTCACAGATTTCGCTGAACGTGAAATGATCATCGCGCCCTTCGAAAGCACGCTTTTATCGAAGTCCTGCCAGCTCGATCGCGGCAGATTGAAGAGGCGCTGGCGCTCGGCCAGCGTCTTCTCCATATCGGGATCGGGGTCGATGATGATGTCGCGGTGATCGAAGGCGGCAAGGAGCCGGATCTTCGGAGAGAGCAGCATGCCGTTGCCGAAGACGTCGCCCGACATGTCGCCGACACCCGCGACGGTGAAGGGTGTCGTCTGGATGTCGATGTCCATTTCGCGGAAATGGCGTTTCACGGTTTCCCAGGCGCCGCGGGCGGTGATGCCCATCTTCTTGTGATCGTAGCCGGCCGAGCCGCCTGAGGCGAAGGCGTCGTCCAGCCAGAAGCCGGCTTCCTGCGCCAACGCATTGGCGGTGTCGGAGAAGGTGGCTGTGCCCTTGTCGGCGGCGACGACGAAATAGGGATCGTCGCCATCGAGCCTGATCGTGTCCGTCGGCGGTATGATCTCGGCGCCGGAGATGTTGTCGGTGATCGAAAGCAGCGTGCGAATATAGGTCTTGTAAGCCTCGCGGCCGGCATTGAAGATCTCGTCGCGGCTGCCGCCCACCGGAAGCTTTTTGGGATAAAAGCCGCCTTTGGCGCCGACCGGCACGATGACGGCGTTCTTCACCTGCTGCGCCTTGACCAGACCGAGCACCTCGGTGCGGTAATCCTCGGCGCGGTCCGACCAACGCAGGCCGCCGCGCGCCACCTTGCCGAAGCGCAGGTGCACGCCTTCGACTTCGACGCCGTAGACGAACATTTCGCGGAAGGGTTTCGGTTGCGGCAGCCCGTCGACCAGGTGCGGATCGAGCTTGAAGGCCAGCATGGCTTTCGGCGACCCGTCCGGGTTCTTCTGGAAATAGTTGGTGCGCAGCGTCGCGTCGACGATGTTGACGTAGCGGCGCAGGATACGGTCGTCGTCCAGGCTCGGCACGTTGGCAAGGTCGGCCTCGATCGCCTGGTGCAGGTCGGCGATCTTCTTGACGCGGGCTTTGTCGGAAAGCTTGGGGTCGAGCGTGTCGTGGAACAGGCGGAAGATGGCGGCGGCCACACCAGGATATTTGTCGAGCGTCGTTGCGATGTAATCTTGCGAATAGGCGATGCCGGCCTGGCGGAGATAACGGGCATAGGCGCGCAACACATTGGCTTCGCGTGCCGAAAGCCCGGCCGAAAGGATCAGCCGGTTGAAGCTGTCATTGTCGATCGTGCCGGCGAAGGCGGCGACGAAGGCTTCCTCGAGGGCGGCGCCATACCGGTGCAGATCGATTTCGCCGCCGGTGCGGGCCTCGAGCTCCATGTCGTGCAGCACGACGAGTTGGGTTGCGCCATCGGCGACCTGCACCCCGATGTCGAAGGTGCGTTCGCTGACGACATTGAAGCCGAGGTTCTCGAGAAGCGGCACGCGGCGCGACAAGGCCAGCTGACCGCCGGCATGGAAGATCTTCAGCGAGAGGATACGGCCCTGTTCTTCCGGACGATGATAAAACTGGATGCGGAGCGGCTCGCCGCCGGCGCAGGCGCCGATGTCGGCGAGGTCGGCCACGGTTTCCTCAGGGGTGAAAGAATCCTGGAAGGCCTGATCGATCGATAGTCTCGGCGACTTTGGTCCGGCGAGCGCTTCGAAACGGTCGTCCCAGCGGGCGGTGATTTCGCGGATTTTCTGCTCGAGCCTTGCCTGCGGAATACGCGGCGTCTTGCCGCCGGAACGGCCGATGATGAAGTGCACGCGCGCGACGCCGCCTTCGGGAAAAGCCGGGTAATAGGCGGAGACACGGCCGTCATAGACCGTCTTCAGATAGGTGCCGATCCGCTCGCGCACGATCGAGTCATATTCCTCACGCGGAACATAGACGATCACCGAGACGAAGCGGTCGAAATGGTCGATGCGCGGTAGAACGCGCACGCGCGGCCGGTCGGCGAGATCGTTGATCTGCTCGGCAAAGCTTGCAAGCAGCGTCGTGTCGATCTGGAAAAGGTCGTCGCGCGGGTAGGATTCCAGCGTGTTGTCGAGCATGCGGCCGGAATGGCTCATCGGATCGAAGCCGAAATGCTCCTTCACCTTTTCGATCTTCGACCGCAGCAGCGGGATTTCGGAGGCGAGCGAAGTATAGGCCGTCGAGGTGAAAAGGCCGACGATGCGGAGTTCCCCGGTGACGTTGCCCTCGGCATCGAAACGTTTAACGCCGACATAATCCATATAGGCGCGGCGATGGACGATCGATTTTACATTCGCCTTGGTGACGATCAAAAACTCAGGCCCGTCGAGGAAGGCGAGGATCTCCGGCGTCGTGGTCACGGCGTCCTTGCCGGTGCGCAGCACGAGAACGTCCGGGTTGGAGAGGATGCCGAGCCCGGCGCCTTTATCCCGCTCAACCTTGGCGTCGGCGCCTTTGCCTGAATAGACATATTCGCGCATGCCGAGGAAAGTGAAATTCTCGTCGCGCAGCCAGGTCAGGAAGGCCACCGCTTCGGCATGTTCGGCCTTCCTGCGGCCGGCGCCGTTGGCCGAGAGTTCGGCGATCACTCCGTCGAGCTTGGCAAGCATCGGCTTCCAGTCCGAGACCGACAGGCGGACCTGTTCGAGCACGGTCTGGACGCGTTTGACGAGATCGGCGGCCTGGGTGGGGTTCAACGGGGCAATATGGAGCTGGATATGGCTGACGCGCGCGGCCGGATCGCTCGGGTGGTCGGCGGAATAGAGCGCGGGGGCTTTGCCCTTTTCCATAACGAGGATGGGATGCACAGCCATGAACAGATCGCGGTAGGTGCTCGTCACTTCACCCATGACCGATTCATAAAGGAAAGGCATGTTCCGGTCAGTCACCGACAGCACCGAAACGGCGGTGCCGCCAGGCGTCACCTCGGCAATTGTGTCGATGCTGACGCGGGGCGCCTTGCCGTTCCAGGCGGCAAGTTCCTTTGCCGAATGCACGGCGGAGCGCGCCAGCATGTCGGGCGTATAGAGTTCCAGATCATCATTGCTCGCCCGGCCGAAGAGAATTTCCGGATCGAGATGCGCCTCGCTCATCGCCTTGGCCATCTTGCGCGCAGTTTCGATCTGCTTCTCCCGCTTGGGATTGTTTCTGGCAGCCATGAATCGCCTCCCCGCAATGGTCTAGTTTTTCGCAAGCTAGCAGAAGATTTCTCGAAAAAATCGCTAAAAGAGAGGCCTCGGGCATTGTTTTGATGCTTTTTTGCCGGCGGAAATGGGAAATTGGCAGAGATTTTTTCGCTTTTGAGGCCAAAACGCATTGGCAAGGCCTCTCTTCCAGGTTTGTTTTGGCGGCACATTTCCATGCTCACGTGAAGAATGGTTGACAGCCCGGCGTCAAAAAGATCATCAAACGCCATCATCATTCGGACCTTGGTTTCATGTCGGAAAATGCAGCGGGCGCAGTCATCGTTATTTCCAGCCATGTCGTGCGTGGCTCGGTTGGCAATCGGGCGGCGGTGTTTGCGCTGGAGACGCTCGGCCATCCGGTCTGGGCACTGCCGACCATCGTTCTGCCCTGGCATCCCGGCCATGGCCGTTCAACGCGGCTGACATTTGCCGAAGCGGATTTCGACGAGGCGATCGACGATCTGATCCGCGCACCTTGGATCGGCGAAGTCAGGGCGGTGCTTTCGGGCTATTTCGGCAATGCCGCCCAGGCACGCTCGGTCGCCCGGCTGATCGCTGCGCTCCGCCAAAACAATCCCGAACTGCTTTATGTCTGCGATCCGGTCATGGGCGATCTCGGCGGCCTCTACGTGCCGGAAGCGACGGCCGAGGCTATTCGTGATCATCTCATCCCGCTGGCCTCGCTCGCAACGCCGAACCGGTACGAGCTCGCCTGGCTGTCGGGAGCAGCGCTCGATGACAACGGCGCAATCATGGAGGCGGCGCTGGCGCTCGGGCCGTCACGCATGCTCGTCACCTCGGCGGTGCCGATGATGGCGGGCGGTACCGGCAATCTCTACCTTTCCGGCCGTCACGCGCTCCTTGCCGAGCACCGCGTTGTCGAGAACCCGCCGAATGGTCTCGGCGACCTGCTGGCTGCCGTTTTCCTGTCGCGCCTGCTGTCCGGCCTCGAGGACGAAAAGGCGTTGCAGCTTGCCACCGCCAGCGTGTTCGAAGTGCTTGCGCGTGCGGTCAAGCGCGGCAGCAACGAGCTGATGCTGGCCAGCGATGCGTCCAGCCTGTCGACGCCGATGGCGATGGTGCAGATGCGCCGGCTCGTACACCCTGCGCAGCGTCGGAAAAAATGACGCATTTGCCAATGTGCGCATTTTGCGGTGCAGCAGTTGATCTTGTCCTCCGCGCGCGCTAATCCAGAGGCATGCAGCGTTTTCCAAACACCCTTCTGAACGGTTATCGCAACTTTATGAACGGGCGTTATGCCGACGCCCGCGACAGGTATCGACAACTTGCCGAAAACGGCCAGAACCCGAGCACGCTGGTCATTGCCTGTTCGGACTCGCGTGCGGCTCCCGAGCTGATCTTCGATGCCGGGCCCGGCGAGCTTTTCGTCATCCGCAACGTTGCCAACATGGTGCCGCCCTACGAGCCGGACGGTCATTTCCATTCGACATCGGCCGCTCTTGAATTTGCCGTGCAGGCGCTGAAGGTTTCGGACATCGTCGTGATGGGCCATGGCCGCTGCGGCGGCATTCGAGCGGCACTCGATCCGAACGCCGAGCCGTTGTCGCCCGGCGACTTCATCGGTCGGTGGATGTCGCTGGTCAGACCCGCAGCCGAGCAAATCCAGAGCAACGACGTGATGACCGAGGCTGAGCGGCAGACGGCGCTGGAGCGTGTCTCCATCCGCAATTCGATCAACAATCTCAGAACCTTCCCGGAAATAAAGGCGCTCGAGGACGCAGGAAAAATGCACCTTCATGGCGCCTGGTTCGATATCTCGACCGGCGAGCTCTGGGTCATGGACGCTGAAACACGCGATTTCATCCGTCCCGAGATCTAGGAGCGGACCGGTTTATCAGTTTTTTAAGGATTGCTGTTAAGCTTCTAATCGGCTGCACATGACCGGCATTTGATCACGTGGCGATTGGCGATGAAGTTTGAAACCATCAAAAAGGTTATCCTGGCCGCCATCCTGCTGCCCTTCGTCTTCATGCTCATTGAAGGCGTCTTCGTCCTTCGAACTTCCATCCTGCAATACAGAGATCTCGAGAAAGACCGGCAGTTCGCCGACGTACTTGCGCGCGGCGGGTCGATCGCGGCCACGGAAATCCTGAGCGAAATCGATGCCACACGCCGCCATCTCGCGCATCCCAGCAGCGGGACTGCTGTCGACATGCAGCAAAGCCGACTGACGCTGGATCGCGAACGCCGCGCTTTCTATGCCAGCTTGCCGCCTCGCGATACGCTCGATCGAGGGCTTGCAGGTGAATTGTCGGCCCTCAGCCTTGCCTATAGCCGCATCGTCGCCGCGCGAAGCGCCGTCGACCAGGGCCGTTACTCCGGAAGCAATCCCGGCTCCATCTACTGGTATGCGGCTCTCAAGCAGCTTGCCGTCGTCGACGCACTTTCAACGCTGATCAGCGACCCGGTGCTGCTTGAAAAATCCAACCAGCTGATGGGCATCCTGCTGACCTACTACGGCGAAAGATTGATTACCGGAATCGGCACTCGTTACCTCAATCAAGATGTTTCTGCCAGATTTCCGATCGAACTGTTCATTCAAGGCAAGACCATGCTGGGTGCCGGCATGGATCACATGGTCTTCCATTCGACCGCGCCGGTCGTGCGCGACATCGTTGCCTATCTCGGTCGTAGCGACCAGATGAAGGCGAATGCGATCACCGACGCCATTCTCGCTGGGTCGCGGCCGTCGCGCGCAATGGGCGACGCCTGGGCAGCCGCACAGCGCGAACGCATGGCTTTCCTTCAGCAAAAGATGGTAGAGGCCGCGAGGGATATTCACGAGACCGGCGAACAGTTTTCCACCCTCTCGCACATACACCTGACGCAGATTCTGGCGCTGTGCGCAGGCCTGCTGATCCTCGCCACGCTGGTGATGGTGCTGGCGGCAAGAGGGCTTCGGCTGATCGACAAACTTACCCGGGACCGGGAGACGCTGGTGGGCGAGCTGCGAAACGCTGCTCAAACCGATCTTCTGACGGGGCTGTACAACAGGCGCGGCTTCGAGGTCGCCGCCTCGGCGCTCCTTACACAGGCCGAGCACGGCTCGCACTGGATCTCCGTCGTCCTCTTCGATCTCGATCATTTCAAGAAGATCAACGATATCCACGGCCACGACGCCGGCGATGCCGTGCTGCGCCACGTCGCCGGCGTCGCGCGGCAGAATTTTCGTTCCTTCGATCTCCTGGTGCGGCATGGCGGCGAGGAGTTCCTGGCGCTTTTGCCGGATTCAACGCCCGACGAGGCCGCCATCGTCGCCGAGCGCGTGCGACGGGCGATCGAGGCGGCGGAAATTCCTCTTGCGAGTGGCGATCTCCTCAAGGTCACGGCGAGCTTCGGATGCGCCGGCCGGGCAAACGACGCTGCCAACCGGAACTTCGAAGATCTGGTCAAGCGTGCCGATCTGGCGCTTTATGCCGCCAAAGCGTCCGGGCGGAACCGCGTCGTTTCGGGGCCGGTCGTGCCGGCGCCGCCGCAGGAGGAGCGACGCAAGACGGTGTCCGGCGGCGGTTTTGATTCCCGCATATGAAAAACGCCGCATTCGCAGCGGCGTTTCCAGATATCGTTATAGATGAAGGCTTATCTGCCGCCGTCGATCTGCTGGCCGATATAGGCGATCGCCTGCTGATAGACACTGGCGGCGTTCCAGCCTTGGATCGCAGCGAAATTCGGTTCTCCCGGCTGATAGCCGGCGCCGGCAAGCCAGCCGTGGCCCTTGAGGAAATTTGCGGTCGAGGCCAGCGCATCGGCGCGGGAGCCGACCATGTCGACCCGGCCGTCGCCGTCGCCGTCGGCGCCGAAGCGCACGACGTTGCGCGGCAGAAACTGCGTCTGGCCGATTTCACCATGGGCGGCACCCTTGGCCTGCGGGCTCAGATAACCCTCGGAGACCAGCTGGAGCGCAGCATAGAGCTGATCGGTGAAATAGTCCGAACGACGGCAGTCATAGGCAAGGGTCGACACAGCCGAGAGCGTATGCTGGTTGCCCATATAGCTGCCGAAACCGGTCTCCATGCCCCAGATTGCGATCAGCGGACCGGCGGGAACGCCGAAGCGGCGTTCGATCGAGGCAAAAAGGGCCTGGTTGGCCGCTTTCATCGACCGGCCACGAGAAATGACGGCGGCACCGCCGCGCTTCTGCATGAAGGCGTCGAAGGAGAGCTTAAAGCTTTTCTGGCCGCGGTCGGCGGCGATCGTCGGCTTGTTGTAGTTGACGTTGGCGAAGGCGCGGCTGAGCACCGATTGGCTGACGCCGTTGGCCGCTGCCGTCTGCTTGAAATCGGCGACCCAGGCGTCGAAGCCGGCGCTGGTATTGCCACATTGCGGTCCTTGCGCGAACGCCGGTACCGCGTGGACGACGCCCATTGCCGCAGCGGCCGCCAGAAACAACTTTGTCATGCGCATTGAGAAACCCCGCTCTCGATCTGCATAGTTTTTAAGCGGGCAAGAGAATGCCAGCCACTCGCGATTTTGTCACGATCATCGTATAGCGAGCGCTTATACAGTCGTAATTGCTCCGGAAAAAGCCCCGCTCAATGAGCAGGGCTTTAACATCTTATGGTTTATAAATAGTATCAGGCTGCCTGCTTGCGCGGCTTGACCAGGCCGCGATTGACGAGCAGCTCGGCGATCTGGATGGCGTTCAGCGCCGCGCCCTTGCGCAGGTTGTCGGAAACAACCCACATATTGAGGCCGTTTTCGACCGTCGCGTCCTCGCGGATGCGCGAGATATAGGTCGCATCTTCGCCGGCGGATTCATAAGGCGTGATGTAACCGCCGTTCTCGCGCTTGTCGATGACGAGACAGCCCGGGGCATCGCGCAGGATATCGCGGGCCTGGTCGGCGGTGATCTCGTTTTCGAATTCGATGTTGACCGATTCCGAATGACCGATGAAGACGGGTACACGCACCGCCGTGCAGGTCACCTTGATCTTCGGATCGAGCATCTTCTTCGTCTCGGCCAGCACCTTCCATTCTTCCTTGGTGTAGCCGTCTTCCATGAAGCTATCGATGTGCGGGATGACGTTGAAGGCGATGCGCTTGGTGAACTTCTTGTTCTCGATCGGATCGGCAACGAAGACCGCGCGCGTCTGGTTGAAGAGCTCGTCCATGCCATCCTTGCCGGCGCCGGAGACCGACTGATAGGTGGAGACGACGACGCGCTTGATCTTGGCGAAGTCGTGCAACGGCTTCAGCGCCACCACCAGCTGTGCGGTCGAGCAGTTCGGATTGGCAATAATGTTGCGCTTGGTGAACTGCGTGACGGCGTCCGGGTTCACTTCCGGCACGATCAGCGGCACGTCGGCGTCATAGCGCCAGGCCGAGGAATTGTCGATGACGACGCAGCCCTGCTGGCCGATCTTGGGGGAGAACTTCTTGGAGACCTCGCCGCCGGCCGACATCAGGCAGATGTCGGTATCGGAGAAATCGTAATTCTCCAGATTGGAAACCTTCAGCGTCCGGTCGCCGTAGGACACCTCGGTGCCCTGCGAACGCGCCGAGGCGAGCGCCACGACCTCATCGGCGGGGAAGCCGCGTTCGGAGAGGATGTTGAGCATCTCCCGGCCGACATTTCCGGTCGCTCCCGCAACTGCTACTTTGAAACCCATTTCTAAAGCTCTCTTTCTCTTCTCTCCTCTGTCCGGTGAGGGGGAAAGGCGCGAATAATCGCGTCTTCCTGTCCCCAGCCGAGCCGGGGAGAGAGCGGCAGGCCAGAGACGTCAGACGGTTTTCGTCGTCGTTTTGGCCTTGGTTTTGGCAGAAACCGGAACGGCAATATCCACCCCGGCAACCCGTGCCCGGTCATTGCATGCGGCAATGGCGTGTTCGTCGCGAACCATGGAGATTCCTTTTCCGCTGTTGCTCTTAGAAGGTTTTCCACAGGAGTCAAGGTTTTTGCGTGAGCAGGCAGCAGGTGAAAGGGGAGGCCGAAAGCCAGGGTATTTTGTCATGCCGCTGTCATGCCAGAGAGATATCCCAACCCGGTTGATAATATCTGCAACGAAAACGGGGGTTTTCCATGCGTACGCTTCTCGCCGTCTTTGCGGCCACTACCATCCTCGCGGGCGCCGCTCGGGCGACGACAGTCTATCCGCTTGATCGCGCGACGATCCTTGCCGGCTCTCCATTCGATTTCAAGGTCGAGCTCAACAAGCAGGTCAAGCCGGAAGATGTGAAGATCACGGTCAACAGTCAGGATTACAAGACTGTCCTTGGAGGCGAAGCGCAATTCATCGAGCTCGAAAAAGGCAAGGAAGATAAGGCCCTCGGTTCCGCTCTTCTGCTCCGCGGCCTGAAGATCTCCGCACCCGGCGCCTACAAGATCGAGGTCTCCGCCGGCGATGAGACGAAGTCGGTCACCTGGGACGTTTACGAAACCGCCGCGCAGCCGAAGGCCAAGAACATTATCTTCCTGCTCGGCGACGGCCTTTCCGTTGCGCATCGCACCGCCGCCCGCATCATGTCAAAGGGCATGACCGAGGGCAAAGCGAACGGCCGCCTGAACATGGATGATCTCGATCATATGGCTTTTATCGGCACGTCAGCGACGAATGCCGTTGCCACGGACTCGGCCAACACCATGTCGGCCTTCATGACGGGGCATAAGACGGCCGTCAACGCGCTCGGCGTCTATGCGGACCGGACACCGGCCGCACTCGACGATCCGCGCGTCGAAACCTTTGGCGAGGCCGTTCGCCGCACGACGAAGAAGTCGATCGGCATTGTCGCGACGTCCGAAATCGAGGACGCGACGCCGGCTGCGGTCGTTTCCCATACCCGCAGCCGCAGCGAAAAGGCCGACATCGTCGGCATGCTGCTCGAGGTGAAGCCGGAAGTCATCCTTGGCGGCGGCTCGGCCTATTTCCTCGGCAAGGAAGTCGCCGGCTCCAAGCGCAAGGACAATCAGGATTACATCAAGCTGTTCCAGGACGCGGGCTACAAGCTTGCGACCGACAAGAACGAACTCTCCGCCAATGCATCGGCTGAAGGCAACCTGCTCGGCCTCTTCCACACCGGCAATATGGACGTCACGCTCGATCGCGAGTTCCTGAAGAAGGGCACCGTCGACAAGTTCCCGAACCAGCCGGGTCTGGTCGAGATGACCAAGGTTGCGCTCGACCGCCTCTCGAAGAATGCTGATGGCTTCTTCCTGATGGTCGAAGGCTCCTCGATCGACAAGATGTCCCATCCGCTGGATTGGGATCGTGCGGTCATCGACACCATCGAATTCGACAAGGCGATCGGCGTTGCCCGCGAATTCCAGAAGGCCCATCCCGATACGCTGATCGTCGTCACCGGCGACCACACGCACGGCGTATCGATCATCGGCACCGTCGACGACGAGAAGCCCGGCACGGAGATGCGCGAAAAGGTCGGGACCTACGCCGAAGCCGGGTTCCCGAACTACAAGGATGAAAATGGCGACGGTTATCCCGACAAGGTCGACGTCAGCCGCCGCCTGTTTCTCAGTGCCAACAACGGCCCCGATCATTATGAGACCTTCCGTCCGAAGCTCGACGGTCCTTTCGTTCCGGCTGTCCAGAACGAGAAGAAGGAATATGTTGCCAACGAACAGTATAAGGATGTTCCCGGCGCCGTCTTCGTACAGGGCAATCTTCCGAAGAGCAGCGAGAGCGGCGTTCATGCCGTCGATGACGTCGTCCTGCAGTCGGCCGGTCCGGGTGCCGAAGGCTTCCATGGTTATATGGAACAGAGCGACGTCTATCGCGTGCTGGCCGACACCTTCGCACTCGGCGCCAAACAGACGAACTGATCGAAACCCGATCCTGCAAGGCCGCTTGCCGGCCTTGCCTCTTTCGTCGATCGTGGTCCCGGCCTTTCAGCGGCCGGGATTTCCTTCCTGGAGATCGCCATGCACAAAGTCTCTTCGCCGCAACTCAGCCGCCGCCGGCTGATCGCCGCCGCTGTTGCGCTTCCCTTTACCGCCTCCATCGTTCGCGCTGCCGATCCTTCGCTCTCCTTCGGCGAGCTCTATGGTAAATTCGGCGTGCTCGGTCTCGAATTCTCCGACAAGGTGAAGCGCCTTGCCGGCCAGGACATCAGCATGAAGGGCTTCATGGCACCGCCGCTGAAGGCCGAGGCGCAGTTCTTCGTACTCACCGAGGTGCCGATGTCGCTCTGCCCCTTCTGCTCTTCGGATGCGGACTGGCCCGACAATATCGTCGTGGTTTATCTCTCGGAAAAGCAGACCTTCGTGCAGCCGCGCCAGACAATCGAAGTGCGCGGCACGCTGGAATACGGCTCCTGGACCGATCCGGAAACCGGCTTCGTCAGCCTGCTTCGGATCCGCGAGGCCGAATATTTCGCTGTTTGAACCGACATGCTCGCACTCGATATCGAAAACCTTGACGTCACCTTTCCGGGCCTCTCCTCGCCGGCGCTGGCGATCGGCCGCCTGTCGATCGAGGCCGGCAGCAAGGTCGCGATCACGGGAGCATCAGGTTCCGGCAAGAGCACCTTCGTCAATGTCGTCACGGGGCTGGAGCGGACGCGGCAGGGCCAGATCCGCTGGAGCGGTGAGGATATCGCCGCTTTTTCGGAAAGCCGGCGCGACCGGTTCCGCGCCGTCAATATCGGCCTGGTCATGCAGGAATTCCATCTTTTCCCCGGCCTGTCGGCACTCGAAAACGTGCTTCTGCCTGCCCGGCTTGCCGGCGCCGCGACGGCCGCCGTCATCGAGCGGGCGCATGTGCTTTTGAACACGGTTAACCTGTCCCGGCCCGGCCAGAAGATCGAGACCATGTCGCGCGGCGAGATGCAGCGCGTGGCGATCGCCCGCGCGCTGTTGCGTAAGCCCGGTGTCATCATTGCCGATGAGCCGACCGCGAGCCTCGACGCCGAAAGCGGTGAGGCCGTCGGCGATCTCCTCCTCGAGCTTGCCAATGCCGAAGGCAGCACGCTGATCGTCGTTTCTCACGACCAGCGGCTCGCCGGCCGTCTCGACCGGCGCATCACGCTCAGCTCCGGCCGAATCAGCGAGGATTCCATTGCCGCTGCGGGGGAGGCTGCATGATCCGCTTCATTTGTGCCGATCTTCGCCGCCTGTGGGCGGGATCGCTGGTTATCGTGCTCCTAGTGGCGTTTGCGACCGCGCTCGGCGTCTGCGTGGTCCTGCAGGAGCGGGCGCTTCGCCTCGGCAGCGCGCGCGCCGCCGACAAGTTCGACCTCGTCATCGGTGCCGGCGGCAGCGAGACACAGCTCGTGCTCTCCTCCGTCTTCCTGCAACCCTCGCCCCTGCCGCTGATGCCGGGCGAGGTGCTGGCAAGACTTGCCGTCGACCCCCGGGTCGACTGGGCGGCGCCGATCGGCTTCGGCGATTCCTTTTCCGGCTACCCGATCGTCGGTACGACGACAAAAATGTCGAACAAGCTGTCGGGCGACTTTGCCGAAGGCAAGGCTTTCACGCATGAGGCAGAGGCGGTGATCGGCTCCGCGGTCAAGCTTTCGCTCGGCGATGAAATTAAACCGATGCATGGTTCGGCGGAGGAAGGGGGCGAAACCCATACCGAACTCGCCTATCATGTGGTTGGCCGCCTGCGGCCGACGGATACTGCTTGGGACCGGGCGATTCTCGTTCCCATTCAGGCGGTCTGGCACATTCACGGGCTGGACGCGGAGGAGCATGCGGAAGGCGCCGAAGAGGTCGGAGACGATCATGATCATGCCGATGATGACTCGCATGATCATCATGGGAAGCTCGATCCGGAAGCCGTGCTGAAAGAGACCTGGGCCGCAGATGCTCCAGGCCTTCCGGCTATCCTCGTCAAGCCGAAAACCATCGCCGATGCCTATAAGCTTCGACAGGACTATCGCAACGGCAATACCATCGCCGTTTTCCCCGGCGAGGTCCTGACCAATCTTTACGGCACGCTCGGCGACGCCAAGCAAATCCTTGTCGCGGTCGCTTCCGGCGCGCAGGCTCTCGTCGCGGCCTCGCTGGTGCTGGTCACGGTCATCCATATCGGCCAGCGCCGCCGCCAGATCGGTGCGCTCAGAGCCTTCGGAGCCCCGCGCGGCGCGATCTTCGGAATCGTCTTCCTGGAATTCTTCTTCCTGGTGGCAGTCGGCATCGCGCTTGGATTTGCACTCGGTTTCGCCGCGGCGCTGACCTTGTCCGGCATGTTCTCCGAGACCAGCGGCATCGCCATGCCGGTTGGCTTCGCCCGGGAAGATGCCGGGCTTATGGGAGTGCTGCTTGCCTTTGCCGGCGTTCTCGCCGCGTTACCGGCGGTGCTTGCCTACCGGCAATCGCCGGCGCAGGCGCTGAGGGCGTAGCAGGTTCCCTTTCGCAAACCAGTTGAAACCGTCCCGCCGCCAAATGTCATCCGGGCAGGAGGGCTGAGCAACGCTCCGATGCGTGTGACGGAATGCGGCCTCGTTAGACTAAAGTCATAATCCCAAAGCCTCTCTCTTTCCGGCCGGTCTTTTCTGGCACACTCTCGTCAGGCGTGTCGCGGCCAGGAGTATGCTTTGAGGAAAGCAGGTCGCGCGCGTTGCTCATCATTCTGTGGAGGACAGACAATGGCAAATGTCGCAAGCATCGACGGCGCGAAGGCCGGTCCGATGACGGGCGAGGAGAAGAAGGTCATCTTCGCTTCTTCGCTCGGAACCGTTTTCGAATGGTACGATTTCTATCTCTACGGTTCGCTCGCCACCTATATCGGCGCGACCTACTTCACCCAATATCCTGAGGCAACGCGTAACATTTTCACGCTGCTCGCCTTTGCCGCCGGCTTCCTGGTGCGTCCCTTCGGCGCCCTGGTGTTCGGCCGTCTCGGCGATCTCGTCGGCCGCAAATATACCTTCCTGATAACGATCCTGATCATGGGCATGTCGACCTTCCTCGTCGGTATCCTGCCGGGTGCGGCCACCATCGGCATCGCAGCCCCGATCATCCTGATCGGTCTTCGCCTGCTCCAGGGTCTGGCGCTCGGCGGTGAATATGGCGGCGCGGCAACCTATGTCGCCGAACATGCGCCGAATGGGCGTCGCGGCTACTTCACCTCATGGATCCAGACGACGGCGACGCTCGGCCTGTTCCTGTCGCTGATCGTCATCATCCTGGTCCAGTCCCTGATGGGTCCGGTTCAATTCGCGGCCTGGGGCTGGCGCATTCCGTTCCTGGTCTCGGTCGTGCTGCTCGGCATTTCCGTCTGGATCCGTCTGAAGATGAACGAATCGCCTGCATTCCAGCGCATGAAGGCGGAAGGTAAGGGCTCCAAGGCGCCGCTGACCGAAGCCTTCGGGCAATGGAAGAATGCCAAGATCGCGCTCATCGCACTTCTCGGCGCCACCATGGGCCAGGCAGTCGTCTGGTATGGCGGCCAGTTTTATGCGCTGTTCTTCCTGCAGAATGTGCTGAAGGTCGATCTGTTTTCGGCCAATGTCATGGTCGCTATTGCGCTCTTCCTCGGCACGCCGTTCTTCGTCATCTTCGGCGGTCTTTCCGACAAGATCGGGCGCAAGCCGATCATCATGGCAGGCCTTCTCATCGCGGCGGTGACCTATAATCCGCTGTTCAAGGCGATGACCTGGACGGCTAACCCCGCACTTGCCGAAGCGCAGGCGTCGATCCGCGCAACGGTCACGGCCGATCCGGCGGACTGCAAATTCCAGTTCAACCCGACCGGCACGGCGAAATTCACCAGCTCCTGCGATGTGGCGACGGCGTTCCTGACGAAGAATTCCGTGCCTTATGATGTCGTCTCAGGTCCCGCCGGGCAGCCGGCGACGGTGAAGGTCGGTAACGCGACGCTGACGAGCTTCGACGCAGCTGCCGCCGGCGACAAGGCGAAGGGCATGACCGCCGCTTTCGAAAAGGGCGTCAACATTGCGCTTCATGATGCCGGCTACCCGCTGAAGCGCGGCGTCGCCAAGGTGCCGGATGCCAAGCTCGATGCCTTTATCGCCGCCAATCCGGAACTGGCGCTCACCGCCGATGCCGTGCGCGCCGGCGAGAAGGAAACCATGCCGGCAGCCAAGCTGGTTGAAGGCAAGCTGCTGACGGCCGACGAGGCCAATGGCGTCACCGACATGGCAGTCTACAACATCGCCAATGGCGGCACCTTCGCCATGGTCGCCGATCCCGCCCGCGTCAACTGGGTCGGCACGATCGCCGTCCTCTTCGTCCTCGTCATCTATGTGACGATGGTCTATGGCCCGATCGCGGCTCTTCTGGTCGAGCTCTTCCCGACCCGTATCCGCTACACCGGTATGTCGCTACCCTATCACATCGGCAACGGCTGGTTCGGCGGCCTGCTGCCGGCGACGGCCTTCGCGATGAGCGCTGCCGCGGGCGACATCTATTACGGTCTCTGGTATCCGATCGTCTTTGCTGCGATCACCCTGGTGATCGGCGTCATCTTCCTGCCGGAGACGAAGAACAGGGATATCCACGCATTGGATTGATGACGCGTTCGCGTCTGACATGCTCGAGAAAAACGGCCCGGCGCTCACAAGGCGCCGGGCTTTTTCGCGTCGGGGAACAGGCGCTTGGCGAGCGGCCAGCCATCCGGCGCCAATTTAAAGAGCAGGCCGCAGCGGGCAAAGACGATCGCCGTCAGCAGCGAGAACCAGCCGCCGAGTGCAAGGCCGGCGATAACGTCGCTTGGATAGTGTGCACCGACCATGACACGCGTCATGGCAAGCCAGATGGCGCAGGCGATGAAGAGAATGCGGTAGCGCGGAAACAGAAGCGCAAAAGCGGCAAAGAAGGCGCCGACGGTGGTGGAATGGCCGGACGGAAAGCTTTCGAAAGCGGCATGGCCCGAAAAGGGCGTGAAAGAAAACATGCCGTAATCGTGGAAGTGATCGGGACGCGCCCTTCCAATCGCCCGTTTCAGGAGATTGGCGAGAAGTCCGGAGAACACGACCGTGGTGAAGAGATAGCCGCCGATCCAGCTGACATAAAGCGCCTGCGCCTTGGAGCGCGCGGTCTTCAAAAGCTTGTAACCCGCCCTGCCCTGAAAGAAGAGCAGAATGCTGATGCAGATCAGCCAGGCAGAATCGCCGAAGCCGGTCAGCAACTGGCCGAGCTGCTTCACCGCCGCGGGGCGTTCGCTGGCGCCGACCTGGGAATCGAAGAGCAGCATGGAAAGAGCCACGGCATTGATGGTGATGAAGAGGCAGGCCTGCCAGCGCAAGGGCGGCATGCCAACGCTGCCGCGGCGCCAGCGCCTATCAAGGGAAGCCCAAAATGCCCGCATCCTGTCGTCCGTTCGATTTTGCCGGGTTAAAATTCGGCGCAAAAATACACGAGATTGTGGCTGAGAATAGTCCGTTCCGGATATTTCAGCCGACCCGGCTGCGGCTGCTCGGCCTCACATGAAAAAGCCCTCCGCATGCATGATGCGAAGGGCGGGAAACTGTTCACGTGAAATATATCAGACGGAAAGCGCCTTGAACTCGGCGAGAATCGCCTCGCCCATCTCGACGGTGCCGACCTGCCTTGCGCCATCGGCCATGATGTCGCCGGTGCGGATGCCCTTGTCGAGCACGTTGGCGATGGCCTTTTCCAGGTCGTCGGCTTCCTTGACCAGGTTGAAGGAATAACGCAGGCACATGGCGAAGGAGGCGATCATGGCGATCGGATTGGCAATGCCCTTGCCGGCGATGTCGGGGGCCGAGCCGTGCACCGGCTCATAGAGCGCCTTACGCTTGCCGGTCTTGCCATCCGGCGCGCCGAGCGAGGCCGAGGGCAGCATGCCGAGTGAACCGGTCAGCATGGCGGCGACGTCGGAGAGCATGTCGCCGAAAAGATTGTCGGTGACGATGACGTCGAACTGCTTGGGCTGACGCACGAGCTGCATCCCGCCGGCATCGGCCAGCATATGTTCGAGCTGAACGTCGGAATATTTCGTCTTATGCGTTTCGGTCACGACCTGGTTCCAGAGCACGCCCGATTTCATGACGTTGCGCTTTTCCATGGAGCAGACGCGGTTCTGGCGCGTGCGGGCCATTTCGAAGGCGACGCCGGCGATGCGTTCGATTTCGTAGGTATCGTAAACCTGGGTGTCGATGCCGCGCTTCTGGCCGTTGCCGAGGTCGATGATCTCCTTGGGCTCGCCGAAATAGACGCCGCCCGTCAGCTCGCGGATGATCAGGATATCAAGGCCTTCGACCAGTTCCGGCTTCAGCGACGAGGCCGAGGCAAGAGCCGGATAGCAGATGGCGGGACGCAGGTTCGCGAAGAGCTGCAGGTCCTTGCGCAGGCGCAGGAGGCCTGCTTCCGGGCGCACTTCGTAAGGCACGCTATCCCATTTGGGACCACCCACCGCGCCGAAAAGAACGGCGTCGGCGGCAAGCGCCTTCTGCATGTCGGCTTCCGAGATCGCCGCACCATGGGCATCGTAGGCGCAACCGCCGACAAGGCCTTCGTCGGTGACGAAACCGGCATCCATCGCCTCGTTCATATAGACGATGATCTTGCGGACTTCGCTCATGGCCTCGGGACCGATGCCGTCACCCGGCAGCAGGAAAAGATTGCGCGCAGTCATGAAACCCTCCTGGAAAAACAAGTTGCGGCTTCTTAGACCCCGGAAATGGGCATTTCAAGCGAGAGAAAGGTTGAATCGGTACGCTTCAATATCTGCATCGGCCCGATTTTCGGGCCGATGCAGATATTGAAAGTGTTACAGCGTCCTTTGGGCGTCTGAAGACGCGCGGGCCTGTAGGTCATGATGGTTGCTCCTGTGCCGGCAAACGGATTAGAACAATCGTCTCACTTTATTTCCTGGATGTTCCCATGGCTTCAGCACCCCTCCATCTCGACACGCCCCTGGTTCGAACATCCCCCGGCTATAGCGCCAGCGGCAAGCCGCTCTGGCTGAAGCTCGATGCGCTGCAGCCTTCCGGCAGCTTCAAGCTGCGCGGCGTCGGCCGGCTGTGCCAGCAGGAGGTGGAAAATGGCGCACGCGAGATCTTCTGCGCCTCGGGCGGCAACGCCGGCATTGCTGCGGCCTATGCCGGCCGGACGCTCGGCGTGCCGGTCACGATCGTCGTGCCGGAGACGACGGCGGCCGATGTGCGGCAGACGATTGCCGCAACCGGCGCCAATGTTCTCGTCCATGGTTCGGTTTTCGATGAAGCCAACACTCATGCGGTCGAGCTCGCCCGCGGCCGGAAGGCGACCTATGTGCATCCTTTTGACCACCCGCTTCTGTGGGATGGTCATGCCACGCTGATCGACGAGGTGGTGGCGAAGGGCGTGACATTCGATTGCGTCATCACCAGCGTCGGCGGCGGAGGGCTGCTGGCCGGCATTGTCGAGGGGCTGAAGCGGAACGGGCTTTCCGATATTCCCGTCATCGCCGTCGAAACCGAAGGGGCGGCTTCGTTCCATGCCAGCCTCAAGGCCAATGAACGCATCTCACTACCGGCGATCACCTCGATTGCGACGTCGCTCGGTGCGCGGCGGGTGGCGCAGCATGTCTTCGAGCTGCCGAAGCAGCACCCGATCGAAAGCGTTGTCGTCAGCGACGCCGATGCCGTCGCCGCCTGCCTGAAATTTGCCGATGCGCATCGCATCCTCGTGGAGCCGGCCTGCGGCGCCGCCCTTGCCGTTGCCGATGTACATGCCGGACTGCTTCAGCACTTTGACAATCCGCTGATCGAGGTCTGCGGCGGCATTGGAGTGTCGCTGGAAAAGCTGAGGCTTTGGAAGGAGAAGTTTCTCTGAGCTGTGGCCTCTCCATTCCCTCTTCTCCCCTCGGGGAGAAGGTGCCCGTAGGGCGGATGAGGGGGCCGGCGGAACCGGCCTTTCCAATAGTGCTCATGCGGGTTTCGGCCGTATTGGCCTATCTCGGCAATGTCTAGAGGCAAGGCACTGTCGTCAGCGTGGCAGGATAGGTTCTGACGGGAGGGGTGATGCCGTGTGGCCCCCTCATCCGCCTGCCGGCACCTTTCTCCCCGCTGGGGAGAAGAGGAAATGCCGCGCCGTCTCCATTCCTCGCCAGCTCTCGGCATTGCGAGCCCTCTTGCCGCGGGCGGAGTCCGGGTCGAGACGAAGTAGCGAGTTTGTCAGCAGGCTAAGCCGGGCGAAAGCCCGGCTTGATCGATCGGCAGTTCGTCAGAGCTTAAGCCGCCCAGGGATGCGAAGCGGCGTTCTTCTTTTCGAATTCGTCGATCGCCTTGCCCTTTTCCATGGTCAGGCCGATATCGTCGAGGCCGTTCAGCAGGCAGTGGCGCTTGAACTCGTCGAGATCGAACTTGATCGAGCCGCCATCGGGTCCGGTGATCTCGAGGTTCTCAAGGTCGACCGTCAGGATGGCGTTGGAGCCGCGCGAGGCGTCGTCCATCAGCTTGTCGAGGTCTTCCTGGCTGACCTTGATCGGCAGGATGCCATTCTTGAAGCAGTTGTTGTAGAAAATGTCGGCGAAGCTGGTGGAGATCACGCAGCGAATGCCGAAATCGAGCAGCGCCCAGGGAGCGTGCTCACGCGAGGAACCGCAGCCGAAATTATCGCCGGCGACCAGGATCTTGGCATCGCGATAGGCTGGCTTGTTCAGCACGAAATCGGGATTTTCGGAGCCGTCTTCATTGTAGCGGGCTTCGGCGAAAAGGCCCTTGCCAAGACCCGTGCGCTTGATGGTCTTCAGATAGTCCTTCGGAATGATCATGTCGGTGTCGATGTTGACGACCGGCAGGGGCGCTGCAACGCCCGTGAGCTTCACGAATTTATCCATGACCCATGCTCCATTTCAGCAAATGTACTTTCCTGAGTGTGCATCTAGTCCAGTTTTTTGCCGAAATGAAGGAGAATCTTTCTAAATTGGCGGCCACGCGACGTTCGCGTGGCCCGGCGACGGTCCGCGTCCGGTTAGTTGGTGGGCGCGTTCAAGCCCCAGAGGACGCCGAACGGATCACGAAGCTGGCCGTAGCGGTCACCCCAGAACATCAGTTCGACCGGCATGACGACTTCGGCGCCGGCGGCCACCGCACGATCCCACCAGAAATCGATATCGTCGATAACAAGCTGGATGGCGAAACCTTCATGGCCTTTGAAAGGATGGCCGTATTCGGGATAGGCATCCGCCAGCATGAGGGAGCTGCCATTGATATAGAGATGAATATGCATCGTCCGGCCGCTTTCATCGACCGGCACCCTGTGGGCCTCTTCGGCGCCGAAGGCCTTCTTGTAGAATTCCGCGGCCTTCACCGCGCCGTCGACGGTCAGATAGGGCAGCAGGCCATTCTTCACCGGCGGCAACTTGGCCGGCTTGTTTTCCGTCGTATCCATGCTCGTCCTCCATCGTTTTTTTGAGCGCCGGCAGAATGCCCGGCTGCTTCAAAGACGTATCATGGAAGCATGATGCGACAGTGTCGGCCAATTTTTTTGAAAGCAGGCCTCAGAGATCGATGATCGTGCCGCGACCGTCGTTCCAGATGCGCATCTCCGGCTTGCCGTTGTTTGCCTTGGCGCGGACCGGAGCGGGCTTCATCTTCATCGAAAGCGCGCGTCCGACCATGAGCACGGTCAGGATGCCGCCGACGGCAAGCGTCACCGAGAAGGTGAGAAGCAGCATGGCGACAAAGAAGGTGGCGCCGGCCAGCATGAAGAAGATGGAGCGAATGTTCTGCATGGGTTTGAGACCTTTCTACAGAAAGGAATGTGGTCCTTCCTTTTCCTCTCTGCAAGGCAAGCATGGCTTTTTGTTGTCTTGCCGGGCCTTGCGAAGCTTGGCACTAATGGCTGATGAAGCAAACCACACCTCTCCGCTCTTCAAGTCTGCGCCGCTCGGTGCTGAGTGTGCCGGCCATCAATCTGCGGGCGCTCGAAAAGAGCCGTTCCCTTGATTGCGATGCCGTTATTTTCGATCTGGAGGATTCCGTCGCGACCGAGAACAAGGGCCAGGCGCGGGAAAATCTGCGAGCTTTTTTTGCCGGGCCGCCGCTCGGGGGCAAGGAAAGGATCATCCGCATCAATTCTTTGTCATCCGAATTCGGGGCGGCGGATCTCGATCTGGTCAAGGCGCTTTTGCCCGACGCCGTTCTCCTGCCGAAAGTGAATGGGCCCCAGGATGTCACCGACATCGGCGATCTGCTCGCCGATGCGGATGCGCCGGAGGAGCTGCGCATCTGGGCCATGATCGAGACGCCGCGTGGCGTGCTGAATGTCGGAGCGATCGCCGAAGCCGGCCGCATGCCGGAGGCGCGGCTCGATTGCCTGGTCGTCGGTCTCAACGATCTGCGCAAGGAAACCGGCGTCCTGCCGCAGCCGGGGCGAAGCTTTCTCGTGCCCTGGCTGATGCAGATCATTCTGGCGGTCAAGGCCCATGGGATCGATGCGCTCGACAGCGTTTTCAATGATTTCCGGGATGGCGAAGGTTTCGACGTCGAATGCGGGCAGGGACGCGCCATGGGTTTTGTAGGCAAGATGCTGATCCATCCCGCGCAGATTGCGGCCGCCAACCGGCATTTCGGTCCGAGCGCGGAGGAGATTGCCGAAGCGCAGGCAATCATATCAGCCTTTGCCGATCCGGCTACCAGAGGCCTCAACGTCATCAATGCGAACGGGCGGATGATCGAGCGGCTGCATCTTGTCCAGGCCGAAGCTCTGGTTCATAAAGCTCGCCTGATTTCTGCAAGAAAGCCCGCCCGATGAAACTCTACCGCTTCCTGACCGGCCCCGACGACGCTTCCTTCTGCCACAAGGTCACCGCCGCCCTCAACAAGGGCTGGTCGCTGGAGGGCTCTCCGACCTATGCCTTCAATGCCGCAACCGGCGCGATGCAATGCGGCCAGGCCGTCGTCAAGACTGTCGAAGGCAAGGATTATGATCCGGAGATGAAGCTCTCCGAGCAGTAGTGTTCTGCCGAAGGCGTGGTTTCAGCGCTCTGCGGCTTCCTCGGCGCTAGCCTCGATCCGCTCCATGTCATCGTCGCTCAGCCCGAAATGATGGCCGATCTCGTGGATCAAGACATGGGTGATGATATCGCCGAGCGTCTCGTCGTTTTCTGCCCAGTAATCGAGAATGGGGCGGCGGTAGAGACGGATGCGGTTGGGCATCTCGCCAGTTTCCACGGTGAAACGTTCGGAAATGCCCCTGCCTTCGAAAAGGCCGAGCAGATCGAAAGGGGTTTCGAGCGCCATGTCCTCGAAAACATCGTCATCTGGGAAGTCTTCGATCTCGATCGTGAGATTGGTCGTCAGCTGGCGGAATTCATCCGGCAGATGGCTGTAAGCCTCCATGGCCAGCGACTCGAAGGTGCTGATCGTCGGCGCATGGCGGTCCTGCCAATCATCGCTCTGGTCTACGCGGGCCATGAATATTCCTTCCTTTGCGGGCCCATATAGAACCTTTGCCGCCGATTTTCGAGTGCGGAATCAAAGGCAGGAATAAATTCATAGAAAATCGTTGTTGACTCTTCTTCAGCTCTCTGGAATCCATAAGAACATAACAGGAACAAGACGGACGGAGTAAACGCCATGGCGCAGAACGCCCTGGCGCGCGAGCGGCTTTTTGCGCTCCGCGAAACCATCGCCAAGCTGGAAGGAAAGCCTGCGCCGGCGCTTGCGGCAGCGGAGCGGGAAGCCCTGGCTTCGGGTGAGACCGGGCGGCAGGATGCGGAGCGGAATGGGCGCAGACAGCGCCTGTCGTTTGGCGTGACATCGCTCGACGAAGCGATGGAAGGCGGGCTGCCGCTCGATGCGATAACGGAAATCCGTTCGGGGCTTTTCCGGAATGCGGGAGCCGCCAGCGGGTTCACCCTTGCGGCCGCAGCGCTGCTGCAGCGGGTGGAGGAGGCGAGCGACTGTTCGCCGATACTCTGGATCGGCGATACAGTCTCGACGATGGAGGCCGGCCTTCCCTATGCAGTGGGTCTGCAGGATTTCGGCCTGCAGCCCGAGCGTTTCCTGCAGGCTTTGCCGCGCAAGCTCGACGAGGCGCTCTGGCTTGCGGAAACCGCGGTGGAAAGCGGCGCCTTTTCGGTGGTCATCCTGGAGATCAGGGGCAATCCTGCGCATTTCGGCCTGACCGAGAGCCGGCGGCTCGGTCTTCGCGCCAAGGCGGCCGGCCGGCCCCTCTTCCTGCTTCGGCAGGCCGGAGAGGAGGAGGCGAGCAGCGCCGCCTTCCGGCTGCTTGCCGAGCCTGCGCCAGCCGGCATGCGGGCTCTTCCGGGTGGATCGAGACTTGCCGGCAGCATCGGCAATCCGGTTTTTCGTCTCAGCCTGGAGAAGAGCCGCAACCCGGCTCCGCTCTCCCTTCTTCTGGAGTGGAACCCTCATGAACGTCAGTTTTTCCCCATCGACGAGCCAAGGCACGCTCTTACTCCAGACGAACGGTCAGCGTATCCTGGCGCTCAGCTTTCCGCATCTTTCGACGGACAGGATCGCCCGCAGAAAATGGGGCCTTTCCTGGCGTTCGAGAGGGCGTCCTGAGGCTGCGCCGATCGTCTGCGCCGGAAAGCACGAAAATACCATGCGGCTGATGGCGCTGGACGAGACTGCGGAGGCGCTTGGCTTGAAGAAGGGTCAGGGTGTCGCGGAAGCGCGCGCCATGCATCCGAAGCTCGATATCGTCGAGGAGGATCCGGCCGCCGATGCGCGGCTGCTCGAAGCCATCGCCGACTGGTGCGACCGCTATACGCCGCTGGTGGCGATCGACGGACGGGACGGGCTGTTTCTCGACATTAGCGGCTGTGCCCATCTTTTCGGCGGCGAGAGAGCGCTGCTGAAGGATATTCTGCTCAGGCTTTTCCATATGGGGCTCGACGTCCAGGGTTCGATCTCCTCTTCGCCCGGCCTTTCCTCGGCCGTCGCTCGTTTCGGCAATGGCGGCGTCATCGAAGACGAGGAAATAGGGAATGTGCTGGCGCCGCTGCCGGTCGCCGCGCTTCGGTTGAACGAAGACACCGTGGCATCGCTGAAGAAGCTCGGGCTGAAATATATCGGCGATGTCATGAATGCGCCGCGGGCGCCGTTGACCCGTCGTTTTGGAGCGAGCCTGCTTTTGCGGCTCGATCAGGCGCTCGGACATGACGAGGAACCGGTTTCGCCGCGCCTGCCGGTTGCGAGCCTTTCAGCCGAGCGGCGGCTGGCCGAGCCGATCGGCACCGAAGAGGATATTCTCGCCCTTGCCGGCCAGATCGCCGTGTCGCTGAAACCCTCCCTGGAAGCCCGCGGTGCCGGCGGCCGCGTCTTCGAACTCGTGCTGTTTCGGGTCGATGGCCAGGTTTTCCGGATTTCCGTCGGCGCTTCACGGCCGCTCAGGGAGCCGAAGCGGATCGCCGATCTTTTTTCCCAGCGTCTGCAGGCAATTCATGACGATCTCGATGCCGGATATGGTTTCGAGATCCTGCGGCTGAATGTCGTGCGCCACGAGCCCTTCGAAGGCACGCAGGGCGATTTCGACGGCGGCCGGCAAAGCGAGGTCTCGCTTGCAGCTTTCGTCGACCGCGTCTCGGCCCGCCTTGGCGCGGACTGTCTCCAAAGCTTTCAGCTCCACGAAAGCCATGTGCCGGAGCGTGCGGTTGTCATAAGCCCGCTCTTGGAAAGCTTTCCGGCCCATCGCAGGAGCGAGGGAAGCCGTCTTTCCCCAGCTCGCAGCGAGCGGCCCTTAAGGCTTTTTGCCAGACCGGAACCGGTCGAGGCCTTGCTTGCCGAAGTTCCGGAAGGGCCGCCGCAAAGTTTTCGGTGGCGCCGCATGCAGCATCAGGTTCTGCGCAGCGAAGGCCCGGAACGGCTTGCCATGGAGTGGTGGATCGATGGCGCCGACGCCAAAACGCGTGACTATTTCCGTGTCGAGGACAATGCCGGGCATCGTTTCTGGATTTACCGCGAAGGCTTTTACGGTGAAGAGCCGCCGCCGCGCTGGTTCATGCACGGGATTTTCGCATGAGCGCGGCGCCTGCATTTTTCGAGATCGGCGCCCGCACCAATTTCTCCTTTCTGGAGGGTGCCTCGAAGCCTGAGGAAATGGTGGTGCAGGCCGCCGCGCTGAAACTTTCCGGTCTTGGAATCGCCGACCAGAATTCGGTTGCCGGGGTCGTCAGGGCGCATGCGCAGGCGCAGGAGATCGAAGAGAAATTCAGAAGAAGGCACGAGAAGAACCTCGACGGCAGAGAGGAAGAGAAGGTTCTCGATCCAATCCGGATTCAGCCGGGCGCCCGCCTCGTCTTTGCGGACGGAACGCCTGATATCCTTGCCTATCCTGAGAACAGGCGAGGATGGGCGCATCTCTGCCGTTTGCTGAGTGCGGGAAATTTGAGAGCGGAAAAGGGATCTTGCCTGCTTTACGAGGCGGATATCATGGAATGGGGGGACGATATGATGCTTGCCCTCGTTCCAGGCCAGGCGGCTGCCGTCGAGCTTGTCGCCCAACAGGAATTGGAAGCCTGCCTCGCCCGGTTCCGGAACCGTTTCGGCAAGGCGTTTCACGTGGCGCTGGCGCCTGCCTATGATGGCCGCGACAGGCAGGTTTTCGCGGCCCTTTCCGTGATCGCCGCCCGCCACCGCATTCCTGTCATCGCGACCAACCAGCCGCTCTATCACCATACGGATCGCCGCCCCCTTTCCGATATCGTCATTTCGATCCGCGAGCATATCCCGATCGCCGAGGCAGGTTTTCTTCTTGCTCCGAATGCCGAGCGTTATCTCAAAGGCCCACGTGAAATGGCCCGGCTGTTTCGCGACTATCCGGAGGCGATCGCCAATACTGGGACATTCTTCGGCAGGCTTTCGTTTTCGCTCGATGAGCTGAAACACAATTATCCGCCGGAAAACGATCCCGGCGAGACGCCCTATGAAACCCTCGAGCGTTTGACGAGGGAGGGGGCTAAGAAGCGCTATCCGGATGGCGTTCCTGCTCAAATCCTGACCCAGATCGACTATGAACTCGATCTCATCCGGGAGAAGAAATACGAGCCCTATTTCCTGACGGTCCACAAGCTCATCCAGCATGCGCGTTATGAATTGAAGATCCTGTGCCAGGGCCGCGGTTCTGCAGCCAACTCGGTCATCTGCTATTGCCTCGAGATCACGGAAGTCGATCCGACCAAAAGCACGTTGCTTTTCGACCGCTTCATCTCGATGGATCGTGACGAGCCGCCTGACATCGATGTGGATTTCGAGCACGACCGACGTGAAGACGTCATCCAGCACATCTACAGAAAATATACCAAGGAGCATGCCGGGCTGACGGCCGGTGTCACCACCTATCGCACCCGTTCCGCCGGCCGTGAGGTCTCCAAGGCCTTCGGACTTTCGGAGGACGTCCAGTCGGCGATCAGCAGCCTGGTCTGGGGCTGGTCGGAGGATAATCTGTCGGAGCGGGATGCCAAGGCCGCTGGGCTCGACATTTCGGACCCGGTGACATTAAACGTTCTGCGCTATGCGTCCGAGCTCCTCGGATTTCCGCGTCACCTGACCCAGCATGTCGGCGGCTTCGTCATCACCCGGGATCGGCTTGACGAAGTCGTGCCGATCATGAAGACGGCGATGCCGGATCGCTACATGATCGAATGGGACAAAGACGATCTCGACAACGTCAAGATTCTGAAGGTCGATGTTCTGGCGCTTGGAATGCTGACCTGTCTCAGGAAAGCCTTCTCATTGCTCGAACTGCATTACGACGTGAAGAAAACCCTTGCCGATCTCGGCAACAGGGAACACGGAGACGAGGGCGTACCGGTTTATGACATGATGTGCCGGGCCGACACGCTGGGCGTCTTTCAGATCGAAAGCAGGGCGCAGATGAGCATGCTGCCCCGGCTGAAGCCGCGACGGTTCTACGATCTCGTGATCGAAGTGGCGATCGTCCGTCCAGGTCCGATTCAGGGCAATATGGTCCATCCCTACCTGACGCGACGGGAGCAGTCGCATTCTCCCGGTTTCAAGATCGACTATCCGAAAGACGAGATGATCCCGATCCTCAAGCGGACGCTCGGCGTGCCGCTGTTTCAGGAACAGGCGATGCAGATCGCGATCACGGCGGCGGGATTCTCGCCTGCCAAGGCCGACCGCCTGCGCCGCTCGATGGCGACCTTCAAACGGTTGGGAAAGGTCAACGCGTTCAAGGATGATCTGATCAATGGCATGACCAGCAGAGGCTATCCGAGGGATTTCGCCGAACGTTGCTTCAGCCAGATCGAAGGCTTCGGCGAATATGGTTTTCCGGAAAGTCATGCGGCTTCCTTCGCCCTGCTGGTCTATGCTTCGTCCTGGGTCAAGGCCTATTATCCCGACGTCTTTTGCGCTGCCATGCTCAATTCGCAGCCGATGGGCTTTTACGCGCCGGCGCAACTCGTTCGTGATGCCAGGGAACACGGGATCGAGGTCCGACCCGTCGACATCAACAGATCCAATTGGGATTGCCATCTCGAGGAGGCGGTCTTCGACAGAAATGCCGTCGACAGGCGGCATGCCGACATGCGAACCATCATCAAGGCAAAGCGAGCCGTTCGCCTCGGCTTTCGGCAGGTCAAAGGTCTGTCCGAGAAAGCGCTGGAGAGCCTTCTCGCCAACAGAGGTGATGGTTATGGCTCGGTTCGTGATCTCTGGCTGCGGTCCGGTCTCGACAAAGCCGATATCGAAAGGCTGGCGGATGCCGATGCCTTCGGCTCGATCAGCCTGTCGAGACGTGAGGCGCTTTGGGCTGCAAGAGCGCTGGATACGAAATACGCTCCTGAAAAATTGCCTCTGTTCGATCGGGTGAACCATATCGATCTGCAGGTCGAACCGAAGACCAGTCTGCCTGATATGCCGCCGGGCGAGCAGGTGATCGAGGACTATCGTTATCTGTCACTGTCGCTGAAGGCGCATCCGGTGTCTTTCCTGCGGGAGGAATTCCGAAAGATGGGCATCACGCGCAATGTCGATCTCCTGACGGTGTCGAACGGAAAGAGGGTGACCATCGCCGGTCTGGTGCTGGTGCGCCAGCGCCCGGGTTCGGCCAAGGGCGTAATCTTCATGACGCTGGAGGATGAGACCGGCGTTGCCAACGCTATCGTCTGGAACAAGATATTCGACAAATACCGGGCGGTCGTCATGGGTGCCCGGCTCGTGAAAATCCGGGGCAGGCTGCAAAGCCATAGTGGCGTCATCCATACGGTCGTCGAGCATATCGAGGATATGACGCCGGCACTTGGCATCCTGCAACGCGAGGCCCGACGTTTCGGCGCCTGCGAGCGCGCCGACGAGGTTCTGAGGCCAGGGATCGATCCACGACAGAGAAGGCTTGCGAATGCGCAGGAAAGGGCGGAATTGAAAAGACAGGCGGGTGCCGGGGACCGCCATGCCGGTGCGGCGGAAAGCGCCGAGGTCATGCCGCGCGGGCGGAACTTTCATTGAGCAGTCGGATCGACCAGGGCATGCCTCATCGTGCGGTCGCCGCACCGTTTCAGTCAATCTGCAACAGGCCGCGCCCCATCGCTTCCAATCGATGCCGGCTGATTCGAATTTTTTCTTGACAGCCGCCATCTTCTTTAGCAGAAAACACGATAGTCAGTGTCATGTTTGGAAATGAAGACGTGCTTGTCTGCAGCTGCAATTACATAACCGACAAGGAAATCCGGGAGGTTATCACCAACCTTCTCGACGAAGACTGTTGGCAGCTTATCGTGCCTGCGAAGGTCTACCACGCCATGGAAAAACGCGGCCGTTGCTGCGGCTGCTTCCCCAACGTTGTCGACATCATTATCCAGACGACCGAGGAATATCACGCCCGCCGCCACTCGACGGAGACGGAGATATTTGATTTCATGTCGCGCTTGAAGCAGTTCCATGAGGAAAACAGGAGAGCGGACATTGAAAGGCGACAAAAAGGTCATCGAGCGGCTTAACGAGGCACTGTTCCTCGAACTCGGGGCGGTCAACCAATATTGGGTTCACTATCGTCTTCTCGAGGATTGGGGCTACACCAAGCTCGCCAAGAAAGAACGCGCCGAATCCATCGAAGAGATGCATCATGCCGACCGGCTGGTCGCCCGCATCATCTTCCTCGAAGGCCATCCCAATTTGCAGACCCTGGCCCCTCTGCGCATCGGCCAGAACGTCAAGGAAGTCCTCGAAGCCGATCTCGCCGGCGAGTACGACGCCCGCACGGCCTACAAGAAGTCGCGCGATATCTGTTATGACGCCGGCGACTACGTTTCCATGAAGCTTTTCGAAGAGCTTCTCGCAGATGAGGAAGGCCATATCGATTTCCTCGAAACACAGCTCGATCTGCTCGAGAAAATCGGCGAAAGCAAATACGGCCAGCTCAACGCCGATTCCGCCGACGAAGCCGAATAGCATTCGCATGAGGCCGGCCGCATCGGCGGCCGGCGTTCCTCATAAAAGCGCGTCGCAATCTTTCAGCTTTCCGCGCGCTTGACCTCGATCAGTCTTCCGATTGCAACGCCGCCAGATGATGGAACTCGGCGATCACCTGGTCGTAAACAGCGCGCTTGAAGGGAACGATCAGGCCCGGCAGTGCCTGCATCGGCTTCCATTCCCAGGCATCGAATTCGGCATCGTGGCCGCCGGGCGGCGGGTTGATGGCGATCTCGCTCTCGTCGCCGTCGAAGCGGAAGGCGAACCAGCGCTGCGTCTGACCGCGGAATTTTCCTTTCAGCCCGATGCCGATCAGCGCCGGCGGCAGATCGTAATTGATCCAGTCCCGCGCTTCTGCGAGCAGCGTCACCGTCCTGATGCCGGTTTCTTCATAGAGCTCGCGATAGGCGGCATCCAGGGGATCCTCGCCCTTGTCGATGCCCCCCTGGGGCATCTGCCAGAGCTGCGGCGAGCCGTCATATTCGGAATTGCCGTCGGGGATGCGCCGGCCGGCCCAGACCAGGCCATCGCGGTTCAGGATCATCACGCCGACGCATGGGCGATAGGGTAGATCCTCGGCTTTCACGGTCGCCTGGCTCATCTTCTTCTCCGTTGAGGACATTATCTCAGGGGGTTCTGGGGTCGTTGGAAAGCGAGGCGACGCCGACGATCTCGATGCCACGCATCGAAGCTTCCTCGCTCCACTTGGCAATGGCGTCGACGCTTTCGTCAAAAGCCGAGGCGATGCCGATCGCCTGGCCGTTCTTGCGAGCGATGCGTTCGAGCTCGTCGAGTTTCTTCAGGATGGCGTTGACGTCGAGCTGGCCGTCGAGCTGCAGATCGGCAAAGGCATAGGGCAGTTCGGTCCCCTTGGCGACATCAGCCGTTTTCGACTGCGCCGACGTCCCGTCGTCGAGGAAGAGCAGGCCACGCTTGCCGATATCGCGCATGATGGGCTCCATGGCGACAGGGTCGGAAAGGAAGCGGCCGCCGAGATAGTTCATGATGCCGGTGTAATTGGTGATCTCGCCCATCGCCTTGTGCAGGTTCTCGATGTTGCGGGCGACCGGTTTTGAGGTCAGCAGGGTTTCCGGCCCTGGATCGTTTGCCGGATAATCAAACGGTTCCAGCGGCACCTGCAGAAGGATTTCATGGCCGCCGCGGCGAGCCTCCTGCATCCAGCGCTGGAGGCTGTTGCCGCTTGCGGCAAAGGCCAGCGTGATCTCCTCGGGCAATTCGGCGATGGCGCGCTGCGTTCCCGTCTGGCTGAGCCCAAGGCCGCTGACGACAATGGCTACGCGCACACCGCGGGCGCCGGACGAGGGACGGGCATACTGATCCATCGGCCGTCGACCGTCGGGACCGACGATCGGCAGCCTGCCATAGGCCGAATCCTCAAGCAGCGTCTCGTTCGGCAGCGCCGCCATGCGCGGATCCTGGCCGATCTTCATTGCATCAACCAATACCGGTCCGCTGCCGTCGCGGGGGCGGGGGCTGTATTTGGTGACGACGGAGCCGTCGCCGGTCACCATCTGCTCGACATTGGCGCCCGAACGCGGTTCGGCGCGCGGCATGCCGTCCGCCGCCTGGCCGGCCGGCGTCTGTGCTGGTTGAGGTGTGCCGGAAGAGGGCGCTGCCGCTTGCTCGGTTGCCGGCGGTTTTTTGCGTTCGAGCCCGTCGTCGCGAAACGCCGTATAGAGAGAGAAGCCGCCTATCGCGAAAAGGCACAGACTGGCGGCGATGCGGCCAAGGCGTAGCACTCCCGGCCGCCGGCTGCCGGTTTTGCGGTTGCGCCCCAAAGGCGCATGCAGGTCCGTTCCCAATTTTCTCGCCCGCTCCAAACCGGGAAACAGCAGAAAGGGTCAAGGCCGGGCGAGTGCCCGGCCTTGCAATGATCGATTACTTGGCGACGACGGCCTTGTCCGGGTTCGGCGGGAAGGCCGGATCAGTCTTCTTGCCGCGCAGCAGGTCGAGCGCGTAGTTCAGCTGAACGTCATCCTTCGGGTCCGGCGGCACATAGGCGACGGAGCCCGAACCCTCGTCGGTTTCGCTCTGGCCCTTGATGTGGCCACGCAGGCTGGATTCGCCTTCGGTCACCATCTTGCCCTGCAGTTCCTCCGGCAGCGGCTCCTCGACCTTGATGTCAGGGGTGATGCCGGTGCCCTGGATCGAGCGGCCCGACGGCGTGTAATAGAGCGCTGTGGTCAGGCGCAGCGCGCCGTTTTCGCCGAGCGGAATGATCGTCTGGACCGAACCTTTGCCGAAGGAGCGGGTGCCGAGAACGGTGGCACGGCGCAGATCCTGAAGAGCGCCGGCGACGATTTCCGATGCGGAAGCCGAACCGCCATTGATCAGCACGATGACCGGCTTGCCGTCCGTCAGATCGCCCGGGCCGGCATTGAAGCGGCGGGTTTCATCGGGATTGCGGCCGCGGGTCGAAACGACCTCGCCACGCTGCAGCAGCGCATCGGAGACGTTGATCGCCTGGTCGAGCAGGCCGCCCGGGTTGAGGCGCAGGTCAAGGACGTAACCCTTCAGCTTGTCGGCCGGAACGGTGTCCTTGATCTTCTTGATCGCCTTCTCCATGTCCGGATAGGTCTTTTCGGTGAAGGAGATGATGCGGAGGTAACCGACATCGTCCTCGACGCGCGACTTGACGGCCTGGACGGCGACGACATCCCGGACGATCGTCAGCTCGATCGGCTTGTCGGCGCCCTTGCGGATCAGCGTCAGCTTGATCGGGGTGTTGACGGCGCCGCGCATCTTCTCGACGGCGTCTTCCAGCTTCAGGCCGCGAACGGACTGCCCGTCGATCTCGGAGATATAGTCGCCGGCGAGAACGCCAGCCTTGGCGGCGGGCGTGTCATCGATCGGGGTGATGACCTTGACGAGCTCGTCTTCCATCGTGACTTCGATGCCGAGACCGCCGAACTCACCCTTCGTCTGGGTGCGCATATCTTCGGCGTCCTTCGCATTCATGTAGCTCGAATGCGGGTCGAGCGAAGACAGCATGCCGTTGATGGCATTCTCGATCAGCTTGTCCTCGGCCGGCGGCGTGACGTACTGGGCGCGCACGCGTTCGAAGACATCGCCGAATACCGACAGTTCCTTGTAGGTGGAGGATCCGGCTGCTTCTGCCGGCACACCTGCCGAATAAATGACGCTCATCGCGGTCGCACCCATCAATGCGCCGACCAGAACAAGAGAAGCCCTACGAATCATTGCGTGCCTTTCCAGTGTCCTTGGCGGTCCACCACGGTCGGGAATCGACCGGTTTACCGTCTTTTCGAAATTCAATGTAAAGCGTTGGCCGGTCCGTTTCCAGCGCCAATGCAGTTGCGCTCGCCACTCTTTTCGCTCCCATCACGGCGAGCGGTTCGCCCGAGAAAACGAATTTTCCCTGACGGGTATTGATCGTATCCATTCCCGAGAGAACCAGGTGGTATCCGTCGCCCGCGTCGAGAATGATCATCTGACCGTAACTGCGGAAAGCGCCGGCAAAAACCACCAGGCCATCGGCAGGCGCCGTCACCACTGTCTCCGGATTGGTGGCGACCGTCATTCCCATGGCTTCATGCCCGGTGCCATCGGCATCGCCGAACTGGCGGAGGACATCGCCGGCCACGGGCAGTTCCAATTTCGCCTTCAATTCTGCGAAGGGATATGCGGGCGCAATGCGGTTTTTATCGGGCACACCGCTCTCGGCCAGCGCCTTCGCCTGAGCCCGCTGCTCGTCGGTCAAGAGCTTGCGGTTTTCCTCGGCCTGGCGGGCGGCGGCGGCCGCTTCGCGGACCGAGGCAATCTCCGATTCCATCGAGGCGACGAGGCCTTCGAGGCTGGTCGCCTTGCCCGCAAGTTCCTGCGAGCGTTTCCTTTCGGCCTCCAGTTCGGCGGCGTTGCTGCGGCTGAGCTTGTCATTTTCGGCAAGCAGCAGGTCCATGCGCCGCTCTTCCTCGATGCTGTCGGTCATCGTCGCGGTGAGCTGGCTTTTCTCGGCGGCGCTTGCCGTCTGCAGCGCGGCCAGACTTGCGAGATCGGCGGCGAGCTTGTCGGTTTCCTTGCGGATGCCCGGTACGACGGCGCCGAGCAGGATGGCGCTGCGCACGGAAGCAAGCGCGTCGTCGGGTGTGACGAGCAAAGCCGGCGGCGGATTGCGGCCCATGCGTTGGAGTGCCGCCAGCACCTCGGCCAACAGGCCGCGGCGTTCATGCAGGGAACGGCGGATGCCATCCTGCTTGACGCCGAGGTCGGCAAGCTTCTTCTCGCTTTCGAGGATCTGCTTTTCCAGTCCCTTGCGGCGGGCGGCGGAATCGATCAGCGCCTGGCGAATGCTCTGCGTGCTCTTCTCCAGATTGGCGATACTCTGCTGGAGTTCGCTCACCTTGTCGGAGGACAGGCTGATCGTCTTCGACAGGGTTTCGAGCTCGGCGCGGGTCTGATCGCGTTTGGCGGCGAGCTCGGCGGCCGGATCGGGCGGCGGCGGCTCGGCTGCCGGCGGGTGTGAAGATTGCGCCGCTTCCGGGGCGGCATCCTGGGCCCGGACCGAAAACGGGTTTGTCGAGACGAGGATGACCGCAACACCGAAACCGGCCGCAAGTGCCGGCAGGATCATGCGGTGTCGCCTGGTTGGAGTCGTCGTCATGCGTGTCCGGGCACTCTCTCAAATCGCGCGGAGACTAAGCTGATTTGGCACGCTTTGCCAGAAAGTTTGCAGAAGAAAGCCTGCCTGCGCAAAACACGGCTGCGTGACAATGCGACGCATAGCCAAAGCCATGGACCGAGCCTGAATGGTCAGACGCGGTGATAGGGGTGGCCGGACAAGATGGTGACGGCGCGGTAGAGCTGCTCGGCGATCAGCGTGCGCACGAGTTGGTGCGGCCAGGTCATTTTTCCCAAGCAAAGCGTGGCGTCGGCCCGGTCGTAAAGGGCGGGATCGAGGCCGTCGGCTCCGCCGATTGCGATCGTCAGCTCACGTTTGCCCTGGTCGCGGTAGCTGCCGAGCAGGTTTGCGAAGGCTTCGCTGTCGAGCGCCTTGCCGCGTTCGTCGAGGAGGATGAGAACACTGCCGTCGGCCAGTGATTTCGAAAGCATCGCCGCTTCGTCGCGCTTGCGGGTCTCTGCATTGGAGGCGCGGCTTTCGCCAACTTCGGCAACACGGGTGAATTCGAGGCCGACCGCAGGGCCGGCCTTGGCAAAACGATCGAGGTAACGGGCCACAAGATCCTTTTCGGGGCCGGACTTCAGCCGTCCCACCGCAAAAAGGCCAATTCGCATTTCCCCGCTCCTGCTCGTGACGGCATTTCAGGCACACGATGCACCGCAGCCGGCTTCTCATGTGTTCCGGCCAGTCAAATGCCGCATCTCAGGCGCCGGGCGATGCCGGCCCGCCTGTCAGTGCCGTGTTTCTTCATCCATATCCGGAGCCGCCCACATCTTCTCGATGTTGTAGAACTCGCGGATTTCGGGGCGGAACACATGCACGATGATGTCACCGGTGTCGATCAGGATCCAGTCGCCGCCCTCCTGACCTTCGACGCGGGCCGTACCGAAGCCTTCGTCCTTGAGATCGGTGAGCAGGTGATCCGAGATCGCCAGGACATGCCTGTTCGAGCGACCGGAGACGACAATCATGTAGTCTCCAAGCGCCGATTTTCCGGCAATGTCGATGGTGACGATATCTTCAGCTTTGGAGTCCTCAAGGCTGGTGAGGACGGCTTCTAAGGCGCGGGCAGCGGCATCGGCGCCACGTTCCGCACTCTTCGGGACAACGGCAAGCGTTTTTCCCTTGGCGTGTACTGTTGTCAGTTTTTTCCCTTTCCTGGAATGACAAACCATGCACAACACGAGATCCGATGAGGACCGGATCATGGTTAAGATAGGCATCAAACCATTAATGTTTCAAGACGTGCTAAGATACAGAGCGTCGGAAAATCCGATCTGGCGTCCGAATTGAAGAATATTGCCGCTCGGGCTGCTTGTGCGGTCGGTGTACAGTTTCCGTGCCGGGGCGTAAAGTGCGGCAAATTCCTCGATTTCTCGATTCGATGACCGACCCCGCCGCAAAGACACCTGTTCCCGTCCTGCGAATCAGCTTCCCGAATGAGCATCGTCTCGGTCACGGCAAGATAGAGCTGCTGGAGCATATCCGCGCGACCGGATCGATCTCGGCGGCCGGGCGGGCGATGGACATGTCCTATCGCCGAGCTTGGCTGCTCGTCAGCGAGATGAACCGGATGTTCTCAGAACAGGTGGTGGAGCCGCAACGCGGCGGGCAGAAGGGCGGCGGTGCGGCGTTGACGCCGTTTGGCGAAGAATTGCTCGCGCGGTTTCGCCGGATGGAAAAGACCCTCCGCGCAAGTCTTGCCGAGGACCTCGCCTGGCTCGAAGCCAAGAGCATGTCACTTGGCGAGCACGGTTGATCAGCCTTCCAGGGCAACCGTTTTGATGATGGCGAAGATGGTCTTGCCGGGCCGGAGATCGAGGCGCTCGCAGGACAGTGCGGTGATGCGGGAGAGAACGGTGTCGCCGTCGCAATCGAGCCGGATTTCGACCGTTCCGTCGTCGTCCGGCGCCATGTCTTCGATTCTGCCTTCAAGAATGTTCAGCGCGCTCAGGCCCTCGGGCCTTGCGGTCGCCAGCATGACATCGCGGGAAGGAATGCGGATGCGGACCGATCTGCCTGATGCAAGGGCGGTACCGGGAATATGCAGCCGGTTGGATTTCAGGGCGACGATCGACAGGCGATGGCGCGCGTCGAAGCTCTCGACAGTGCCTTCGAGCAGCGCGCCCGCCTCTTTGCGGTCGGAGGCCGCAGAGGCATGGCTCAATATGTCGACGGCGGGACCCGTCGCCTCCACTTTGCCGTCGTGCATGATTACGACCTGGTTTGCCAGCCGCGCCACCTCGGCAATCGCATGGCTGACATAGACGATCGGGATTTCGGTCTCATCCCGCAACCGCTCGAGATAGGGCAGGATCTCGGCCTTGCGCGCCTCGTCGAGGGCGGCGAGCGGCTCGTCCATCAAGAGCAGGCGGGGTGAGGAGAGAAGGGCGCGGCCGATCGCGACCCGCTGTCTTTCACCGCCGGAAAGTTTTGTCGGGCTGCGTTCCAACAGCGTCTCGATGCCGAGCAGGTCGATGATATGATCGAAGCTCTCGCGGCGCGCCGCCTTTGGGGCAAACCAGCGGCCGTAGGAAAGATTGGCGCGGACGCTCAAATGCGGAAACAGCCGTGCCTCCTGGAAGACATAACCGAAACGGCGACGGTGTTTCGGGACGAAGATCCCAGCTGCGGTTTCGGTCAAGGTTTCGCCGTCAAGTGCGACGCGGCCCTCATCCGGCCGGGCGAGACCGGCAATGATGCGGATCAGTGAGGTCTTGCCGGAGCCGGAGCGGCCGAACAATGCGGTCACACCGCCTTCGGAGGTGAAGGCCGCGTCGAGCGAAAAGGCGCCTAGTCTTTGTTTTGCCTGGACGATCAGGGTCATTCCGGATCGATCCTTCGGCCGGCGAGACGAGCGAGCAATTCGGAGGCGAGCACGGCAGCCATGGAAATGACGATGGCGACCAGCGTCAGCCGCAGCGCGCCGGCATCGCCGCCCGGCACCTGGGTAAAGGTGTAGATCGCGGACGACAGGGTCTGGGTCTCGCCGGGAATATTCGAGACGAAGGTGATTGTCGCGCCGAACTCCCCCATCGCCTTGGCGAAGGAGAGGATCATGCCGGCGATGATGCCCGGCAGGGTCAGCGGCAGGGTGATCGTCAGGAAAATCCAGACAGGGCCGGCGCCGAGCGTTCCGGCCGCCTCCTCCAGCTTGCGGTCAACTGCCTCGATCGACAGGCGGATGCTGCGCACCATCAGCGGAAAGGCCATGACGGCGCAGGCAAGCGCGGCGCCCGTCCAGCGGAAGGAGAAGACGATGCCGAAATGCTGGTCGAGCAGGCTGCCGATCGGACCGCGGCGGCCGAAAAGGATGAGAAGAAGGAAACCGGTGACGACGGGGGGCAGGATCAGCGGCAGGTGAACGATGCCGTTCAGCACCGACTTGCCCCAGAAACGGCCGCGGGCCAAGAGCAGGGCAACGAGGATGCCGAAGGGCAGGCTCGCCAGCATCGCGACGATAGACACGCGCAGGCTGAGCAGGATCGCCGTCCATTCCTCATCGCTCAGGCCGAATATGTTCAACTGCAGTCGTCTCCCTGGAAAATCCGGCATCATCCGACGCCTGCCCCTCATCCGCCTGCCGGCACCTTCTCGCGGCCCGCGGGGCGCAGGGGGATCGCCGCAACCTCTCCGTCCCTCGCTAACGTCTCGCAGGGCACGTCCCCTCTCCCTGCGAGCGGGGAGAGGGTTAGGGTGAGGGGCAGCCGTGGCTTGGTGCCTAACACCTGCTGTACATCAACCAATTGCAGTGCTCGGGACAAGCCCGAGCATGATGAAACATTAGCTGGCCGACTATTTCAGAATAGTGAAACCCTGCGCCGCGAAGAAAGCGGCTGCCTTGTCCGACTTCAGAAAATCGAGATAGGCAGCTGCATCCGGGTTCTTGCTCTCGGCAAGCATCGCGACCGGATAGATGATCGGCGGGTGGGAGTCGGCCGGGAAGGTGCCGACGATGGCGACACCCTTATCGGCCGCCGCGTCGGTCTGGTAGACGATGCCGTAAGGCGCTTCGCCACGGGAGACCAGGGCGAGGGCGGCGCGCACGCTTTCGGCACCGGCGACCTTGCTTTCGACCGATGTCCAGACGCCGAGTTTTTCGAGTGCGGCCATGCCGTATTTGCCTGCCGGAACCGATTTCGGCTGACCCATGGCAAGCCTGCCGTCACCGAGCAAAGCGGCGAGATCGAAACCCTGTTTGATCTCGACCGGCTTAGCCTTGTCCTTTTCGGCCACGAGCACGATCCGGTTTCCGAGCAGGTCCGAACGGCTGTCGGCTTTGATCAGCTTCTTCTCCGCGAGATAATCCATCCAATCGCGATCCGCCGAAATGAAGATATCGGCCGGGGCAGCGTTTTCAATCTGCTTGGCAAGCGCCCCGCTCGCCGCATAGGAGGCGACGGCTTCCTTGCTGCTTTCCCTGGCCCAGGCGGCATTGGCGGCGTCGAGCGCGTTCTTGAGGCTCGCCGCGGCAAAGACGGTCAGTTTTTCAGCGGCTGAGGCCGGCGCCGGCAGCGCTGCCGCGCCTAACCAGAGAGCCGCGATCGCGGCGGTTGCCAGTTTCATCCATCGGCCGCGGTTCTGCATGCTTTCACTCACCAGGATTCGAAATATTTTAAGGAATATAACGAGGCTCATGGTTTTGCTAGGGATATATCCAAGAAAATATAACCGTATCGATGGACAATCGGCCTAGCCTTTTCATGAGGTGCATTGCTTTCTGAGAAGAAGATGGGCTGCAATGAGCCGCGGATCGCGATCGGTCCGCCGGAGGACTGCAGGGGCAAAGACGCTGTTTTCAGGGCTTGCCGATTAAAACGGCAGCGTTCCAGGGCTTCGCATCCGCAGTATTGCATCGTCCGCATTGCTGCATTGCACAAAATGATATTCACCTTCCCGCGGAATATGGTACAACACATCCATCGAAACGGCTTTCTCCTCCTCCCATAGCCGTTCGACAGGATCGGCAACACTCCTCCTCCCAGTTGTCGATCGAGTTTATAAGCCCGACGGATCTCCTCCCCCGTCGGGCTTTCTCGTTTCCGGGATTTCCTTGAAAATCAACTATCCGACTGCGCAGGGCAATGCGCCGTTGCGGATGGCCGTCGAGCTCAGGCCGGAGCGCGGCCCGTGGATGAAGGTCCAGGCCGGCGCTCGCTTCTTCCAGAGAACACGTGCGTCGTCTTCGTCGATGCGGGCGAAATCGAAGGTCCGCGTCATTTTCGACGAGAGGTAGGAGAGCGTCGCGCCCGGCCGGTCGATTACAGCGATCGGGAAGGTGCGGGCGATCTCCTGCCATTTCTGCCATTTGTGAAAGGTCTGCAGGCTGTCGGCGCCCATGATCCAGATGAAATGTACATGCGGATTGCGGGCCTTGATGCGGGCCAGCGTGTTAGCGGTATAGCTGACGCCGAGCGCCTGCTCGAAAGCCGTGACCTTGATGCGCGGATCGGCGGCGACACGCTCGCTTTCGGCAATGCGCTCGGCGAGCGGCGCGAGAAGATTGCGGCTTTTCAGCGGGTTGCCGGGAGTCACCATCCACCAGAGCTGGTCGAGACCGAGCCGCTTGATGGCAATTTCGGCGACGAGCGCATGGCCCTCATGCGGCGGATTGAACGACCCGCCGAACAGACCGACGACCATGCCGCGCTCGCTGTGCGGCATGCGGAGATAACGTCGGTCTAGCTTATCCGTCGTCACGTCAGGGTCGGGTCTGTCCGGCACCGCGCACCCGGTATTTGAAGGAGGTCAGCTGTTCGACACCGACGGGGCCGCGGGCATGCATCTTGCCGGTGGCGATGCCGATTTCCGCACCCATGCCGAACTCGCCGCCGTCGGCGAACTGGGTCGAGGCGTTGTGCAGCAGGATCGCCGAATCGACTTCGGTGAAGAAACGTTCGACGACAGCAGGATCCTCGGCGATGACGGCCTCGGTGTGGTTGGACGAATATTTCTGGATATGGGCGATCGCGCCCGATATGCCGTCGACCACAGCGACCGAGATGATCGCGTCGAGATATTCGGTCGACCAGTCCTCCTCCGTCGCGGGCTTGAGGCCGGGCGCAACCTTCAGCACCGCCGCCGAAGCGCGGATCTCGCAGCCGGCGCCGGTCAGCACCTCAAGCAGTGGCGTCAGATGCGTGCCGACTGCAGCACCATCGACGAGCAGCGTCTCGGCCGCCCCGCAGATGCCGGTGCGGCGCATCTTGGCGTTGACGACGATCTTCTTCGCCATCTCAATATCAGCCGATGCATCGACATAGATGTGGCACAGGCCTTCGAGATGCGCGAAGACCGGCACGCGCGCTTCGCTCTGGACGCGGGCTACCAGGCTCTTGCCGCCGCGCGGCACGATGACGTCGATTGCACCCTCGAGGCCGCGCAGCATGGCGCCGACGGCGGCGCGGTCGGTGACCGGAACGAGCTGGATCGCATGCTCCGGAAGTCCCGCCGCCTTCAGGCCTTCGACCATGCAGGCATGGATAGCATGCGATGAACGGCGCGAATCCGAGCCGCAGCGCAGGATGACCGCATTGCCTGCCTTGAGGCAGAGCGCGCCGGCATCGGCCGTGACGTTCGGCCGGCTTTCGAAAATGACGCCGATGACGCCGAGCGGCGTGCGGACGCGCTCAATCTTCAGGCCGTTCGGCCGGTCCCAGGCGGCGATGACTTCGCCGACCGGATCGGCAAGGGCGGCGATGGCGCGGATTCCTTCGGCCATCTCGGCAATGCGCTTTTCGTTCAGCGTCAACCGGTCGACGAAGGAGGCAAGCGTTTCGCTGCCTTCGATTTCTTTGAGATCCTTGGCGTTTTCGGCCAAGATATGCGCCTTGTTCGCCAGGATCGCGTCGGCCATGGCGTTCAGGGCCTTGTTCTTCGCCTCGGTGGAGGCAAAGCCCAACGGTCGCGCTGATGCCTTCGCCTTGCGGCCGATGTCGTTCATCAGCGCATCAATTTCAGGGCCCGGCGCAACGGTATCAAGCATAGCTCGCGTCCTTCTTCTGCCTTTCCGATTTCGACCGGATCTGCGCGTTCGTCACCATATCGTCGCGATGGACCATGGCGGCGCGCCCGGCATAACCGAGAATGGCCGCGATCTCCGCCGATTTGCGGCCGGCGATGCGGCGGGCGTCCTCGGCATCGTAGCTTACCAGGCCGCGGGCGATCTCGCGGCCTGCAGGGCCGATGATCGCCACGGTGTCGCCGCGGCTGAAGAGGCCGGAAATGCTGCGCACGCCGGCCGGAAGCAGGCTCTTGCCGGCGCCGAGCGCCGTGACGGCGCCGTCATCGACATGCAGTTCGCCCGCCGGCTGCAACTGACCGGCGATCCAGATCTTGCGCGCGGTGACGGGCGTTCCGGAGGGGGCGAACCAGGAGGAACGGGCGCCGTTTTCGATTTCCGAGAGCGGGCTGTCGGTCTTGCCCGAGGCGATGATCATGGCGCAGCCCGAGGCAGTCGCGATCTTGCCGGCATCGATCTTGGTGCGCATGCCGCCGCGCGAAAGCTCGGAGGCGGCGCCGCCGGCCATCGCCTCGATCTCCGGGGTGATTTCGGCGATCGTCTCCAGGAAGGTCGCATTCGGATCGAGATGCGGCGGCGCGGTATAGAGGCCGTCGATATCGGAGAGAAGGATGAGCAGGTCGGCGCCGGTCATCGTCGCCACGCGGGCGGCCAGCCGGTCGTTGTCGCCATAGCGGATTTCGCTGGTCGCGACCGTGTCGTTCTCGTTGATAATAGGCACGGCGCCGATCTTCAGCAGCTGATTGATGGTGGCGCGCGCGTTGAGATAGCGGCGGCGCTCCTCGGTATCGCCGAGCGTCAACAGGATCTGGCCGGCGACGATCTCGTCGCGCGACAGGCTCTCCGACCAGGCGCGCGCCAGCGCGATCTGGCCGACGGCGGCGGCGGCTTGGCTTTCCTCCAGTTTCAGCGCCCCCGAGGGCAGGTCGAGCACCGAGCGGCCGAGCGCGATGGCTCCTGATGAAACGACGAGCACGTCGATACCCTTGGCCTTCAGGCCTGATATATCGGCGCACATGGCATCGAGCCAGGCGTTCTTCAGCCCGGCCTTGCGATCGACCAGCAGGGCAGAGCCGATCTTGATGACGATGCGGCGGTAGCGGCCGAGCGGCTTACGGCTGGTCATCGGCCCCATCCTCGTCCGTGCCGTCTTCACTGACGACCATGTCGCGATGCCGGAGTTTCGGCGCCTTGGCCGGCTTCTCCTCGGCATTGTTCTCGACGATGATGTCGCGCAGTGCACGCAGAACCTCGGTCATACCCCTGCCGGTAACGGCCGAGATCTGGAAGGGGGTCTTGCCGCAGGCCCTGGCCAGTTCCTTCGTCTTCTTCTTCAGTTCGGCCTCGTCGAGCACGTCGATCTGCGACAGCGCCACGATTTCGGCCTTGTCGGTCAACTCGTTGCCGTAGGCTTCGAGCTCGTGTTTGACCGTCTTATAGGCCTTGCCGACCTTTTCTTCCTGGGCGGAAACGAGGTGGAGCAGCACGCGGGTGCGCTCGACATGGCCGAGGAAACGGTCGCCGATGCCGACACCTTCATGGGCGCCTTCGATCAGGCCCGGAATATCGGCAAGAATGAACTCCCGCTCGTCGATGGTGGCAACGCCGAGATTGGGGTGCAGCGTGGTGAAGGGGTAGTTGGCGATCTTCGGCCGGGCGCGGGTAACCGATGCCAGGAAGGTCGACTTGCCGGCATTGGGCAGGCCGACTAGGCCGGCATCGGCAATCAGTTTCAGCCGCAGCCAGATGGTTTTTTCCTCGCCGGGCAGGCCGGGATTGGCCCAATCCGGCGCCTGATTGACCGAGGTCTTGAAATGGGCGTTGCCGAAGCCGCCATTGCCGCCATGGGCGAGGCAGTAACGCTGGCCTTCCTCGGTCAGGTCGCAGATCATCGTTTCCCGGTCTTCCTCGAAGATCTGGGTTCCCACCGGGACCTTCAACGTCACGTCGCCGCCGTTGGCGCCGGTGCGGTTGCGGCCCATGCCATGGGTGCCGATCGTCGCCTTGAAATGCTGCTGGTAGCGGAAATCGATCAGCGTGTTGAGGCCGTTGACGGCCTCGACCCAGACATCACCGCCGCGTCCGCCGTCACCGCCATCGGGGCCGCCGAACTCGATGAATTTCTCGCGCCGGAAGGAAACGCTGCCCGCGCCGCCATCTCCGGATCGGATATAGACCTTTGCTTCGTCGAGAAATTTCATTTTACTTCCAATATTCCGTGGCAGTTGGACGGCCCGTCTTGGCCCATTCGATATAGGCGGTTCCGACGGAGGTCAAAGATTATCGTGAATTTCGTGAGCTATAACATACAGTACGGCTTCGGTCTCGACGGCCGATACGATCTGGCGCGGATTGCCCGGAGCCTCGAAGGCGCCGATGTCATCGCGCTGCAGGAGGTGACCCGCGGTTTCTGGCGCAACGGTTTTGCCGACATGGTGGCCGAGATTGCCGCTTTGTTTCCCGACCATTTCTGGGCGTATGGGCCGGCCTGCGACATACATATCGATGGGGGTGAAGGCGGCCTGCAGCCGGCGCGCGGAACGCGTTTTCAGTTCGGCAATATGGTGCTGTCGCGCTGGCCGATCCTGTCGACGCGGACGCTGCTTCTGCCACGCAGCCGGACGATCGCCAAGATCAACCTGCAGCGCGGCGCAACCGAGGCGCTGATCGCCCTCCCGGGCGGCGCGATCCGTCTCTACTCCGTGCATCTCGACCATGTCTCGGCCGACGAGCGCATCCGCCAGCTGCAATTCTTGAACGTGCGTATCAACGCCTTCGTCGAGGAGGGCGGATCGCTGACCGGCGGTGGCGAGCTTGATCTGCCGGAGCTGCCGCTGCCAGAAGACTTTATGATCTTGGGCGACTTCAACATGGAGCCGGAATCGCCGGAATATTGTGCGCTTGCCGGCGCCGGCGGCGGCTATTACGGCCGCGTCGCCAGAATCGGCACGCCGATCGACGCCTTTGCGGCGCTCGGGGCTTATCGTCCGGGAGGCTACAGCTGGATGGACCCGGCAGATCACGGCAAACGCATGCATCTTGACTATTGTTTCGTCAGTTGCGGCCTGGAGGGCCGGTTGAAATCCGCGCGGATCGACACGCAATCCCTCGGCTCCGATCATTTTCCTGTCTGGGTCGAGATCGGCGATTGACGAAGACGCCGCCGAGCCGGCGGCGCCTCCTGTTTGACTAAGCCACCTTGCGCGGCTGCAGCGCGCCCGGCTGCAGCACGGTTTCGATGTGCGACACCATGGTGTTGCGGGCGAAACAATAGATTTCGCCGCAACCCGCCATGCGGAAACCGAGCTTCTCCTGCAATCGCAGCGAAGCCGGGTTGTCGGCGAAGACACCGGAATGGACAGGCGTCTCCGGCATGCGGCGCGAGAAGCGCTCGATGATCGCCGCCACCGCCTCGCTCATATAGCCGCGCCGCCAGTAGTAGCGGTTCAGCCAGTAGCCGAGATGCCAGCGGCCGTGGCGCAGCTCGATCGAGACGGTGCCGATATGGACATCGTCCTTGCCTGTTATCGCGAGCGACCAGTCCGGCAGGGTGCCTGACGTGACCGGCATCAGCCAGTCCAGCGCATCCTGCCTGTCGAACGGCGCGGGGACGCGGGAAAGCATGCGCGTTACCGCGAAATCGGACAGCGATTCCGCGATGGCGGGTGCGTCGCTCAGCCGGTGGGGGCGGAGCGTCAGCCGGGCAGTCGGGATGACCGGCGCGGGGCCGGGCATCATCGGACTGGTGCCCGGCCTTTGCAGTGCCGTCGTGCTCATGCGATGTTCCCCCAGCTTCTCAGCGACATCCAGGTCTTGCGGTCGAGCCTGTACCATTCCACAGGCACGTTGCTGCCGAGCGCGAGCGAGGCGGCAAGCCCCGAACCCTGGAACTGGAAACCGCACTTCTGGATGACACGCCGCGAGGCGACGTTCATCACCCGGCAACGGGCGTCGATCTGGTCGACGTCCTGCCGCGTCCGGAACACCATATCGACGAGGGCATGGCAGGCCTCGGTGGTGTAGCCCTGGTTCCAATAGGGCTCACCCAGCCAGTAACCGATCTCGACGGTCTTGCCGTCGCTATGCGGTTCCACGCCGCAGCACCCCATGAAGGCGCCGTTTTCGGCTTTGGTGATGGCATAGACGCACTTGCCAATCTCGCCATTTCGCGAACGCCAAACAAAGTCGGCGGCATCATTGGCGGTATAGGGGTGCGGCATACGCGATACCATGGTGGCGACTTTGGCGTTGTTGGCGAGATGGGCAAGGGCGTCGATGTCTTCTTCGTGGGGCGCGCGCATGACGAGCCGTTCCGATAACAAGACAGGGCAATCGGTCCTTAACCGCTCCGGCCTCAGCCGTTCCTTGGAAGACCGCTGGTCTTCCCGGGAAGACCGTGATTGGTCTACCCTTATCAATTCGCCTTGCATGTTCAGTCCTCCTGTTTGGACAAAGAAAAAGGGGAGATGGCGCCCCATCTCCCCTGTTTTCTGGACTGAACCTGGTACGGTCAGCCGGGTCGATGAGACGCCGGCTGTTTTTGAGCGCTACCGGCTTATTCCGCTGCTTCCGCTTTCGGCATGACAGACACGTAGACGCGACCGTTGGCCTTCGTTCGGTAGTCCACATTGCCGGCGGTAAGTGCAAAGATCGTGTGATCCTTGCCGAGGCCGACGTTGGAACCGGGATGCCACTGCGTACCGCGCTGACGCACGATGATGTTGCCTGCGATGACGGTTTCGCCGCCGAACTTCTTCACGCCAAGGCGCTTGGATTCGGAATCGCGACCGTTGCGCGAGGAACCGCCAGCTTTTTTATGTGCCATTGGAGTTCTCCTTTAAACCTGAAACCCGTTGATCTTACTTGGCAGCCACGATGTCCGTGATACGGACGACCGTGTGATGCTGGCGATGGCCGCGCGAACGCTTCGAATTCTGACGACGGCGCTTCTTGAAGGCGATGACCTTCTTGCCGCGGGTCTGGTCGACGACTTCCGCCTTGACGGAGGCGCCGGCTACGAAGGGCGCACCGATCGCCGCGTCGGCGCCTTCGCCGATCACGAGGACTTCGGTGAATTCAATGGAATCGCCAGCGGATGCTTCAAGCTTCTCGATGGTCAGCACGTCGTTGGCTGCCACACGGTACTGCTTACCGCCGGTCTTGATGACTGCGAACATTTTTTATCCTTTCATGTTCGTTCCAGCGCTCCCCGCTAAGCAGGTGGCTGTCTTTTTATCAGTCGAAGTTGAGCAGGGATTTCAGGGTACTGGCCCGGAATTCTGGTCTGCCGGTGAAACCCCGCGCGAGCGCGAGGCGGGCAAGGGGCGGACTACTCCACTCCTATTGCGGATGCGGGATACGCGAGTGACCGAAAGGTGTCAAGGCAAAAGGATGGAAAAGCTTGAGATTTCGGCTTGCCAACCTGTCATATGCCCGTTATGAGAACGCCCGCGCCGAACAAGCGCCGACCAAGACCGCGGAGAGGTGGCAGAGTGGTCGAATGCACCGCACTCGAAATGCGGCATACCTGCAAGGGTATCGTGGGTTCAAATCCCACCCTCTCCGCCATTCATCCACTTGTCCATTCCGGCTGCACAGTCTGATTTTTCCGGCGAAATCGGCTCGCCTCGATTCACCGGTCAAGGTCGACTGTAGTTCGCCGCCAGCAGCGCCGCCAGTTCGGCACGACAGTCGTTGAGCGGGCCGACATCCTGGCTTGTCTTTGCCATTGTCATGGCGCCGGAATAGGCGGCGATGACCAGCGTTGCGACTGTCCGTGGATTGAGCCCGATGGCGCGTTTTGCTTCCAGATCTGCCGCAAACTTGACGGAGAGCGCTTGATGCCAGGCTGCGAACACGGCATCGACAAGAACTCGCATTTCGGAGTCAGACTGGGAAACTTCCATTGCCATATTGTTGAGCGGACAACCGGAGACCCGGTCCTTTTGCGTCAGTTCGCCTATGATGGCTTCAAAAATCAGATCTATGGCGGTTGGCGCATCCGCACATCTGCGCAGCGGCTCGATCCATGTCTGCCGAACGGCGGCAGCGACGCGATCACGGATGACTGCAAGTCCGAGGTCGCGCTTTGCAGGGAAATGATGCGCCATCGCGCCGCCGGACACGAAAGCCCGCTCGCGCAGCTCCAGCATGCCGGTCGCGAGATAACCCTGCGTGACAAAGGCGTCATAGGCGGCATCGATGATCCGGCGGCGCACGCCTTCGGGGTCATTGGTTCTCTTGTTTTCGATCATTGTGTCTCACGTGAAATCGACCCTCACTCTAGCAGCTTGACAAAACAGGTCAATTGTCCTGTGATAAAACAGGATGATCGACCTGTCAGGAAAAACCATGGACCCTCACATCATATTCGAGCTTCGCCGCTATCGGCTTCTTACCGAGCGCAGAGAGGCATTGATCCGCCTGTTTGATCGCGAGTTCGTTGAGCCCCAGGAGGCGTTGGGCATGCGCGTCGAAGGGGAGTTTCGCGATCTCGGCGATCCCGATTGTTTTGTGTGGGTTCGCTCCTTCAAGAACATGGACGCCAGAACAGATTCGCTCGAATCCTTCTATTCGGGGCCGGTGTGGAAGGAGCATGGACCGGCCGCCAACGCGACAATGCTGAACTCGGACGATGTCCTGCTGCTGAAGCCGGCGGCCGGCGTTCTTCCGTTTGCGCATAACCTGCCACGGGAGAAAGAGGCGGAGCGCGCGGAAGCACAAGGGCTGATCGTCGTAAACATCTGTTCGCTCGCGCCCGGAACGGAAGAAGATTTTTCGGAATTTTTCCGCGACAGGGCGATGCCGGCCATGTTGGCCGCCGGTGCGCGGATCGAGGCGGTGTTTATGACCGAGCGAAGCAGGAACGGTTTTCCCCGCCTGCCGGTGCGCGAGGGAGAAACGGTGTTCGTCTGGTTTGAAGCTCACGCGGATCAAAGCGGTGCAGCCGCCTACCAGCATCGATTGCGGCAGAATCCGATCTGGACGGCGGAGATTTATCCATGGATGGACAGCCGGTGCTGGCGGAGTATCGATGTCGCACTGTTGTCGCCGACGTCGCGGTCGCTTTGCGCCTAGTGAGCGATCTTGCCCGCACGTCGACGCAATTTCTTCCCCGTCAGTCATCGAAAAGATATTTCAGGATCGACCCGGATCGATTTTGTCATGCAATGCGGTTGATCGGCACGTTTTGCGAACTATCATCAGGATCGGATAGTGGCGGCGCGTCCTCTCGCCTCCATCTTGATCTCATCGCCACCCATTCCGTCCTGATTGCTCCCACTATCAACCGAGGTTTCCCATGCGCATCGCCGTCGGTGGCATTCATACCGAATGCAGCACATACAATCCCGTTCTGAACGAGGAGAAGGATTTTCGGGTGTTGCGCGGGGAAGGGCTGCTGGAATCGCCCTATTTCGCTTTTCTGAAGGATTATGATGCCGAGTTCCTGCCGACGGTCCATGCCCGCGCCATTGCCGGCGGGCCGGTTTCGCGCGCCACCTATGAAGGCTTCAAGAGCGAATTTCTCGAGCGGCTGAAGCCGCTGCTGCCGCTCGACGGTCTCTACCTTGCCATGCACGGCGCCATGTATGTCGAGGGCATGGAGGATGCCGAAGGCGACTGGATCGGTGCGGCCCGCGCACTCGTCGGCGAGGAATGCACCGTCTCGGCAAGCTACGACCTGCACGGCAACGTCACCCAGCGCATCATTGATGCGCTCGACATCTACTCCACCTATCGCACCGCCCCGCATATCGATGTCGAAGAGACGATGCGCCGCTCGGTCTCGATGCTGGTCAAGAGCCTGAAAACCGGCGTGAGGCCGTTCGTCCTCTGGGCGCCGATCCCGGTCGTCCTGCCCGGCGAGCGCACCAGCACCGTCGATGAGCCGGCGAAGAGCCTCTATGCCAGGTTGCCCGAGATCGACGCGATGGATGGTGTCTGGGATGCGTCGCTGATGGTCGGTTACGTCTGGGCCGACGAACCGCGCGCCACGGCCGCCGCTATCATGACCGGCACCGACCGTGCCGTGCTGGAGCGTGAGGCGAAGCGCCTCGCCAAGGCCTATTGGGATGTTCGCGAAGACTTTGTCTTCGGCTGCGAGACCGGTTCGGTCGAGGAATGCGTTGTCAAAGCAATCGCCAGTCCGACCGCTCCCGTCGTGCTCGCCGAATCCGGCGACAATCCGACAGGTGGCGGCGTCGGGGACCGGGCCGATGTCCTGGCCGAGTTGATCGCCAAAGATGCTGACGGCGTCGTCTTTGCCGGTATCGCCGACAAGGCGGCGACCGAAGCCTGTTATGCCGCAGGTGTCGGTGCGCAGCTTGTCTTGAGCGTCGGCGCCTCGCTCGATAGCAAGGGCAGCAGACCGGTCAACGCGCGCTTCATCGTCAAATTCCTGCATGAGACCCCAGACCCCGCCGATCGGCAGGCAGTCGTTTCAATCGGTGGCATCGATCTCGTGCTGTCGGCCAAACGGCGGCCGTACCACACTATCGCCGACTTCACTCGGCTCGGCCTCGACCCGCATGGCGCCAGGATCATCGTCGTCAAATCGGGCTATCTCTCGCCGGAACTGGCGCCGATCGCCAATCCCAACCTGATGGCATTGTCGGAGGGCGTAGTCGATCAGTTCGTCGAGCGTCTGCCGCGGCTGCGCAAGCAGCGTCCGACCTATCCCTTCGACAAGGATTTTGCCTTCGAGCCGCAGGTCTTCCTCTCCGCGCGCTCGCCAGAGGCTTGAGTCCCAGCGATCCGAACGGGAGATGATTTCCCAAGGAAGGATGTTCGGCATGACCGGATTTACGACCCGTCCTGAAATTCTCGGCACTTTCGGCGTCGTCACCTCGACGCACTGGATCGGCTCCGCAGTCGGCATGAGCATTCTCGAAAAGGGCGGCAACGCTTTCGACGCGGCGGTGGCGACCGGCTTCGTGCTGCAGATCGTCGAGCCGCATCTCTGTGGCCCCGGCGGCGACCTGCCGGCGGTGATCTATTCGAAGAGGAAGGACAAGGTCGAGGTCATCTGCGCCCAAGGGCCTGCCCCTGCCGGCGCAACGATCGAGCACTATACGAGGGAAGGCCTGACTCTGATCCCCGGCGACGGCCTGCTTGCGACGGTCATTCCCGGCGCCTTCGACGGCTGGATGCTGATGCTGCGCGACTACGGCACGATGAGCGTGCGCGAGGTGCTGGAACCGGCGATCTATTATGCCGAGCACGGCCATCCCCTGCTGCCGCGCGTCGCAGCGACCATCAAGGGGCTTGCGGCTTTTTTCGAAAAGGAATGGCCGACCTCCCACGAAACCTGGCTGCCTGATGGTAGCGTTCCCGAAGCGCAGGCGAATTTCCGCAATCCGGCGCTGGCGCAAACCTGGAAGCGCGTCATTGCCGAAGCCGAGGCAAAAAGCGGCCGGGAAGCACAGGTGCAGGCGGCCCGCGACGCCTTCTATCGCGGCTTCATCGCCGAAAAGATCGACGCTTACCTGAAGACGGCCGAAGTGATGGATGCAAGCGGCAACCGCCACAAGGGCGTGCTCACCGCAAGCGACATGGCCAACTGGTCGGCGACGATCGAGGAGCCGCTGACCTATGACTATCACGGCTGGACCATCGCCAAAACAGGTCCCTGGGGTCAGGGGCCTGTCTTCCTGCAGACCCTGTCGATCCTGAAGGGCTTCGACCTCGCCGCAATGAGACCGGATGGCGCCGATTTCGTTCATACCGTCGTCGAGGCGATGAAACTCTCCTTTGCCGACCGCGAGGTCTATTACGGCGATCCCAGTTTTTCCGAGATCCCGGTCGCGCATCTGCTGTCGGAGAGCTACGCTGCCGAACGCCGCAAACTCGTCCGCGCGGATGCCTCCTTCGATCTTCGCCCCGGCGTCATTCCGGGTTTCGAAGCGCAGCATGACCTAACGATGAAGATGCTCGGCGCCGAGTCCAAGACCGGCGCCGTCTACGAGCCAACCATGGCGCATCTGTCGGAAAAGCGCGGCGACACCGTGCATATCGACGTGATCGACCGTGACGGCAACATGGTCTCCGTCACGCCGTCCGGCGGCTGGCTGCAGTCTTCGCCAACCGTGCCCGGCCTCGGCTTCTGCCTCAATTCCCGCGCCCAGATGTTCTGGCTGAAGCCTGGCTTGCCGACCTCGCTTGCTCCGGGAAAACGGCCGCGCACGACGCTGACGCCTTCCCTCGGCCTCTATGAAGGCCGCCCGACCCTTGCCTTCGGCACGCCGGGCGGCGATCAGCAAGAGCAATGGCAGCTTTCCTTCTTCCTGCGGCACGTCCATCATCGGCTGAACCTGCAGGCGGCGATCGATCAGCCGCTCTTTCATACCGCTCATTTTCCGAGCTCCTTCTATCCGCGCAGCCGAGAACCCGGCAGCCTGATGACGGAAGAGAGTTTCGGTCCGGATGTGCTCGACGCGCTCGCCAGAAAGGGCCACAAGCTGACGATCACCGATGCCTGGACGATCGGCCGGCTGACCGCCGCGCGGCGCGATGCCGACGGGCTGATGCGCGCCGCAGCCACCCCGCGCCTGATGCAGGCCTATGCTGTCGGACGATAGCGAGCCGCTTTCCAGAGCGCCTGTAGGCAACAAGTATCGGCTGACATAAGCTGTGCCGATGCGGTGCGCGGCCGTGCTTTTGCTGCACCGCTTATATGACTTATGCTAGATATTATTTCACCGATAATTGTTAACGACCGACCGCCTCCGTTTGTGTTCTCTTATCCCTGCGAATCAAAAAGGTTTGATTTGCCCGGGGACGACCACCATGTTCAAGCATGGGTCGATGCAACAGTTGGGTAGGAGCCTATGCTGCAACGGATCGAAGACATTGATGCAGCCCTCATCGACAGGTTGCAGCATTCGGCTTTCAAGTACTTCCTGAAATATTCCAATCCCGAAAATGGCCTTGTGGCCGATACCTCGATCGCCGGCGTGCCGGCGAGCATCGCGGCTGTCGGCTTCGCCCTTTCCTCCTACCCCGTTGCCGTCGAGCGTTGCTGGATCAGCCGCAAGGAAGCAGCCGAGCGCACGGTCAATACGCTGCGTTTCTTCGCCGAGGCGCGCCAGGGCGAAGAGCGCCACGCGACCGGCCATCGCGGCTTCTTCTACCATTTCCTCCACATGGATAGCGGCAATCGCGCCTGGAACAGCGAGCTTTCGACCATCGATACCGCGCTGCTGATCGCCGGCGTGCTGACCTCAGCGCAATATTTCAATCGCGACGACGAGACGGAGACTGATATCCGTGAGCTCGCGACCTTCATCTACGAACGCGTCGACTGGCGCTGGGCACTGAACAAGGGCGACACGATTTCCATGGGCTGGAAGCCTTCGTCGGGCTTCCTGCGCTGGCGTTATCACGGTTTCGACGAGGCGATCATCCTTTATGCGCTGGCGCTCGCCTCGCCGACCCATCCCCTTCCGCAGTCGAGTTACGACGCCTTCACGTCAAGCTATTCCTGGATGATGTTCGGTGACCAGCCGTACCTCTATGCCGGCCCGCTTTTCATTCATCTCTTCTCGCATGCCTGGATCGATTTCCGCGGCATCCAGGACAAACCGATGATGGAGCGCAACTGGGATTACTTCCGCAATACCCAGGTGGTCATCAACATGCAGCGCGACTATGCCGAGCGCAATCCCGGCGGTTTCGTCGGTTACAACAGGAATGTCTGGGGCTTTACCGCCTGCGACGGCCCACCGCCCACCCGGCGCATGCGCGGCGGCCGGCAGCCGAAGGTTCTGGGTTATGCCGCCCGCGGCGCGCCGCTCGGACCTGATGACGGCACGATCGCCCCCTGGGCCGCACTTGCCTGCCTGCCCTATGACCGGCAGGCGGCTCTCGACGGCACCAAGGCGCTGCTGACAACCTATCCGAACCTGCTGTTGGAAGGCGGTTTCCCCGGCGGCTTCAATCCGACCGTGCAGACCAAACGTCCGGAGGGTTGGGTCGACGACCGCACCGTCGGCATCGACCAGGGCCTTGTCGTCATGACCATCGAAAACGAGCGTTCCGACTTCATCTGGAAGCTGATGCGGCAATCGTCGGTCATCCGCCTCGGGCTCGAGCGCGCCGGCTTTACCGGCGGCTGGCTTGAGGGCATCGAACCGCAAGAGCTGGTGCGAAGGGTCGGCTAAGCTCAGCGCTCGAAGACGTGCGCCTTGCCCGAGATATCCAGGCGAACGAGATCGCCCCGCGAGGGAAGGGCGACGCTCGAGGTCTTGATCCGGATCGGCGGCAGGGCAACGCCGTCGAGCGAGACGGCGACGGTGCAGACCGCGCCGCCGAATTCCACTTCGACAACCCGTCCGCCGTAGTCGCGATCGGTTTCACCGGCAACGACGCGGATCTGCTCGGGCCGCAGCATAATTTCCGCCTTGCCATGACGACTGCCTTCGACGGCGACATGGCCGAGGGCACAGTCGGCAAGGCCGTTGCGGATGATGGCCGGAAGCAGCACGGCGTCGCCGAGGAACAGCGCCGTCTCGCGATCCTTGGGATGAAGATACAAGGTTTGCGGCGTTCCCGCCTGGATCAACCGCCCTTCCCGCAGAACCGCGACCTGATCGGCAAAACTCAGTGCCTCTTCCTGATCGTGCGTCACGAGAACGGCGGTAATGCCGGCCGCCTGCAGGACGCGCGCGACAGCCTTGCGCATGTTTTCACGCAAGCCGGTGTCGAGCGCTGAGAATGGTTCGTCGAGCAGCATCAGCCGCGGCTTGCGGCCGAGCGCGCGGGCGAGTGCCACGCGCTGCTGCTGGCCGCCGGAAAGCTGGTGCGGGCGCCGCGCCAGCATGCCGCGGTCGAGCTCGACCATATCGAGCAGTTCGGCGATGCGCCGCTCACGATCGGCAGCACCCCGTTCGAAGCCGAAGCCGATATTCTCGGCCACGCTCAGATGCGGAAACAGCGCCCCATCCTGCGAGACGATGCCGATGCCTCGCTTGTGAGCCGGCATCGCCGCGGGGCCATCGGCCAGCACGTCGCCATCCAGGGTCACCCTGCCGGCATCGGCCTGCTCGAACCCCGCAATGATGCGCAGCAGCGTCGTCTTGCCCGAGCCGGACGGCCCGATGACGGCGGTGCGGCTGCCTGCCTGGACATCGAGCGATATATCCTTCAGCGCCTGGACAGGCCCGTAGCGCTTGCTGATGTTTTCGATCGTAAGCAGCGTCATTGGCCGGCGGTCCGTTTCGATTGCGTATAAAGCGTCAGGGTGAGCGGCAGCGACAGCACGACCATCATGAAGGCGTAAGGGGCGGCCGACACATAATCGATCTCGCTCGTCAGCGACCAGAATTTCGTCGCGAGCGTATCGACGCCGTTTGGCGAGAGCATCAGCGTCGCCGTGAGTTCATTGGTAATGCCAAGTGCGGTCAAGGCGACGCTGGCAGCGGCTCCCGGTGCGGCAAGCCGCATGGTGATCTGCCGCACCGCCTGACCGGGGGTGCGGCCGAGGCCCATCGCGGCGCGCTCCAGCTCCACCGGCGCCTGAGCGATGCTGGCGCGTAAGCCGACCATAGCACGGGGCAGAAAAAGCATCACATAGGCCACGAGCAGCGTTGCGAAGGTCTGATAGAGCGGCAGCACGAGGCGCACGGTGATCGTCACCAGCGCCAGCGCCACGACGACGCCGGGCAGCGAGCCGACATAATAGTGGCAGGCTTCGAGCACGCGCTGGAAGCGGCCGGGCGCGCGCACGGAGAGCCAGGCCATGGGGGCTGCGGCAGTTGTCGCCAGCACGCCGCCGGCGAGAGCGAGCGCCATCGTCTGCAGGAAGGCAGTGCCGACCTCGATGCGCCAGATCTCGCTGCCGCCGAGATAGAGCCAGCGGCCGAGCGTCATCAGCGGCACGCCGAGTGTCAGCACCGCCAGGACAACAGGCAGCAAGATGGCCGGCACCACGAACCAGCCGAGACGCCGGCGATCGGCCGGACGCGGCGAGCCGGAGCCGACGCGGGCATAACGTTCATTGCCGCGCAGCAGCACTTCGAGACCAAGCAGGAAAAGACAGCAGGCGACGAGCACGCCGCCGAGCATGTTGGAGGCCGGGCTGTTGTAGGAGGATTGGAACTGGTCGACGATCGCGGTTGCGAAAGTATCGAAGCGGATCATGACGAACAGCCCGTATTCCGACAGGAGATGCAGCGCAATCAGCAGCGAGCCGCCGCAAATGGCAAATCGCAACTGCGGCAGCACGGTGCGGAAGAAGACGCGCCAGGGATCGAGGCCGAGGGAGGCGGCGGCATCCTCGATGGCCGGATCGAGACGGCGTAGCGCTGCAGCGACCGGCAGATAAAGAAAGGGATAGTAGGCGATAACGGAAACGAAGACGCCGCTCTGCAGGCCGCGCATGCCGGGAATGAGGCTGACCCAGGCGTAACTGTGCACAAAGGCCGGCACCGCGAGCGGCGCGATCGCCAGCCAAGCCCAGAGTCTGGCGCACGGGATGTCCGTGCGTTCGGTCAGCCAGGCAAGCGTCACGGCCAGCACGATCGACAGCGGAATGGTGGCCGATTCCAGGAGGACCGTGTTGACGAGCAGTTCGCCGACACGTGGCCGGAAGACGAGCGTTTTCACCGTTTCCCAACCGACGTCGTAGGTGATCCAGCCGATGAAGCCGAGCGGCACGAGACTGAAGATCGCGATGATGGTCGCGAGAAGCATCACCGGCGCGTGCGGCATGCGCTGGCGCGGCGATAGCATTCGCGCGGCCTTCGGCGCGACCGGCGCCTTGTTGCCGGCTACGAAAAATCTGTTGTCCTGCAGCAAGGCCGATGCCTTCATACGCCGAAAAAGGAAGGCAACCGTCTTGGAAAGACAGTTGCCTGATCCCGTCATGCCCTAAGGTTTTCTTGAGCCAAAAGCAATAGTTTTGGCTGCTGCAAGCCTGCGGCAGAAAGCCCGCAGCCGCTCCCGCGTAAGTGCTGCGGCACGTAGAGAGCCTAAATCAGACCTGCCGCCGTCATCAGTTCCACGACCTTCTTGCTGTCCAGCGTCGAAGCTTCGACCTTCGGAGCATTGAGATCGGCAAGCGGAACGAGCTTGTCGTTGGAAGGGGCGTCCTTGCCGACGGCATATTCATAGGACGTGCCGTTCTTAAGCACGGCCTGACCTGCTTTGCTGGTGACGAATTTCAGGAAAGCCTGCGCTTCCTTCATATGCTGCGTGGACTTCAGGACACCGCCGCCCGACACGGAAACGAAAGCGCCCGGATCCTGGTTCTTGAAGTAATGCATGCCGACATTCTTGCTGTTTTCGCCGGTCTTCGCCTGATCGCCGAACCAGTAGTAATGATAGATGACCGCGCCTTCGACTTCACCAGCATTGACGGCCTTCATGGCAACGCTGTTGCCCTTGTAGGGCGTCGCATTGTCCTTGAGACCCTTCAGCCATGCCTTGGTGGCATCTTCACCCTTCAGCTGCAGCAGCGCGGCGACGATAGCCTGAAAGTCGGCGCCGGCGGGCGATGCACCCCAGCGGCCCTTCCAGGCGGGATCGGCGAGGTCGAGCAGCGACTTCGGCAGCTTGTCTTCGCTGAGCTTCGTTTTGTCATAGGCAAAAACGGTGGAGCGGGCGGCAATGCCGGTCCACATGCCGTCGGCCGGACGATACTGCTCCGGGACCTGATCCAGCGTTTCCTTTTCGACCGGGGCGAAAAGGCTGGCGCCGTCGACCAGCGTCATGGCCGGCGAATTCTCGGTCAGGAAAACATCGGCGGGCGATGCGTCGCCTTCCTGAATGATCTGGTTGGCGAACTGCATGTCGCCGCCCTGGCGCATGGTGACCTTAATGCCGGTCTCCTTGGTGAAGGCATCGATCCATTCGCGGCCCAGGCTTTCATGCTGGGCATTGTAGACGACAAGACCTTCATCCTGCGCATGGGCGCTGCCTGCAAGCGCCGTGGCGGAGAGAAGCGACGCGGCGAGCGCCACCACGTGGGAAAAACGGTTAACAGCAATAGTCATGATGGCCTCCATGGCAATGTCACCCAGACGGGGTAAGAGGCGTATATTTTTCTTGACTGGCTATTTCAAGTTTCGTCACCAAGAAAAAAGCATCACGATATCTTGACCCAATATTTCAGATAGCGGGCGAATAAATCTCGATCGAGCCAAAAGGCGACGCTCGGCCAGCATCGCCTTTTTCGCTGCAATGTTTATTCGACGTCGAACTTGACGCCTTGCGCAAGTGGCAGCGTGCTGCCGTAATTGATGGTGTTGGTCGCGCGGCGCATATAGGCCTTCCAGGCATCAGAGCCGGATTCGCGTCCGCCGCCGGTCTCTTTTTCACCGCCGAAGGCGCCGCCGATTTCGGCGCCCGAAGGGCCGAGGTTGACGTTGGCGATACCGCAATCCGAGCCCCGCGCCGAAACGAAGGTTTCCGCTTCGCGCATGTCATTGGTGAAGATCGACGACGACAATCCCTGCGGCACGGCATTGTGCAGCGCCAGCACCGCGTCGAAATCGCTGTATTTCATCACGTAGAGAATGGGCGCGAAAGTCTCGTGCTCGACCGGGCCGGTCTGATAGGGCATTTCGACGAGCGCCGGGCGAACGTAGAAGGCATCGGCGGAGCCATTGTCGACGCGTTCGCCGCCGGTCACCTTGCCGCCGGCCGATGCCGCCTGACCAAGGGCTGCTTGCATCTTCTCGAAAGCTTGGCCGTCGATCAGCGGGCCCACCAGCGTGCCGGTCTCCAGCGGATTGCCGATGGTAACGGAGCCATAGGCCTTCTGCAGGCGCGGCACCAGCTGGTCGTAGACGCTTTCATGGACGAAGAGACGGCGCAGCGTCGTGCAGCGCTGGCCGGCCGTTCCCATGGCGGAGAAGGCGACGCCGCGCAGCGTCAGGTCGAGATCGGCGCTCGGGCAGACGATGGCTGCATTGTTGCCGCCGAGTTCGAGAATGGCGCGGGCAAAACGCTGCGACAGGCGCGGGCCGACGGCGCGGCCCATGGCGGTCGAGCCGGTGGCGGAAACGAGCGGGATCTTCGGGTGGTCGACCAGCACCTCGCCGACCTCGCGGCCGCCGATGATCAAGGTCGACAGATTGGCCGGCGCCTTGCCGCCCTCGGCGACGAAGCGCTTCAGCGCCTTTTCGAACAGCGCCTGCACGGCAAGGGCCGTCAACGGCGTCTTCTCAGACGGCTTCCAGACGGTGGAATTGCCGCAGACCATCGCCAGCGCCGCATTCCACGACCAGACGGCGACCGGGAAGTTGAATGCGGAAATGATGCCGATTGCGCCGAGCGGGTGCCAGCTTTCCATCATCCGGTGTTCGGAGCGTTCGGTGGCGATCGTCAGGCCATAGAGCTGGCGCGACAGGCCGACGGCGAAATCGCAGATGTCGATCATCTCCTGGACTTCGCCGAGGCCTTCGGAGGTGATCTTGCCGACTTCGATCGAGACGAGGCGGCCGAGCGCCGTCTTGGCGCTGCGCAGTTCCTCGCCGAGCAGGCGGATCAGTTCGCCGCGCTTTGGCGCCGGTACGGAACGCCATTCGAGGAACGCCTTGTGCGCCTCTTCGATCGCCGCTTTCGTTTCGGAAACGGAATGTTCTCTAAGCCTGCCGATTTCCTTGCCGGTTACGGGCGAGGAGACAGACAGCGTGCCGCCCTGATAGCGGCCGGCATCGACGCCGAGTTCGGCGAGCAGCTTGGCGGTTTCGGTGGCGAGATCGAGGACGGCGATGGTCATTGTCGTGTTTCCAATCTTATTGTTCTCAGAAGCGCTTGTCGGTTTTCAGAAGCGGGCATCGGCGAAATGGGCGACCTGAGCGCCGGCTTCGTACCATAATTCCTTGAGCGCACGGAAGCTCGGCTCGGTGGGTGACGTCAGCGGCAGCGGCAGATCGGCCTCGGCAAGCCGGCCGAGAATATGTTCGGCCAATGTGCGGCCGAAGACCGTACCGGGAGCTATGCCGCGGCCATTATAGCCCGAAAAGCCGATGACATTGGGGGCGAATTTGTGGAAGCGCGGCAACGCATTGTCGGTCATGCCGATCTGGCCATACCATTCGCATTCGAATTCGACGTCGCCGATTACGGGAAAGAGCCGCTTCAGGGCGCGCTTGGCCCAGCCCTTATGCACGGCAAGCCCGGTATTGCGCAGCGCGCCGACGCTGCCGAAAACGAGACGTCCAGCCTGATCCATGCGGAAGGAGGAGAGAATGTCCTTGGTGTCCCATGCGCCCTCCCGCCCGGGCAGGATCGACTGACGCAGATTATGGCCGAGCGGCACGGTGGCGAAATTGAAATAGGGCAGATAGACCTGCTCGTTGCGCACCTGCTCGAAGGGGCCGGTGCTATAGGCATCGGTCGCGACGATGATCCAGTCCGCGCTGACCTCGCCGCTTTCCGTCTTCACGGTCCAGCGGCTGCCGCGACGCTCGGTTGCGATGACGGGGCTCGATGTATGGATGGCGACGTCGGCCTTGACGGCGGCATGGGCCAGGCCGCGCGCATAGGCAAGCGGCTGCAGCGTTCCGGCGCGCAGATCGAGCAGCGAGCAGGCATAGGCTTCGCTGCCGGTGCGCTTGGCCGTTTCAGCCGCATCGAGCAGCACGACGGGCGCGCCGCGGGCAGACCATTGCGCCGCACGCTCCTCGATCTCCTTCAGCCCGTCCGCGCCGACGGCGCAGTGCAGCGTGCCGTTGCGTTCGAGTTCGCAGGCGATCCCATGTTTGTCGATCAATTCCATGACGAGCTTCGGCGCATTGCCGAGCAACTCGAGCAGGCGTTCACCATGGACGGGGCCGAGCACGCCGGGCAGGTCGTTGGGCATCACCCACATGCCGGCATTGATCAGGCCGACATTGCGCCCCGCACCGCCGAAGCCGATCTCTTTCGCCTCCAGCAGCACCACCTTCGACCCGGCCTCGGCAAGATGCAGGCCGGAGGACAGGCCTGTGTAGCCGCCGCCGACGATGACGACGTCGGCCGACACCGCGCCTTGGAGGGGTGAGGTCGCCGGCGGTTCGCCGGCGGTCTTTTCCCAGAGGCCGTGGGAGCGCGGATCATTCAGCATGGCACAGTCCGATCGGATTGAAGCCGGCATACTCTAGCGCATAAGAACAGGTGTTGAAGCGGCGATTTCACGCAACGGTCCTCAGCTGCAGGCCCGCGAGCCCGAGCGCCTCCATCGCCGCATCCAGCGATGCGGCCTGCCGTTCCGCATAAAGCGCCAGTTCGTCCTGAACGGTTGCTCCAAGTGCGGTCTCGAAGGCGTCGCGGTTCGAGCGCGTTGCATAATTCTGCTGCTGGTCTGTGCCGAGATTCGACTGGAAGATGCCGGCCGCGCTGACGGGCAGGAAGTCTTCATAGACGATCGGCGCAAAGGCGAGGTAGCCCTTGGCGACAAGCGCTTCGGGATCGTGCGGCAGTGTCCCGGCGACGGAGGCGGCGATGCCGGCCGGCGTGGCGGAATAACGGAAGAAGGCGAGATCCTGCTTGCGCAGCTCATCCCAGCCGTCCGGCAGCGCCTTGAAGCGCTCGGCCAGTTCCTGGTCATAGGCGCCGGCCTTGGCGCCGCCGGCGCCGACCTGCACCTCGCCGCGAACCGAGGCAAGCAGCCGGTCGTAGAGCGCCCGGCCTTTCGCCGTCAACGCCACGCCGCGCTGCTCGATCTCGCCGAAGCGGGCGGTGTGCGTGCCCTGGACCGCGCCCTCGTCACCTGAGAAGACGATCGCCTCCTCCAGCGCCTTGAAGCTCGTCTGCCGCAGCAGGATGTCGCACTGCCGGCGCGGCGGCCCTTCGATGACGGCCTTCGGGGTGATGCCGCGTTCCGGCATGCGGGCCTGCACCGCATCGATATCGAGCGTGCGCGGCGTCAAGTGGTTGATGTGCGGCCCCTTGAAGCTGACGACGTCGGCGATCAGCCGATGCGCATCGTGCAGGCGCTTGTAAGTTTCGGCGCTGACCGTCGCCTCGCCGTGCCAGCGGAAGGTTTCAAGCGCTTCGGCGACGAATTCGCTCGCTTCCGCCTCGGTCAGGCCGCCCTTCTGCTCATGACGCTCGATCAGCGCGATGGCGCGCGGCGTATAGATGCGCCGCGCTGCCAGAATGGCTTCGGCCTCCCGGCGCAGGTTTTCGTCCTCGATCAGTTCCAGGCGCAGCAGCGAGGTGAAGACGCGGAACGGATTGATGTTGAGCGCCGCCTCGTCGATCGGCCGGAAGCAGGTGGAATGAACCGGCACGCCGGCAACCGAAAGATCGTAATAACCGACCGCCTGCATGCCCATGACGGCAAACAGCCGGCGGATGGTGAAAAGCTCTTCCGCCGTGCCGAGGCGGATGGCGCCGTGGCGCTCAATATCGATGCGCTCCAGTTCGCCGGCGCCGGCGAGCCGTTCGCGTAGCGCGGGATTGCTTTCGAGACAGCCGGCATTCACATCCGCCACCAGTTCAATCAGCGTGCCGTATTGCGGCACCTCCGTCCGGTACATCTGCGACATCGCCTCGGTGAAAAGCGATCGGATACGGTCTGTGGAAACGAAGGCGTGCGGCATCTTGGAAAACTCCGGCTCATTCCGTTTTTGCAGGATGAAACTCTTTACAATCGCGGGAAACCCGAAAATATCGACATTTCGGAAATAGCTCATTCTGAAATGGAATGATCATGCTCGCTTCACGACGTTTTCTGCCGTCGATTTCACATCTCGCCGCCTTCGAGGCGGTCGCCCGCACGGGCAGCGTGACGGCAGCGGCGCGCGAACTCGATCTGACGCAGAGCGCCGTCAGCCGCCAGGTTAGCGCGCTGGAGGAGCAGCTCGGCGTCGAGCTCTTCCTGCGCGAACGCCAAACCATGCGGCTGACGCTCGCCGGCGACAGCTATGCCCGCGAGATACGCGAGGCGCTGCGACGCATCTCGAGCGCTTCCTTGAACCTGCGCGCCAATCCGCATGGCGGCACGCTCAATCTCGCCATCCTGCCGACCTTCGGCACGCGCTGGCTGGCGCCGCGCCTGGGGCGCTTTCTTAGCACCAATCCCGGCGTGACCATCAATCTGGCGACCCGGCTTTCGCCCTTCGACTTCCGGCTCGATTCGATAGACGCCGCAATCCATTTCGGCCACCCGCACTGGCCCGGTGCGGAACTGACCTTGCTGATGTCGGAGCGCACGGTGCCGGCCTGCAGTCCTGCTTTCCTGAAGCAGCACAGGATTTCGCGGCCAGAGGATCTGCTTGCCGTTCCGCTTCTGCATCTGACGACGCGCCCCGATGCCTGGGAACAATGGTTCGCCGGCAATGGCGTCTCCTTCGAAAGCGTGCACGGCATGCTCTTCGATCAGTTCGCCACCGCAGCACAAGCGGCAATCGCCGGCCTCGGCGTCGCCCTGTTGCCGACATTCCTGATGCAGGAAGAACTCAGGCGCGGCGATCTCGTCGCCGCCGTCGACCGGGAGATGGAGAGCCGCGAGCGCTATTATCTCGCCTGTCCCAGCGAGCGCGCCGATTATGCCCCGCTCGCCGCCTTTCGCGACTGGATCGTCGCGGAAGCGACGGCCGGAGAGACCACGTGAGGAACGGCTTGCATCCGCATGGCGCTTTCGACCATTATGCGGGCCAAACAACTTTGCAGGAAATTTCCATGAAGCCGATCTTCGTCCAGCTCCAATGCGCCCCCGGCAAGACCTATGAGGTCGCCGACGCCATCTACCAGACCGAGCTGGTGTCGGAGCTCTATTCCACAAGCGGCGATTACGACCTGCTGTTGAAGGTCTATATCGAGGAAGGTCAGGATATCGGCAAGTTCATCAACGACAATATCGCCAATATTCCAGGGATCGTCCGGTCGCTGACAACGCTCACGTTCAAAGCCTTCTGAACTCCCGTCAGACACGATTAACCCTGTTGCGAAGAATCGCTTCCGCAGGACGTTGCTGAAACCACGCCTTAACGCCTGAGATATCTGGTCGTTGCTATAAATCCGCGCCAACACGCGTTTGGCACGCGCAGCGATAGGTGGAAAATGGCGATCGTCGAGGCAGACAGGGGGCGCGAGAATCCGCAGACGGAAACGGCTCCGTTGGTCGTTCATGTCGTGCGCCAGTTCCTGCCCAATCGCGGCGGCCTGGAAGACGTCGTCGCCAATCTCAGCCGCCAGACCCTCCGGCGTGGCTATCGTGTCCGCGTCGTGACGCTGAACTCGCTGTTCACCGCGCCTGAAGACAAGCTGCCGGCTTGCGAGAATATCGACGGCATCGAGGTGGTGCGCATCCCGTGGTCCGGCAGCAGCCGTTATCCGCTGGCGCCGGAGGTTTTTCGCCATCTCGGCGACGCCGATCTCGTGCACGTCCATGCCATCGACTTCTTCTTCGATGCGCTCGCCTGGGGCCGGATGCTGCACGGCAAGCCGATGATCGTCACCACCCATGGCGGTTTCTTCCACACTCGGAAATACGCGGCGATCAAGAAGATATGGTTCCGCACGCTGACCCGCGCCTCGGCGAGAGCCTATCGCCGCGTGGTCTGCTGCAGCGCCTCCGATCTCAAGCAGTTTTCCGAGATCGTGCCGGACAGCGTGCTGATCGAGAACGGCGCCGATATCGGCAAGTTCGCCGACACCGCCTCACGCCTGGCAAGGCGCCGCATCGTCACCATCGGCCGGTTTTCGGTGAACAAGCGGCTGGACCACCTGCTCGACGCGATGGCCGTTCTGAAAGGCCGCGATCCGGAATGGCATCTCGACATTGTCGGGGCCGAATCCGACCGGAATCGGATGGATATCGAAGGCAAGATCGAAAGACGGGACCTGACCGGCCGCGTCACCCTGCATGTGTCGCCAGACAATGATACTATCCGCCGCATCATCACCGCAGCCTCGCTCTTCGCCTCCGCCTCGGAATATGAAGGTTTCGGCCTGGTCGCGCTGGAGGCGATGAGCGCCGGCCTGCTGCCGGTGCTGAACGCCAACGATGCCTTTCAAACACTCGCGGAGCGGCATGCCGTCATCAGGCTTGCCGATTTCACCAGTCCGGAGACTGCCGCGACGGCCATGGAATCGGCTTATGCCGACCTTGCGTGCCGACCGCACGCCCTTCGCTCGGAGCTCCTTGACGCCGCGCGCGGCTATTCCTGGGATATCGTCGCCGGGCGTTACATCGATCTCTACAGATCGCTCGATATCGCCGCCGCGGAAAGCCTCTGACCTACTCCGCAGAAGACCCGCTTACGCTCTTGCGAGACGAATGATCTCGTCGAGGACGAATTTACGCGATTGCGGCGGCGTCAGATTGTGGTCCGCATCCGGCAGCATCAGCAGCCGCACGTTCGAATAGCGGGAAAGCCTGGCGCCACGCGGGCCGAAATGGAAATAGACATGGTCGAGACCGACGTCGCCCTCGCTGTAGATCAGCGTCAGCGGCACCTTGCGCCGGCCGAACAACGCGAAGGACTGCCGGACCTCGCGGGCGATATGGCGCCGGTCGGGAAGCAGTTCGAGCAGCGGCGCGACGAAGGGCGACAGTCGCCGGCCGCCGGCGATGACGATATTCCGCAGCGCCGACACCACGTCCACCTGACCGCGCAGCAGCCGCTTCAGCGTGTCGAGCCTCGCCAGGCGCTGGCCGTAATCGTCGAGGCTACGGGGAACGGAGACGACATGCTCGCGGCGCACCGGCACCTTCGGATCCCAGTAATAGACGAAGGGATTGATCGAGACGACTGCCTTCAGCCGTTCGTCGGCAACGCCGGCGCGGAAGGCGACATAGCCGCCGCTGCAGCGGCCGGCGACCATGATGGGGCCGGCAACGACGCTTTCGAGCAGATCGAGCGCGGCGATCGCATCGTCGGTCTGTGTCATCGAATAAAGCACCTGCTCCGGCGCATCCGGCCGCGGCGGGCTGTCGCCGACATTGGCGGAATCGAAGCGCAGCGACACGACGCCCTGGCGGGCGAGTTCGCGCGCCATGTCTACCGTCGTCCGCCCCCAGCCGGCATGCCGGTCATAGGCGGTCGACAGGAAGAGCACGGCATTGCCCTTGATCTCGCCGAGCGGCCGACTGACGACACCGACCAGATGATCGTGACTTCCGAAACGCACCGGCATTTCCAAGAAACCTTCGCCGGCAAGCGGCGTGGTTTCGATCGCTGCCGGCGAATGAGCGGCGGATGTCTCCGCCGTCGCCGTCTTCAGCCAAGCCGTCAGAAGCTCGACGACATCCATGGGTGTCTTGGCGAAGAGCGGATTGGTGACGAGCTCGTCATAGCCGTCGAACACTTTCTGCTCGACATTGGCGCCAAGCGCCTGCAGCGCATCGGCAAAGCCGGTATCCTCGGCCCTGACCGGACGTTCGAGGATCAGGTAGCGTGACGCCGCCAGGCCCTGCGGCGCGGCGATGTTGAGCTTGCCGAGCTCGGCGGCGATCTCTTCCGGCATGACAAGCCCGGCGATCTGCACCTTTGCAGCCTGCACGTGCTCATGGCCGAGGCCGAGATCGGCGTCGATGATCTTCGACCACATGTTGAGTTCACGCATATAGGCGCGGCCGCTCAGCACTGGTGCCAACATGACGAGGCTGTCGACGCCCTCGATCGAGGAGCCGATGCGCTGGGCAAGGGTCGCGCCGAGACCTTGGCCGATTAGGATGATGCGGTCGCAGTCAGTCAGCGATTTCAGCTTGGCGGCCGCCGCGCGGATCGAGTTTTCCCAGGTTTCCAGCCTTGCCGGCAGCGCATCGAAATCGAGCGCATCGCCAGTGCCGCGGTAATCGAAGCGCAGGCTGGGTACGCCGATATCGGAGAAATGTTCGGCCGCGACGCGGAAGAACTTGCGGCTGCACATTTCCTCGAAGCCCCAGGGACTGACGAAGAGCACCGCAGCCGAGCGTTTCCGGGCTTCAGGATTTTCCGGCATGAACAGCCCGATAGTGCCATCGAAGACGACGGGCAGGGCGGCGTTGCGGCCGGCACCTTCGGCCGGTTCGAGCGAAAGTTCGCCGGGCGCGACCTTGGCGCGATCGGGATCGCCGGGGCGCCCCGGCGCAATGAAGTCGATCACGCGGCCGACCGGCCGCCGCAGCGCCGACGGCAGCTTTTCGACGATGGAGCGCATGACCTCAACATCCTCGAGGGGCACGGCGCGCAGCACGCGGAGTGCGGCGAAATGTGCGAGCGTGCCGGCGATGATCGCGGAGATAAGGCCCATCGGGCCATGGACGAATTCCAGCACTGAAATCGCCGCGCAGGCGCACAAGACGGAGGCGAGCGTCACCTTCGTCAGGCTTGCGTAGAGACCCGAAAGCTGGGACCCGAATCCTGTCTGTCTGATCATCATCACCGACATCGCAACGAACACGAGAATGCGTACGATTGCGGCCCCCTCGGCAGCAAGCCTAGGTACGATCAGTAAACAACCCGCTACCATGAGGAGGCCACCTATCACGCTGATGTTGAGGCGGGAGCGGGCCTTGTCCATCGACAGCAGATAGAGGCTGAGGATCTGCATAAAGGTGTAGGCGGGAGCGACGAGCGCGAGCAGCGCGACCACCGTGCCGCTGCGGCGGAAGGCTTCCCCGAACACGACGAGCACCAGTTCGCTGGAGATCGCGGCCAGCCCGAGGCTCATCGGCAGCACGATATAGGCCATGCTGCGGGTGACGGCGGCGAAGACCTCGACCGGCAAGGTCGAATCGTCGCTGCTGTGCCGCCGTTCGGAATAATAGGGCAGCAGGCTGCCGGTCATCTGGATCGGCAGCTGCAGCGCGATATTGGCGATCGACAGACCGACCGCATAATAGCCGACCATTTCCACCGACCAGAACTGCTGAAGGAAGAGCAGCTCGAGCCGGTTGAGGAAAATGGAATCGATGATGAACTGGATCGACAGGATGATGGAGGAGGAGGCGAGATACTTGAGTGAAACCCCGCACCAGTCGCGCCGTGCAAGCAGGATCGGCAGTGTGGCGAAAAACAACACGAGCTGGCCGAGCGCATAACCGACGAGAACGCCTTCGACCCCGTAGAGGACGGCGCCGGCGGCGACACCGGCGAGCTGTATGATGGAGACGGCGACGGTCAGTTTGAAGAAGCTGCCCAGCCTCTTTTCGCCGATCAGGTAGAATTTGACGAAAGATCCGATCGCCTGGACGAAGAACAGCACTCCGGTGACGAGCGCGACGGAAGGCGCGGTTTTCGCCCAGTGCATCTCCTCGGAGGTCAGGAAGAACAGGGCGTAGAGCGCCAGCAGCAGCACCGTCGAAAACATCATGAAGCTGACGAGGATGGCGGCAAAGCCTCGCCGGCGTCCCGCGTCATAGCCCTCCGCCGAAAGCTGCGGCAGGGTCTTCAGCAGCGTGATGCTAGAGCCGAGCTCGGCGATCGAGGCGCCCGTCATCACCAGCCACAGCGAGAAGGCGACGATGCCGTTGGCTTCCGGCCCAAGCAGGCGCGCGGTGATGATCGAGGAGACGAAGCCCGTCAGCAGCAGCAGCATGCCTGCCGCCGCATTCATCACCGAATTTGCGATAATACCCTTCGACATCTGTCCATCCGCCAGGCGGCCTAAGGCCGGATACCTGCCACCTCTAATGCGAAAATGTTAAAATAAAGCGGAGTGGCGACCTCACCTTAGCTGGCCTGCATCGCCGCCAGCTTCTGGAGCGCCTTCTCATAACTGTTCTCTGCGAGGTAGCGCAGCAGGAACGCCCGCGCCTTCCCGGCCTTCTCTCGTGCACGCTCGGGCGCACGGAAGATATCGCCGAGATGCGCGGCCGCGATTTCAGGAGAGGGATCCGCCCAGACCGCGCCCGGCAACCCCGCAAATTCAGGATGGGAATCGACGACGGGAATGAGGGGAGAGGCGACCAGCCAGCTGTTCTCGGGGTCGCAGAAATCTTCCGTGCCCGACCAGGCGGTTGATATCACAGGGGTGCAATGCATGATCGCCTCGGCCACCGTCAGCCCGAAGCCTTCCGAGCGATGCAGCGAGAGATAGGCATTGGAAGAGCGGATGAGGCCGCTGATCTCGGCGTTCGAGAGCTTGTCGGTAACGATCCGGATACGGCTATCGCCTGCGACCGACGCTATCACTTCGCGCAAGCCCTGATCCTTGCCGATATCGCCGCTCGCCTTCATCAGCAGAAAGGCGCTCGGGCATTCGGCGCTGAACAGTCTGAACGTTTCGATGACGGCTTGAGGGTTCTTCCGGTTGATCGAGGAGCCGGCGCTGAAGATGAAGCTGACGAGAAAGGCATCTTTCTCGATGCCGAACTTCTCCCGTATGCCCTCTGCAGCCGGCTTCTCGGCTACGGGATGCGGAACCACGATGACGGGCGCCGCCGTCAGCGGTGCAATCGTCCGCCTGGTGAATTCCGAGGGGACGAAGACGGCATTCATGTAACGCAACCCGTTGCGCCACTCCGCCGGCACGACTTCGAGCTCCCAGGCGAAATAGCCGATGTTGAAGGCGCGGGTGAATTTGGCGAGCCCCATCTTCAGGATGGCCCGCGGCAGCATCGGCGGATTGAGATGCCAGATACGGCTTCCTGCCGGTTCGACCGGAAGGTGCGACGACACCCAGCCGGCAAAGGATTTTTCACCCGGGTGCGTGCTGACGTCTGAGAGCGAAATCGCCCGTCCCGCTTGGGAAAGCGCATGGGCACAAAGCCTTGCCGATTCACCGATTCCGACGGGCATCGAGAGATAGCCGACGATTTCGACCGGCTTGCGCGGATTGAAGGCGAGACGCGACCGCGGGATCAGCCGCTGCAGGACATGGGCGCGTAGATAGCGGTATATCGTTCTCAAATTACGATCTTTCGATGAGCTTGCATTGTTCCCTGCGAGCCTCAGCCCGTGAGCCCGACGCGACGCGAACTGCCAAGACTTCTGATTTCGCCCGTCGGCGGAACATCGCTCTCAGTGCCGGAGAGCGCGGAGAGCTTCACGCGCCGCACCGGGCCGGGAGCAAGGTGGAACCAGTCGTCGTCGGCCCTGTAGCCTTCGACGTCGATATGCACCGATTGCGCCAGCCGGTCGGTCCTGAGATCGATGACCCAGCTGTCGCCGTCTCTGCCGAGCGACGCTTCGATGCTGGCGTCGTGCAGTGCTTTTCCGCGTCCGCAGGGGAAATGGAAGCTCTCGGCGAGAACGGCCCCATCGGCGAGGGATCGCAGGCGCGCCAAGCTTGCATCATGCGCCGGTGGGCCGAAACGGAAGGCATAGGTCGTATCGAAAAAGGCGCCGAACAGCGCGGTCGAGGCAAGGCGTTCCACGCTTCTTGCCGCCAGCTTGAAAGCCATGTTGCCGCTGACGACCTGCTGTTTTCCATCACGTAGGCAGACGACCTCGAGCTCCAGATCGAGGTCGGTGTCCGTCTCGTTGACGACATGCACGTCGAGGCCATTGGTTCCCTCATCGGTGAAGACCGCCTGAACCGGCCGGAAGGCACGTCGCATCGCATACCAGACAGGTTTCGGCTCGCCGGTGGAATCGATGACGCCCCAGCCGGGGCCGGGCAGCAGGTCCTGCAGCGTCCAGACGAGCGCTCCGTTGCAGCCGGAGCCCTTGCGCCGCCATTCGGCGAAGGTCTCTTCGATGACCTCGCCGGTAACGGCACGGGAAAAGTCGAGATAGCGTTCCTGATCTTCGCGGCGCACCAGGGCCGGATCGAAATCGTAGAGAAGCTCCAGATAAAAGTCGCGGACATCCTCGAAATCCCATGATGCGCTGCGGTCGCGGGGCACCCGCGCCTTCCACTGCGGGCTATGGACGGCGGGCACGTCGAGATGGCGCTGCAGCGTCCTTTGCTGCGGCACATGCGCAAAGGCGAGGCTTTCGGAGGCAAAGCGCACATCGGCGCGGCGGGCATCGGCAATCGGCCTCATATAGGCGCCGACGCCGTAATAATGCGCAATGCCTGAATTGGGCGAAAAGGGCATCGCTCCGCCATAGGGCGAATTCGGCACATAGGGCACGTCGGGACGCATGCGCGCGGCGATGGCCGGGATGATTTCGTCGGTGACCGGTCCACTCCAGAATTCCATGGGCAGGCCGAGCATCGCCGCCTGCTGATGGATCTCGCTGCCGCCGCAGAGAACGGCAAGGGAAGGCGACGCCTGGACGCCGTACAGGAATTCCTCGATTTCGGCATGCACATGCCCAAGAAAGGCCTTGTCGTTGCGCGGATAGTCGAAATTGGCGAACATGAAATCCTGCCACACGAGCAGGCCGAGCTCGTCGCAGAGCGCAAAGAAATCGGGTGTCTCGTAAGCCATGGTGCCGCCGATACGGATCATGTTCATGCCGGCTTGCCAGGCAAGCCGCAGGAACGGCTCATAATCCGCCCTCCCGCCTGGCAGCCGCGCAATATCGGCGGTCGTCCAGACCGCGCCGCGGCAGAAGACCCGCTCGCCGTTGACAAGGAGCGCGAAGTCTTCGCCATCCGCACCGCGGTCGACGTCGATGCGCCGGAAACCGGTGCTGCCGAGCGAATATTCCTCGCCGTCGGAAACCAGCGTCAGATCGTAGAGACGCGGCGTGCCGTGTGTATGCGGCCACCATGGCTCGATATCGGAGAGCTTGAGGATAGCCGAGTAATGATTTTCGCCGATCTTCTCGAAAGGCTGTTCCATGCCGCCGCAGCGCAGCAGCATTGCTGGGCCTTCGGCATTGTTATGCAGGGAGACGCTCAGCCGGCCGACGCCGCTCTCCTCCAGGACCGTGCGGATGGAGACATTGTCGATCGATACCGAATCGCGTTGCACCAATGAAATCGGCCGCCACGGTCCGATGGCATGGATATCGGGGCACCAGCCCGGCATATGGCCGAGCAGCGTCGTGCGGAAATTCTTCAGGCCCGCCGGCGTGATCATCTGCGGCCGCCAGCGCGCCCGCGGGCCGGGTTCGGACAGCCGGGGGCCGAGCGCCCGGAAACAGAGCGCCAGCTCGTCGCCGCCCGAAAGCGTCACCGGGAGCTCATGCGCCGTGAACATGCTTTCGGAAAAGAGGATTTCCTGACCGTTGAGGAAGACATTGCAGATCGTGGCCAGCCCGCCGAAACGCAGGATGGCTTCGCCGGGCTCGGCATCAAAAAGCCGGCACAGGTACCAGGCGTCCTTCATATTCAGCGGTTCGGGATTTTCCCGGTCGAAGAGCCCGGCTTTTTCAAGCGCGGCCGCAACGGTGCCGGGAACGGGCGCGGGAATGAACTGCGCGGAAAGATGAATATCGTGCGGTAGGGCGCAGGCGCCCGGCTCCGTCAGGACTAGGTTCCAGCCTTCGGAAAGCACACTTTCCCGGGCTCCGATGCTTGCCAAACGCCCCCGCATTGTCTGATCTCCGGCCTCAGATTCGCTCCGCAAGCGATGCCATCATGGAATCCCATGCATCGGCGGCCGGATCAAGGGCTGCCTGCAGCGGTTCGAACTTCCTGCGGGCGACAGCGCGGGCAAGCTGGAACTGCACGGATTTCGCCGCGTCGGAAATGCGCCGGGCATCCGCGGCGGCCGTCGCGAACTCGGTTGAGGACAGCCAGGTCAGATAATCAGCGGCCAGCTCGAAATTGGCGCCCACCTGACGGAGCGTGTTGAAGGCATATTTGTGGAAGAAGCCAAACGGCCGATCCGCCACCGCTTCCACCTGCTGCGGGAAGACGCGGGCGAAGGCGCGGATCGGGTTTTGGCGGGGGCGCCTGGCGAAGTGAAAACCGGCAAGCCGCCGCGCGGTCGCGCGAAGATGCGCTTCATCGGCGGGCTTTTCCGGAAACCGTGCAAATTCCGTGTAGGGCAGGAACGGTAGACCGCTCTCCGTCAGCTGCAACTGGAACAGCCCATCGAAATCCTCACCCTCGAGCTGGAAATAGCCGGCATTGTGAAAATACTCGACCTGCTTTGCCGCAACATCAAGCCGGTTGATCGCAACCGTCGTCTTGCCGTGCTCCTGCCGGTAGGCGGTGCCGCGGGTATCCGGCATGTAGAAGGAATCCATCTCGATCAGACAGAGGCGACCCCGCGCGAGCTGCACTTCGACATGCCGTTCGACGCGGTCGTAGATCGCCAGCTCGGTCGCGCGGATGCCATAAAGCGCTTCAAGATCTTCGAGCGGCACCTTGAAGAAGGTGAACTGGTCGCCCTCGAAGTCCTGCGCCAGGGTAAAACCCAGCATCGCCTCGGGCGCGACGCCCGATGTCGCCAGCACCTCGATCCAGAGATCGACATAGCAGTTGGTTTCCGGCCATGCACGTTCGCCGGCATGCAGCGCGTGCTGCCGGTAGGTTTCCGGGCTGATCCCCGGGAAGACCGATGTCATCGCCGTCATCAGCCCCACAGCGTTTTCCTAACGCTGGCCGGCCATTCCTTCACGTCGAGGCCATGGTGGTGGAAGAGGGCGAGCGCGATACGCTCCAGACCGAAGCCGACGCAGGCGGTGTGCGCCACGCTGCCGTCTTCGAGGTTCAGGCCCCACTTCAGACCGAAGGAGTCCTGATGGTAATTGAAACTCATGCAGGCGGTCGGCTTGGCCACTGAGGTAATCGGGATCAGCAGTTCGAACTTCAGGTTCTGGTCTCGCTGATTGTTGACCATCATCTTGCCGGCGCGGCCGAAGAACGGATCGTTGGCAACGTCGATGGTCACGTCGAGGCCGAGCTGCTTCATCATTTCGACGCCGCGGTCCATCCAGCGCTGGCGGAAATCGGTGACGTGCTGCTCGGTTCCCATGCAGACATATTCGCGCATGCGGAACAGCTGCTGGCGGGCGGGGTCCTTCGAAGGCTCGTGGCGGAAGCAGTAGGATTGCAGATCGAAGAGACCACCCGTCTTCGGCAGGTTGCCGCGCTTGGCGACCGTCGGATAGAGCGGGTAGCAGGCAGCCGGCGTCAGCACGATATCGGTCGCTTGCTGGTCCTTGGTCCAGTCCTCGCCGACCTCCATGCATTCAAGCAGGCTCATATGATCGAGCTCGCTGCCGCAGAAACTGTGCACCGTGCCGGCCAGCTGAGGGAAGCTTTTCATGTAACCGCTCTTTTCGAAGAGTGCGCGGTTCATGCCGGGCGGGAAACGCATCGCCTCGGCGCCGTCGGAGCCGCCGAACGTATCGATCAGCCGTTCGAAAGCGGTGATGACATCTTCGAACTGGCCGCTGCGGCCATAGAGACCGTCAACGCCGGTATCGATCAGCAGACCGGACTCGAAGAGCCGGTCCAGAAACGAGGTCTGCATATCCATGGCTTTACCCCAGTAGGCTAGTGTCCTGCTTGTGGACGAGAAGCATGCTCGACGTGTTGCCGAGGATGCGGTCGTTCGAGATCATGAGCTGAGCGGAATGGGCATCGCGCAGATGGCGTCCGAGGCTGAAGGGCGTGCCGTTTTTGTAGCCCATGATGCCGCAGATCAGCATGGAATGGTTGACGATCTCCAGGATCGTCTCGGAAGAGGCGATCTTGACGTTGTTCATCGCCACCGCAAAGCCCATCGACGACAGCCTGTCCGGATTTAGTTTGGCATCTTCATAAGCCTTCAACCCGGCAACGACGTTGGATTTCACCATTTGCAGCAGGGTCGAGACCTCGGCGAGGCGCAGGGCGCCCGGCGGCTGGGCGTCCGGCGCCTTGCGGGCAGCGGCGCGCACGAAGGCCTGGGCGCGGGCGACCGCATCGACCGCGATGCCGTACCAGACGCCGCTCCAGAGCAGATGCGAGGAAGCGAGCATTGATTGTGCGGCAATCTCGGCGAAAGGTTTCGGCAGGATCTGCCGTGCGGGCGCTTGGCCTTTGAAGAGGAAACCGTCGGAACAGGTGCCGCGCATGCCGAGCGTGTTCCAGGCATGCGTTTTTTCGAGCGTATACTGGTCCTTGAGGAAGGCCGTCAGCACCTGATCGGAAGAGGCTGCCTGCGGATGACTGCGCGAAGTGATGAGGATGGCGTCGGCATGCGAGCCGTAGGAAATGACGGTCGCATCCTTTTCGAGGCGGCAGGTATCGCCGTCGATCTCGATCGCACAAATGCTGTTGCGAAGGTTGCCGCCGATGCCGCCCTCGGTGGTGGCCGATGCGATCAGCAACTGTTCGGCAGCGATGCGGCGCATGAAGCCGCAATGCCATTCGTTTTCGGCGCCGTGCTCGACGAGGCTCGACAGCTTGATATGGTGCATGGCAAAAACCATGGCGCTTGCGGCACAGGCTTGGCCCAGCATCGAGCACAATTCGGCGATTTCGGTGGTCGAGGCCGATTCACCGCCGAGCTGGCGCGGCACCTGAATGCCGAGCAGCCTCTCGGCCTTCATCGCATCCACGGCTTCCCGGGGAAAGCGACCTTCGACGTCGACGGCGTCCGCATGTCTCGCCGCAACTTCGGCGACACGAGCGACCCTTGCGACAAGACCGTCCTCTATGATCTTGACGGGGAAGTTCATCAGGCGACCTTCCGACCGTCCTGGATGATATCGACCGTCTTGGCGATGGCCGAGATGCTCGCGAATGATTTGCGGTTCAGCAGGTTGTCGGGAAATTCGATGTCGAATGCCTCTTCGATGCCGAGCATGAGCTGCACCGAGGCAAAGGACGTCAGACCTGCCGCATAAAGATCGGCGTCGTCGGCGACCTGGTCGATTGACACAGGAAGCTTGCCGAATTTGGCTACGAGGTCGCGGATTGTCGTATTCATCCCATCACTCCAAGATTCTCATGATCCCGAACCGGCGTTCATCGCCTTGTCATGAGCGTTCTTTTAGTGCGGAAAACAGAACATTCCGCTAATTTATTGGGTTAAAGATGATTGTTCCTCATGGTTAGGATTTTAGCGATCCTTCCGGAGAGGACGCGAATGTTTATTTTATATCAATCTGCTAAGATCATTTCAGCGATAATGCTCGACACAGCTTCCGGTGCCGCGAGTACAGAAATGATACGGAAAGCCGCTAAGCCTCGTCAGTGGGCGGATAGCAATGCTCGCCGCCGCGGTAATCCGAAACTGAATAACAGCCGTCGCCCGTCGGCCGGATGCTGCTTCCGCTGACGACGGCTTTGCCGTGACCGCCCGGAATATCGAGGATGTAGGTCGGCTGGCAAAGACCGGAAATCCGTCCGCGCAGCGCCGCCACGATCCTCTGCCCCTCCTCGATCGTCAGCCTGAAATGACCGGTTCCCGGCGCAAGATCGGGATGATGGAGGTAATAGGGTTTCACGCGGATTTCGACGAAAGCCTTCATCAGCTCCGCGAGCACGTCGGGATCGTCGTTGATGCCCTTGAGCAGCACCGACTGGCTGACCATGGCGATTCCGGCATCGATAAGGCGCGCGCATGCCGCACGCGCTTCCGTCGTCAATTCCCTGACATGGTTGGCATGCAGCGCCACATAAACGGTCTTGCCACTCGCCTTCAGCGCGGCGATGAGCGCCGCATCTATTTTCTCGGGATCGACGACGGGAACGCGCGTGTGGAAACGCACGATCTTCACATGCGCGACATCAGCGAGCGCCTCCATGATGTCACGGAGCCGGCGCGGCGAAAGCACCAGCGGGTCGCCGCCGGTCAGGATGACTTCCCAGATTTCCGGGTGGCCGCCGATATAATCGAGAGCTGCCTGCATCGCTGCGCCGTCGAGCGTGCCCAAACCCTGCGGCCCCACCATTTCGCGACGGAAGCAGAAGCGGCAGTAGACCGGGCAGACATGCACGGCTTTGAGCAACAAGCGGTCGGGATAACGATGGACGATGCCTTCGACCGGGCTGTGGGCATGGTCGCCGATCGGATCGGCGCGTTCCTCGGGGGCGACGATAAGTTCGGCAGCGTCAGGCACGAACTGCCGCGCGATCGGATCATCAGGATCGCCGCGGTCGATCAGCCTGGTCATCGCCGGCGTCAGGGCAATGGCGTAACGCGCGGCCACCGCTTCGAGCGCGGCACGATCGGCAGGCGCGGCAAGCCCCGCGTTCACGAGGTCGTCGACACTCTTCACCGGTTTGACGACATTCATCTTCCATACTCCGCAACCGGCGCCCAGAGCACCTGGTCGATACGCGACGCTCCCGTCGCCAACATCACCAGCCGGTCGAAACCGAGCGCAATGCCGCTTGCCTCGGGCATCAATGACAGCGCAGCCAAGAAATCCTCGTCGATCGGATAGGTCTCGCCGTAGATCCGCACCTTCTCGGCCATTTCGATCTCGAAGCGCCGGCGCTGCTCGGCAGCATTGGTGAGTTCGCCGAAGCCGTTGGCAAGCTCGACGCCGCAAGCATAGAGCTCGAAACGCTCGGCAACCCGTGGGTCGTGCGCCGAGGGACGCGCAAGTGCTGCCTCAGAGACGGGATATTCATCGAGGATGGTGATACGACCAAAACCGAGATGCGGCTCGATCTTTTCGACCAGCACCCGGCTGAACAGATCGGCCCAGCCGTCGTCTTCGGCGACACGCATGCCGACGCGCCTGAGCTCGGCCGCCAGATGAGCGCGATCGGTCCATCCGTCAGCGGCGACGGAAGCGAGAAGATCTATGCCGGCATGACGCTCGAAGGCTTCGGCCACACTGATCCGCTCCGGCCCTGCGAAGGGATCGCTCTCGGCGCCGCGATAGGCGAGCCTCGGCGTCTTCACCGTTTCGGCGGCCAGCGCCAGGAGCCGCACGCAATCCATCATCAGGCTCTCGTAACTTTCGCCGGCCCGATACCATTCGAGCATGGTGAACTCGGGATGGTGCAACGGCCCGCGCTCGCGGTTGCGGTAGACATGGGCAAAACAGGAGATGCGCTCCTCGCCCGCCGCAAGCAGCTTCTTGCAGGCGAATTCCGGCGAGGTGTGCAGGTAAAACGGCGCCGTCTGACCGTCCGTCGTTATCGCTTCCGTCGCGAAGGCATGCAGATGCGCTTCGTTGCCGGGCGAGACCTGCAGCACCGCCGTATCGACCTCGATGAAATCCTCGCGCGCGAAAAACCCGCGCAATGCCGCCTGAATCGCGTTGCGCCCGATCAGGAACGGGCGGCGATCGGCATGCACGGACGGGGTCCACCAGGGGGAGGCTTTGGCCGAAAAGTTCATTCCAAGCTTTCTTCGCCGGAGAAGCCGGTATGGGGGTGGCTATTTCCCGGATTTTAGGTTAGTTGCGCCCCCAAAGAAAAACATTTGCGTCTTGGGGCGTCTCGACAGTCCTCTACGACGCCGAAAGCCGAGTTACAAGGAAGTCTTATGGTCAAGGTCATCGCCTCTTCGGTCCGCAAGGGCAACGTTCTCGACGTGGACGGCAAGCTCTACGTCGTTCTCACCGCCCAGAACTTTCATCCGGGCAAGGGCACGCCGGTCACCCAGGTCGACATGCGCCGCATCGTCGACGGCGTGAAGGTTTCCGAGCGCTGGCGCACCACCGAACAGGTCGAGCGCGCCTTCGTCGAAGACGTCAACTTCCAATACCTCTATGAAGATGGTGAAGGCTTCCACTTCATGAATCCGGCAACCTATGACCAGGTGGTCGTCAGCCAGGAAACGATGGGCGACCAGAAGGCCTATCTCCAGGAAGGCATGACCTGCATCCTGTCGATCCATGAAGGCATTCCGCTGGCGCTCGAACTGCCGCGCCACGTCACGCTCGAGATCGTCGAGACGGAACCGGTCGTCAAGGGCCAGACGGCATCCTCGTCCTACAAGCCGGCCATGCTCTCCAACGGCATCCGCACCTCGGTTCCGCCGCATATCGACGCCGGCACCCGCGTCGTCATCGCGACGGAAGACAATTCCTACGTCGAACGCGCCAAGGACTGATCCTGGTTTTCATCCATCGAGGAGGCCGGCTCACGCCGGCCTCTCACTGAAATGTGAACTTCAGGCAGGTGTCGATGACCGCTCATTCTGCCCGGAAGTATCTTCGCTCAGCAAAAGCTGGACCTAATTCCTAGAGCCGAAATCAGATAACCTTTCGGACCTCGCTCTCGAAGCTCATGACATGAGCCATTGCGATCTTTTCAGCCTCATCTGCATCCCCTCTGCATACCGCCTCAAGCATGAGGACTTGATCATGCAAGACGTCCTCAAGGCGCGGCACCAGAGTCGGAAAGCGTTTCATGGCGACGTAAAGGATTCTCAGCGACAGATTGTGGTAGTGATCCAGGGTATCGAACAGGAAAGAGTTCTTCGCCACTTTGTAAATGAAGCGGTGAACCCGCCGATCCAGGGCAAGGATATCTTCCAGTGCCATCGGACCGGTCGTTTGCTTGAGCTCATCGATCAGTAGCCGCGCTTCTTGCCGCTCAAACTCGCGCAGCCTTTCCGCAGCTAGCCGGGTCGCCCAGGATTCGATCCGTGCCCGCGCCTCGTAAACCGCCGTCAGATCATTGATATCGATCTTGCTGACAAATGTGCCGCGCCGCGCGCTGACGACAACGAAACCATCATATTGCAGACGCTGAAGCGCCTCCCGGACCGGAGTGCGCCCGACTTCCATGCGTTTCATGAGGTCGGCTTCCCGCAGAAGCGTGCCCGGAGGAAGCAGCGTCGTGATGATGTCGTCGCGCAGCCGAATATAGGTCCGCTCCGCCAGCGTTGCTTCAGCCGCTTCGTAATCCACTTCGAATGCCGACATATTCAGCGTGTTCCTCTCTGTCCATTTCCGCATAGCTAGAGGTTGCTCCGCCTAGAAAAAAGGCGCTCAACGAATCTGCTTGACTTCGTATCATGGCTGCATATTGTCAATATATCAGCAATATATAACCACAAAGAGGGGTTTCAAATGAAACATGCTGAATTGACAAAAAAACCGCAGGCGAATGGGATCATTGCCGTGGCGATCTTGAGTTTGGGGCTGTTTGCGACGGCTGTGCCATTCACTGCTAACGCCGACGATCTGGAGCTGATGAAGGCGGGCACGCTCGTCGTTACGGTCCAGCCTTACATGCCCTATACGGCGGTCAAGGATGGAAAGCTCGTCGGCCTCGACAGCGACATCTTGACAGCCATAGCCGATAAGCTCGGTCTCAAAATCGAAATCAACGTCACCGACTTTCCGGGCATGCTGGCTTCCGTGCAGACACAGCGGGCTGATATAACCATTGGCGGAATCGCCTGGTCCGACGCTCGCCAGAAAGTCGGCTTGTTCACGGACCCGCCGTATTATTCGCCGCCGGCGATGGCCGTAAGCGGCACGGCGAGCTTTCCCGATGTTGCGAGCCTCGAAGGCAAAAATCTCGGCACCGTTACCGGCTATGTCTGGGCGAAATCCATCGCTCAGGTACCTAACGCATCACCCCATACGTTCCCGAGCGCCGACAGTGTGTTCCAGGATATTTCTGCCGGGCGGCTGGACGTCGGCTTTCTCGATCCGCTGCTGATCACCTATCAACAGCAGCAGCGCCCCGACATGAAGGTCCGCATCGAATATCTGAAACCGCCGACAGACGAACAGGTCGCCGCGCATCCCGATTACAAATATTTTCAAGCCTACATGACCGGATTCTACCTTCCAAAGCAGTCGCCGAAGCTGGCCAAGGCTGTTTCCGATCAGATCGACGGCATGTACAAGGACGGATCCCTTGCCGCTTTGATCACGAAATGGGGCGGCGATCCCCAGCAGTTCTTGGTCCCATCGCCCGAGATGGCGGCACAGCGGCGCGGCGTCGACCGTCCGGCCGACTGGAACCCGCCTTCCGTCGCGAAGTGAGATCGAAGCATGACGGCGTTGTCATCCTTCACCGATATCTTCCAGGTTCCCTGGAACGACTACGTCGGAAACATTGCCGGGGGTCTGCTCAAGACCCTCGGCTATACCGTGGTCAGCTTCATCGGCGCGACGATTCTTGGTCTTGTCCTTGCGTTGATGAGGCTCAACCGGCTGCGACTGGTCCGCGTCCCTGCGGCGTTCTACACCGAGCTTTTCAAAAACGTACCGCTCCTGGCGATCATTTTCCTCACCTATTTCGGCCTGCCTTCCGTGGGCATCAGGCTGGAGGTTTTCGAGGCTGGAGTGTTGAGCCTGGTGCTCTTCTACGCTGCCTACCTGTCCGAGATCTTTCGAGCAGCTATCGCCGGCGTGCACCAAGGACAGCAAGAGGCGTCTCAAGCTCTCGGGCTAGGGCGCGTCAAGACTTTCAGCCATGTCGTCCTGCCGCAGGCGGTGCGCCTGGCGCTTCCCGGTACGAACACGATGTTCGTCGATCTGATCAAGTCGACCTCGCTGCTTGTGACGATCTCCGCTGCCGAGTTGATGACGCAGGCGCAGTTGATCGCCTCGGAAACATTCCGGGCGCTTGAAGTGTATCTGGTGATCTCGGCCGTCTATTTCGCTATCTGTTATCCGGTGTCGCAATGTCTGCTTCTGCTGGAGCGCAAGATCCAAGCTGGTGTGCCATTGTCATTGGCGAGAAGGCGCCGGCTCAAATTGGCCAAGACCTATCTCGCCGAGGGAAAGGTCTGACCCATGACGACCACTCCTGCCAAAACTGCCTTTGTGCCAAAGCAGCCGGTCGGTCGCTCCGCCGTCAAAATTAGCGGATTGCGCAAGTCTTTCGACGGGCGCCTGGTGCTCGACCGCGTCGATCTCGAGGTTCCCACAGGCAAAATCGTGAGCATCATTGGCCAGAGCGGTGGAGGAAAGACCACCCTCATGCGCTGCGTCAATTTGCTTGAGCGTCCCGATCAGGGAACGATCACTGTCGGCGATGAAACGATTTTTGCCGACGGCAAGGTGACCTGCCGCAACCTTGCAAAGCTTCGGCAGCGTGTCGGCATGGTGTTTCAGCGTTTCAATCTGTTCCCGCATCTGACGGCCCTGGAGAACGTCGTTCTCGCTCAGATGCACGCGGCCGGGATTAGTGAAGGACAGGCTGTGGAGCGGGCCGTGAAACTTCTGACCAGAGTGGGCCTTGCCAAACGGGCGATGGCTTATCCTGAACAAATGTCGGGCGGCGAGCAGCAGCGTGTGGCGATCGCACGCGCTCTGGCGCTGGAACCGACCGTGTTGCTGTTCGACGAGCCGACGTCGGCGCTCGATCCTGAATCGACCGGCGAAGTGCTCCGCGTCATGCGGGAGCTTGCGGCCGACGGCATGACAATGATCCTGGTCACCCACGAGCTGCCCTTTGCGAAGGAGGTGTCGGACTGGGTCGTGTTCATCGATGGTGGTCTTATCATTGAGCAGGGAACCGCCGGAGACGTGCTTGACCGTCCTACCGAAGCGCGCACGGCTGCCTACGTCGCGCGCTACGCGTCGCCAGGCTAGCTCCTGGTCTGATCGGCATCCAAGCCTCGTTTCTCTAATGATAAATCCACATCTGATGAATAAGCTAACAACAGATATCGCCGTCATCGGCGGCGGCGTGATCGGCGTGGCAACCGCTCTGCGGCTGCGTGCCGACGGTCGCGATGTCGTTGTGATCGAACCCAACAAACCTGGTTCGGGCGCATCGTACGGCAATGCCGGGACGATCGCCGATTATGCAATCATTCCCGTTGGCACGCCCGCTGTCCTCAAAAACCTGGTCTCGCTGCTGCTCAATTCCGACAGCCCGTTATCCATCCGCAAGGCGGCATTGCCCACCTTGTTTCCATGGCTGATGCGTTTTGCCTACGAATCCCTCCCTCACAGATACAGAGACAATACCAGCCGTATCGCCGACCTTCTGTCCAACGCTTCATCGGAATGGCTCGACCTTGCAACAGAGATCGGCGCATCCGATCTCTTGAGTGCGAAGGGATGCCTCTACCTCTACCAAACGCCCGAGGCCTTCAAGGCGGCTGCTTCGGATGTCGAGCTTCGCCGAAACTACGGGATTGCGCAGCAGCTCCTCACTCCCGACGAGGTGCGAAGCCTGGAGCCTCGGCTGCCGCAGGTTCATGGCGGAGGGCTTTTCTTTCCGAACGCAATAAACTTCACCGACCCCGGCGAGGTCATGAGCGTGATGGAAGCCGCCGCCAGACAAGCGGGCGTCGAGTTCGTCCGAGACGCCGTGACGACTATTTCGCGCGAGCGGAATGGAGTGAGGATGATGGCTTCAGCCCACAGCATTCATGCCCGAGCGGCAGTCATCGCTGCCGGCGCACATTCCCGCGGCCTGGCTCTGCAGCTCGGAGAGCGGGTCCCCCTGGATACCGAGCGCGGTTATCACCTCGAGTTCGATATGGAAGCACAGCCGGTGGAACGACCGGTGTGCCCGACGCATCATGGATTTTACTTTTGTCCGATGCGTGGCCGCCTGCGCGTGGCCGGCACTGTTGAACTCGGAGGCCTCACCGCGCCTTCGAACCCACGGCGCCTCGAAGTGCTATTGACAAACGCCCGCAGGATTTTCCCGACGCTTGGTGAACCAAGCCGGAGCTGGATGGGCTTTCGCCCTTCCATGCCCGATTCCGTTCCCGTTATCCGGCCTTCAAGAGGAGGAAGGGATGTCGTGTTTGCTTTTGGACACGGGCATATCGGCTTGACGCTGGCACCGCGGACGGCCCGTATGGTTAGCTCGATCCTCGCCGCTTGATCGCGTCATGAATCGTGCTTGCGACAGCAGCAGGCTCCTTTATCCTCTCAGAGATGCGGGTTGCGCGGCCGGTACTTCTTGACGAGCTTCTGGTTGATCTCGGCCGCGCCCGGCATGTTGGCGCTGAGATAAACCGGCGCATCGCCGGATTTCGAAAGCTCCGAGGCGACTTCGGCAAAGATCGCGTTGATGATGGTCACACCGACCGCCGTCGAGACCGGTCCGACCCGAAGCCCTGCGCCCTCGAGATCGACAACGGCGTCACCCGGCGGCAGTCCGTTGTCGAGCACCACGTCGGCGACGTCGGCGAGCCGGCGGCGGCCATTGGCGATAGCCGAGGAATAGGCGATCGAGGTGATGGCGATCACCTTTGCGCCGATGTCGCGGGCATAGTCGGCGGCTTCGATCGGCGCGGCGTTCACCCCCGAATTGGAGGCGATGATGATGACGTCGCCCGGCTGCATGCCGTAACGCTCCAGCATCGGCCGCACCAGGCCTTGCGTGCGTTCATAGACCGAACTGATGACCGCACCCTCATGCAGCATGGCCGAGCCGACGAGCACGGGCACGGTGAAGGCAAGCCCGCCGGCACGATAGTGCACCTCTTCCGCCAGCATATGCGAATGGCCGGTGCCGAAGACATAGACACGTTTGTCGCCGCGGGCCGCATCGAGGATGACCGCCGCAGCCTGCGCCATCGGCCCGGCAAGCGTCTGCTTCAGCTCTTCCAGCCGGGCGATCAGGTTGGAGAAATAGGCATCGGTAATCTCGGTCATCCCACTTCTCCTTGAGTTCAGGCCGCTTCGCCGGCAAGCCAGCTGGCGGAGACGGTGAGCGCATCGGTGAGATGCACGAGATCGGCACGCGCGCCCGGTGAAAGATGGCCGCGATCGGCAAGTCTCAGGAAACGGGCGGGATAGAGGGTCGCCATGCGCAGCGCCTCGGCGAGCGTCAGGTCGAGATAGGCGACGCCGTAGCGGATCGTCGAGATCATGTCGACATCGGAGCCGGCGAGCGTTCCGTCGGAAAGCACCAGCTTCGAGCAGAAGCCGCCCCGTTCGCGCCGGACGGTGCGGCCGTTCAGCGTGAACGAGTCCTGCTGCGAGCCGACAAGCGACATCGCGTCGGTGACGAAGAACAACTTGCCTTCCCCGCGCTTGGCGCGCAGCGCCGTGCGCAGCGCCTTCGGATCGACGTGATGGCCGTCGGCAATGATGCCGCACCAGGTTGCGGGATGATCGATGGCTGCGCCGACGAGGCCGGGAGCACGGTGTCCCATCTGGCTCATGGCGTTGAAGAGATGCGTGACCCCACGCGCTCCGGCATCGAAACGTTCCTCCGCCGCCTCGCTCGAACAATCGGAATGGCCGATGCTGACGGTAACGCCGGCTTCCGCAAGCTCGCGCACCTGGGCGACCGTCACCTGCTCGGCCGCGATGGTGACGAGCAGCGTGCCGATCGACTCACGTGCCCGGATGAAGGCCTTGACGTCACGGTCCTCCACTGGCCGCATCAGTTCGGCCAGATGCGCGCCCTTGCGGGCCGGTGCCAGATGCGGGCCTTCGAGATGCAGGCCGGCGACGCCGCGGTTCTCTTTTACAGCCTCCTTCGCCGCCTCGATGGCGGCATCGGTCGCCTCCGATGTATCGGTGATCAAGGTCGGCAGCAGCGATGTCGTGCCATAGGGCCGATGCCCGTCGGCGATGATCTCCATCGACGCTGGGGAGGGCTCGTCGTTCAGCATCCGGCCGCCGCCGCCATTGACCTGCGCATCGATGAAGCCGGCCGACAGCACGCCGCCTTCAAGGGTTACCGTCTCGCCATCGGGCAGGTCGTTTTCCGCGACGATCGTTTCGACGCGGCCGTCGGCAAGGACGAGTGCCTTGTCGTCATGGAAGCGCTCGCCGTCGAAAATGCGGGCGCCGACGAAGATCTTGCGTCCCATCAGACCGTCTCCGTCACCTTGAGCAGGTTGGCCGGCCGGTCGGGGTCGAAGCCCTTGCGGCGCGTCACCGATTCGATCAGCCGGTAATAGACGAGCAGCGATACAAGCGGATCGACAAGACCGTTGCCCGTCGTCGGCACGCGCAGATTGATGCCGGAGAGCGGCTGCGTGGAGAAACCGACAGTGGTGGCGCCGAGCTTCTGCAGCCGCTGCAGCGCCTGACCGTTATTGGCGAAGGCCGCGTCGTCAGGCGCAAAGGCGACGACCGGAAAGCCCGGCTGCACCAGGCGCATCGGGCCATGCATCAGTTCCGCCAGTGAAAAGGCCTCGGCGTGCAGGCCGGAGGTTTCCTTGGCCTTCAGCGCCGCTTCGAGCGCGATCGCGAAGGCCGGGCCGCGGCCGGCCGTATAGAGCGAGGTCGCATGGAACAGCACCTCCTCGGCCGCCGCCGTGTCGATCCCGGCGGTCGCCGAAAGCGCCTCCGGCAGTTTTTCCAGTGCTGCATGCAGGTCGGACGCGCCGCCGATCGCAGCCGTCACGCCGGAAAGCGCGGCGACGGAGGCGATGAAGGATTTCGTTGCCGCCACACTCTTTTCCGCGCCGGCGTTGAGGCCGAGGACGATATCGGCCTGTTTGGCAAGCGGGCTATCGGTGACATTGACGACGGCGATCGTCGTCGCGCCGCCCTTCTTCGCCGCTTCCTGCAAGGCGACGATATCCGGGCTCGCGCCCGACTGCGAGACGGTGAAATGCACGCCGCCCTTCAGGTGCAGGGCCGCACCATAGACGGAAGCGATCGATGGGCCGACCGAGGCGACTGGGACGCCGCAGGTGATCTCGAACAGATATTTGAAGAAGGTGGCAGCATGGTCCGAGGAGCCGCGCGCGGCCGTCGTCACCACGCTCGGGCGAGCGGATGAAAACAGCCGGGCAATCTCGCCAAAGACCGGCTTTTCGTTGTCGAGAAGCGTGGCCACCACTTCGGGTGATTGGCCGGCTTCCTGCAGCATTAGCGACTGGTTCTCACTCATGGTCATCTCCAATTCTCAATTCGGCAACGAAATCGTAGGCATCGCCGCGATAATGCGAGCGGGTGTATTCGACGACGCGCTGGTCTTCCAGGCGCGAGACACGTTCGATCAGAAGCGCCGGCGCGCCTGCCTTGACGTTCAGCATCGCGGCATAGGACGCATCGAGCGTGACGGCGGTCAGCCGCTGCAGCGCACGCACCGGCCGATGGCCATTCGCCGCCAGCGCATCGTAGAGCGATCCCTCGCCGCCGGCGTTCTCCCCCAAAAACTTGACCGGCACGACGGCGCGCTCGATCGCCAGCGGCAGGCCATCGGCGAGGCGCAGCCGGTCGAGCCTCAGCACCGGTTCGTCGCCGCCGAGGCCGAGCAGGAAGGATTCCTCCGGCGACGGCGTGTTGACCTCCCGCGACAAGATGCGTGCGGCCGGCAGACGTCCGCGCGAGCGCATGTCGGCGGAGAAGGAGGAAAGCCGCCAGAGCGATTGCTCCATGCGCTCCACCTTGCCCGATACAAAAGTACCGCTTCCGTGGCGCGATTCCAGTGCACCCGTCGCCATGAGGTCGCGATAGGCAGTGCGCACGGTGACGCGGCCGAGCTTGAGAGCCTCGGCAAGATCGCGCTCGCCCGGCAGCGCCGTGCCGGCCTTCAGCAAGCCCTCCTGAATGAGGCTGGTCAGCGCCTGCGCCAGCCGCTTGTAGAGCGGTCCGGCCAGCGCTTCGTCGCGCAGGCCGCGCCTATTGAGTTCAGCTACTAGACTGGTTCTATCCATGGACACACAATAGAACCTATATAGAACCAATCAGCAAGCATGAATCACAAGGCGCAGAAGAAAAAACCCTCTCCGGCAATCCGAAGAGGGTTCATAGCGATCAAATTTGACAGCCGTGCGTCTCAGAGCATGTCGCGCAAAAGTGTGCGGCGGTTTTGCGATAACGACATGCGTAAAAGCAAAAACCTAAAACGCGAGGAGCGAATCTGAAGATCGCGACGCGCTTTAGAACGCTCAGCTCTTGGTGAAGATATAATCCGTTTCCTGGCGCAGCACCTCGCCCGGACGCAGGACTGCATTCGGGAAGCCCTCGTGATTGATGGCATCCGGCCAGACCTGCGTTTCCAGGCAGAAGCCGGCGAACGGGCCGTATTTGCGCCCGCCGAGGCCGGGAGCGCCTGTATTGAGCTTGAAGCCGGCATAGAACTGCACGCCCGGCTCGGTGCTGCGTACTTCGAGCGACACGCCGGAATAGAGGCTGCGGGCGAGCGCCACGCTCCGTTTGGCGGTGCGCTCGCGAGACAGGCAGAAATTGTGGTCGTACAATACCTGTTCACTGCCGACGAAACGCTTCATCGGAGCCATTTCGCGGAAATCGAATTCGGTGCCGGCAACGGGGCGGATTTCGCCGGTCGGCACCTGCTTCTCGTCGGTCGGCAAATAGTGATCGGCGGCGATCATGATGTCGTGGCCCAGCGCATCTTCGCGGCCGTCGAGATTGAAATAGGCGTGCTGGCAGACATTGGCGAGCGTCGGCTGATCGCTTGTTGATTCGTAGGTGATCGACAGTTCACCATTGCCGTGCACCCGGAACGTCGCCTGGATGGTGCAATTGCCGGGATAGCCGGCGCGGCCGTCGGGATCGACGATCTTCATCACCAGGCGGTCGACCTCATGCTCGACGATCGTCCAGTTGCGCTTGGCGATGTTGTCGCTGCCGCCATGTAGATGTGTGACGCCGTTTTCGTTCGGCTCGAGCTGATAGTCCTTGCCATCGAGCGTGAAGGCGCCGCCGCCGACGCGGTTGGCGCAGCGGCCAGGCGTCGCGCCGAAATAGGCCGAATAGAGGGGATAGCTGTTGAAATCCTCGAAGCCGAGCTGCAGCGGCGCCTCGTGGCCTGCAAGGCGCAGATCCTGTATGACGGCGCCCCAGGTGATGATCCTGGCCGTCAGCCCGCCACCCTTGATGACGACGCGATAGACGGTCTCGCCCGCCTTCGTCTGACCGAAAACTTCCCGCTCCAACTTATCCGACATGATCGACCGTCCATTCCTTTGCGCGTCCGATAAAGACACGCGGCGCTATAGGGTTTCGGACGGGAACCTGCCCGCATTTCTTCCAAACCGCAACCGGGCAGGTCAGAAAGAAATGCCGTTCAGAGATCCATGCCGATCTCTTCGACGTCATAGGGCGTCGTCTGATAAATCTCGTTGATCCAGTTGCCGAACAAGAGATGCGCGTGGCTGCGCCAGCGGTTCTGCGGGGCAAGCGTTGGATCATTATGCGGGAAGTAATTGTGCGGCATCTTGATCGGCACGCCGGCATCCACATCGCGGAAATACTCATCCGAAAGCGAGGTGGAATCATATTCGACGTGGTTGAACATGTAGAGCCGCCGGCCCCTCTTCTCGTGCACGAGGCATACGCCCATCTCGCTGGATTCCATCAGGATTTCGAGGCTTGCGGATTTCTCGATATCTTCGCGGCGCACCTCGGTCCACCGCGACACCGGGACCTCGAAATTGTCGGAAAAGCCGTTCAAATAGATGGAGGAAGGCTTCAGGTTCCGGTGCCGGTAGACGCCGAAGGCCTTTTCCTTCAGCTCATATTTCGGAACGCCGTGGAAGTGATAGATCGCCGCCATCGCGCCCCAGCAGACGTTCATCGTCGAATGGACGTTGGTCTCCGTCCAATTGAAGATCTCCTGCATCTCTGCCCAATAGGTAACGTCCTCATAGGGGAGAAGCTCGATCGGCGCCCCGGTAATGATGAAGCCGTCGAACTTGCGCTGCTTCACCTCTTCCCAGGTCTGATAGAAGGCAAGCAGGTGATCTTCGGATGTGTTCTTAGCCTTGTGGCCGCCGATGCGGATGAGTGACAGCTCCACCTGCAGCGGCGAAGCGCCGACGAGACGGGCCATCTGCAGTTCGGTCTTGATCTTGTTGGGCATCAGGTTGAGCAGCCCGATCTGCAACGGTCTTATATCCTGACGGATCGCCATCGTCTCGGTCATCACCCGCACACCTTCCTGAACCAGGGTTTCGAAAGCGGGCAGCGTATCGGGGATCTTGATGGGCATTTGCGGTCAACTCGATCAAAAATAAAAAACCGGCGGCGAAAAAATCGCTACCGGTCCGCACGCGGCCCTTTAGCGAATTTTTTAACGTGGCTGCAAGCCGGCCGGCCAAATCACCACGGAGTGCCTTAATTAGTCTCAGTTGAGCCGCGAATCAACTACGAATGCATGCAGGAGCGGTGGGTCAAGAATCATCACAGTTTAATGACTGATAAAATCTGTTGATAGACCGGTAACGCCACCATGTTAATAATGACAGTATGGGCGGTGTTGGAAAAGCATGATGGCAGATAAGATCGAGGGGAGGCCGGGCACCAGGAGGCAGGATAAGGTTGGTTACGACTTCAGCCTGACATATCGCCTCGGAGTAATGTTCTCGGCATTCTGGAATTCTGAAGTGCGTGGCAAGGTGCTGTTTCTGGCGACCGTGCTGATCCTTGTCATCCTGGTGACGGCCTATGGCCAGGTCATCCTCAACGAGTGGAACGCCCCCTTCTACGATTCGCTCGAGCGCCGCGATCTCGGCGAATTCTTCCACCAGCTCGAAATCTTCGCAATGATTGCCGGCACGCTTCTGCTGCTCAACGTGCTGCAGGCCTGGCTGAACCAGATGACGGCGCTCTATATGCGCGAGGGCCTGTCGCGCGATCTCGTTGACCAGTGGCTGAAGCGCAAGCGGGCGCTGCGGCTCGCCTCGAGCGGCCTGATCGGCGTCAATCCGGACCAGCGCCTGCACGAGGATTCCCGCAACCTCGCCGAAAGCACCACCGGACTCGTGCTCGGCCTCTTACAGTCGACCATTCTTCTGGTGAGCTTCATCGGCGTGCTCTGGGAGCTGTCCAGCGGCTTCGTCTTTCACATCAGCGGCCACAGCTTCTCCATACCGGGCTATATGGTCTGGGCGGCGATTTTCTATGCCGCTTCTGCCTCGGTGCTGAGCCAGGTCGTCGGCCGCAAGCTGGTCAAGCTCAATGCCGACCGGTTCTCGAAAGAGGCCGAGCTTCGTTTCACCCTGATGCATGCCAACGAGAACATGCCGGCGATCACCGTCGCCCGCGGCGAGGAGAACGAGCGCCGGCGCATCAATACCGACATCAGCTCGGTACTGAGGGTCGTCAAGCGGCTCGCCATGGCCAATACCAATCTCACCTGGGTTTCGGCCGGCTACGGCTGGCTGGTGATCGTCATTCCGATTATCGTTGCCGCACCCGCCTATTTTTCCGGCGGCCTCACCCTCGGTCAGCTGATGATGTCGGTCGGCGCCTTCAACCAGGTCAATACGGCGTTGCGCTGGTATGTCGCCAATTTCGGCCCGATCGCCGAATGGCGTGCCACGCTGATGCGCGTCACCGACTTCCGCCAGGCGCTGCTCGACATGGACGAGGACTTTGGCCTGAAGGGCAGCATCGCCTACGAAAACACCGCCCCCGACCGGCTGACGCTGAAGGATGTGGTGATCAATGCCAAGATCGGCGAAGACATCGAGGAATGCGGCGGTTTTCGCCTGCGTGAAACCGATATCATGATCAAGGCCGGCGAAAAAATTATGATCAACGGCGATCATAGCGTCAACCGCAAGCTGCTGTTCCAGGCCTTGGCCGGGCTCTGGCCGTGCGGCAGCGGCACGATGGGTCTGCCGCCGATCGACGACATGCTGTTCGTTCCGCAGATCGCCTATATTCCGGGCGGCACGCTGCGCGAGGCGCTTGCCTTCCCCGAAAGCCCCGATGCCTACGAGCAGGCTGCCGTCGAGGCGGCCCTTGAAAAGGCCGGCCTGCACTCTCTGATCGCAAGGCTCGATACCCGCGCCCGCTGGGACAAGCTGCTCGACGGCGATCAACAGAAGGCGATCGGCTTCGCCCGCCTGCTGCTGGTGCGCCCGCGCTGGATCATCTTCGACGAAGTGCTCGAGGGCATGGAGCCGGAATGGCAGGAAACGATGTGCAGCGTGCTGACTTCGATGCCTGAAACCGGCATGATCTATATCGGCCGCTCTGAAACCTATCTGGAGGCGCTGCAGCCGCGGGTGCTGCATCTGCAGGCTCTGCCTTCGAGATCCGAAGAGCCGCAGCAGCAGGTCGCCCAGACCACCGGCGCCAGCGCCAGTGCGGGCGCCGCCGCCGTGCCCGCGCCGGTGCTTTAAGCTGCCCCTATCGTCTGGCTGAACCTTTGCCCACACAGATGACGCGAGCGGCTGAGTGCGAGAGTCTCAGCCTTCCAGCTCTTCCCGCAGCATTTCGAGCTCCAGCCATTCCTCTTCCATCTTGGTCAGGCTAACTCGCAGCTTTTCCATCTCGCTTGCAAGCCGGTTGAAGGCAGCGGGGTCGCGCGTGAAGAGATTGGGATCGGCCATGACAAGTTCGCGCTTGGCGATCTCGGCCTCGGCCTTGGCCATTTCCTTCGGCAGATTGTCAAGCGCGAATTTCTGCTTGAAGGAAAGCTTGCTCTTCGAGGCTGCGCCGGAAGCTGTTGTCTCCTGCGCCTTCGGCTTCTCCGCCGCTTTCTCGGCCTTTCTGCGCTCTTCGAGCGCGCCCCTGCGCTGCGCCAACATGTCCGTGTAGCCGCCGGCATATTCGATCCATCGGCCGTCGGGCGCATCCGGCACGGCGGGCGCGATCGTCGAGGTTACGGTGCGGTCGAGGAAGTCGCGATCGTGGCTGACGAGGATGACGGTGCCGGGAAAGCCGGCGACGATTTCCTGCAAGAGGTCGAGCGTCTCGATATCGAGATCGTTTGTGGGTTCGTCGAGAATCAGGAGGTTTGCCGGGCGCGAGAGGATGCGCGCCAGCATCAGCCGGGCGCGCTCGCCGCCGGAGAGGCTCCTGATCGGCGTGCGCGCCTGTTCCGGCTGGAACAGGAATTCCTTCATGTAGCCGGTGACATGGCGCTGCTCGCCGTTGACGAGCAGGTTTTCGCCGCGCCCGTCGGTCAGGTAGTTTGCAAGCGTATCCTCGGGATCGAGGTCCTCGCGCTTCTGGTCGAGGGTGGCGATCTCCAGGTTGGTGCCGAGCTTTATTGTGCCGCTATCCGGGGAAAGTTGGCCGGTCAGCATTTTCAGGAGCGTCGTCTTGCCGGCGCCGTTCGGCCCGACGAGACCGATGCAATCGCCGCGATGTACGCGGATCGAGAACGGCGTGACGATGGCCCGGTCGCCGAAGCTCTTGGTGATCTTCTCGGCCTCGATCACCAGCTTGCCGGATTCCTGCGCGTCCGAAACCGTTGCCTGCACCGTGCCCTGCGGCCCCTTGTGGCCGCGATATTGCGAACGCATCGTCTGCAGCTCGCCGAGGCGGCGCATGTTGCGTTTGCGCCGGGCCGTGACGCCGTAGCGCAGCCAGTGCTCCTCGCGCTCGATCGCCTTGCCGAGCTTGTGCTGCTCGAGCTCTTCCGCCTCCAGCACCTGATCGCGCCAGGCCTCGAAATGGGCGAATCCCCTGTCGAGCCGGCGCGAGGCGCCGCGGTCGAGCCAGACGGTCGCGGTCGAAACCTTCTCCAGGAAACGACGGTCGTGCGAAATCAGCACCAGGGCACTGCGGGTCTTCTGCAGTTCGCCTTCCAGCCATTCGATGGTCGGCAGGTCCAAATGGTTGGTCGGCTCGTCGAGCAGGAGAATATCGGGCTCCGGTGCCAGCACCCGGGCAAGGGCGGCCCGGCGCGATTCGCCGCCGGAAAGGGTGCTCGGATCTTCCTCGCCGGTCAGGCCGAGATGGGACAGAAGATAGGTCACGCGATAGGGGTCGTCGCCCGGTCCCAGCCCGGCCTCGGCATAGGCCTGAACGGTGCTGAAACCGGCAAAGTCCGGCGCCTGTTCGAGATAGCGCACCGTCGAGGACGGATGGCGGAAGACCTCGCCGGACTGCGCCTCGACCAGGCCGGCGGCAATCTTCAGAAGTGTTGATTTTCCTGAGCCGTTGCGCCCGACGAGACAGATCTTGTCGCCGGGCTCGACCTGCAGGGAAGCGCCCGCCAGCAGCGGTGCGCCCCCGAAGCTCAGGAAGATATCGTCGAGTTTCAGAATGGGAGGGGCCAAAAATCAGACTCCGGAAAGATCATAGGGCCGGGCAAGCACGATCGCCCGGCCGCTTTTGAGCGAAAAGCGAACCTTGCCTTCCGCAACGTTGGATATGGTGCGCGACGAGCCGAAAGGCAGATGGAAATCCGTGAGCGGATAGCGCGCATTCTCGATGGAAAGCCCCTTCAACTCGCTGAATCCGGGCACGGAAAACAGGCTGCCCTTGGGAAGGTCCAGTTCGATCGTGCCGGCGAGCAGCGGAACGGCCTCTTCCTTGCCTGAAGTCAGCAGCACGTCGAAACCCTGTTCCGCCAGGCCGACGGCCGACAGCAGGTGCTGGAGCGCGTGGTCGGACCGTTCGCCGGCGAGCGCTCCGGCCAGGATGAGCCGCCGAGCGCCCCGGACGACCGCTTCCGACACGGCGATCTCGCCGTCCGTCGCCGCCTTCGCTGCGGGATAGGGCTGCTTCGGCACATCGAGAAAACCCGCTTCGAGATCGGGGGGCGTCGAATCGAAATCGCCGACCCAGAGCTCAGGCATGACCCCAAGCGCCATCGCATGCCGCATGCCGCCATCGGCCGCGATGAAACGGCTGCCGCCGATCGCGTGGCGCAAACGCTCCGTCAGGCTGAGTTCGCCGCCGAGCAGAATGGTGAAAGTGGATTGGCTCATGGGCACTGCCCTTAGCGCAAACGGGGGGGCGAGGGGAAGGGGCCCCGACGGACGGCGCTTTCGCCTCAACCGGGCGTGTCCTTGTCGCGCGACAGAAAGATCGCCTCGTAGCCACCGATGAAACGTTCGAACAGCGTCGCGAAACGCTCTATATCCTCGCGTGGCCAATCGGAGACGATCTCGGAGATGATGGCTATTTTCTGCGCATGGATCTCGGCAAGCAGCGCCTGGCCGGCGTCTGTGATGACGACGACGATCCGCCGTGCATCGGCCTGCGAGGCCTCGCGCCGCAACACATTGCGTCCGACCATCTCGGCCACCACCCGGCTGGCGCGCGACGGATCGATGCGCAGCATCTCCGCGATCATGCCGACAGTGACCTCGGCGGGCGGCTCAGCCCGCCGTACGGCGTCCAGCACGTCGAGATGGGAAAGCTCAAGGCCCGGTGCGGCACTCTGGATTGCCAGCCTGCCGATCAGCCTTCGCCCGGTCATCAGGCGCATGCGCGCCATGCTCCTGCCGATGCGAGGCAGGTTCTCATCGTCCGGCTCGGCCCGACTGTTGGACAGGATCTTCGTCAGCGTCTCATTCATGACGGAACCATAGCAGAGCGGAGGTCAAAATTGAATATGCCGGGGTCACTCATGTGCCGTTGACAATTACATGCTGATAGCACATAAATAGCTCGAACCCGGAAATATGCCCCATGGACATGCTACCCGCGCCTGCGCCGCTCGTGACGGACCGTCGTCGCCGGCTTATCCTCTTCTTCTTTCTGATGACCGCCATGTTCATGGCGACGCTTGATAATCAAATCGTCTCCACGGCGCTGCCGACCATCGTCGGCGAGTTCGGCCATCTCGAACGTTTCGGCTGGATCGGCTCGGCCTACCTGCTGGCGCTCAGCGCCGTCATGCCGCTCTATGGCAAGCTCGGCGACCTCTTCGGCCGCAAATATGTGATGATGACGGCGATCGCGATCTTCACCATCGGCTCCGCGGTCTGCGGCTTCGCCGTCTCGATGAACACGCTGATCGCCGCCCGTGTGCTGCAGGGCCTTGGCGGTGGTGGCATCATGGTATCGATCTTTGCCGTCAACGCCGATCTGTTCGAGCCGCGCGAGCGAGCGCGCTATCAAAGCTATTCGAGCCTCGTGCTGATGGCTTCAGGCGCGATCGGCCCGGTGCTCGGGGGCACGATGAGCGATCTCTTCGGCTGGCGCTCGATCTTCCTCGTCAACGTGCCGATCGGTTTCATCGTATTGGCCGGCCTTGCCTTCATGCTGCCCTACCGCAAGCCGCATCGACGCCCGAAGATCGACTATGCCGGCGCGCTGCTGATCGCGCTGACGACGACGAGCATCGTGCTTGCCACAGACAGTAGCGAATTGTTCGGCTCGTTGATCTCACCACAGAGTATCGGGATCGTCGCCTTCGGCGCCGTCTGCGCCGTCACCTGGGTGTTCGTCGAGCGCCGCGCGCCGGAGCCGATCGTTCCCCTGCAGCTCTTCCGCAATTCGACCTTCAGCCTCCTGCTGCTAATATCGGTGATGGGTGGCGCCATCGCCATCGGCATGGTCAACTATCTCGCTCTCTTCCTGCAGACGACGACCGGCCTTTCGCCATCGGCCGCCGGACTTCTGTTCATTCTGCTGACCGGTGGTCTCGTCTGCGGATCGCTGTCGGCCGGGCGTATCATCTCGATGACCGGCCGCTACAAGCCCTTCGCCATCGCAAGCCTCACCTGCAGCGCCATTGCCTTCGCCCTGATGTCGCAGGTCCATGCGGGAACGCCGATCGCTGTCATCGGCGCGATCATGATGCTGCATGGCATCGGCATCGGTCTTGCGCAGCAGGTCCCCATCATCGGCGTGCAGAATGCCGCCCCCGCCCGCGACGTCGGCGCTGCGACCGGCTCGGTGACGCTCTCGCGCATGGGCGGCGCCTCGATCGCCATTTCGATCTATGGCGCGATCATCGCCTCCGGGCTCGGCAAGGTCGGCGCTCCCATTCCCGGTGTTGCCGATATCGAACAGCTGACGCCGAAGATGATGGCTGCCCTTCCCGAAGCGAGCCGCCAGGCCGTCGCAGATGTCTATGCCGCCGCCTTCTCGCCCCTTTTCATGACTTCCTGCGCCATTGCCCTGATCGGCCTTGCTGCCGCAATGACGCTGAAGCCCGTGCAGCTGCCGCGCAGCGGGGAAATGAAGCGACCGCAATCGGCGGCGGCGGAAGCGGCGGAATAGCGGGCGGCATGACGGGAATATTCACCGGCAAACGTTCCATTATCGCGTAAATAAATTAAAAGTTGCGATTTTCTCGCGGGGCTGCCGTTTTCCAGCCTGTTGCTTCAATCAAACCGTTCTTTTTCCGTGCCGCCGACAAATCTATGCCTGCTGACGGAACTTTCGCCATAATTTCATCCGAGCGAAGGGAACCTCGATGCCTGAGGCTTGCTAAAATGCAACGGCGCCATAATTAAACAGAGTCTCGCTATGCAACCGATGCGTAAATCAGTTACAGCAACGACGTGTATCGGCCTAGCATGCGGCGCGAGATCAGGGGTGCGCACCTGTTGAGTTCCCCTTGCCAAGGCCGGTCCCTATCTGCGGCAAACCGGCAAAACAGCGACATGATGCGGAGAACCAGACTGGACAGCTTGACGACGTGGAAATCGCCCGCGCTTTCCAGTTATGCCATCTCTGCGGCGCGTCGCTTCACCCGTCGCCTCGTGCTGCTTTCAGCTGTCGCAATGGTGCTGAACGGGTGTCAGTCGCTGATCGAACAATCCTACCAGCCGAGCATCTCGCCGTCCTCCAATCCCCAGATCGTCGACGAGGTGCAGAAGAACGATCCGCGCGCGGCGATGGGCGCCCGTGAGCATCCGCGTATCGTGGCAAGCTACGGCGGCGAATATAAGGATGCCAGGACCGAGCGCCTCGTCGCCCGTATTGCCGGCGCGCTGACGGCGGTGTCGGAAAATCCGAGCCAGTCCTACCGCATCACCATCCTGAATTCGCCTGCGATCAACGCATTTGCGCTGCCGGGCGGGTATCTCTACGTCACCCGCGGCCTGCTCGCCCTTGCCAACGATGCCTCGGAAGTCGCCGCTGTGCTGTCGCACGAAATGGGCCACGTGACAGCGAATCACGGTATCGAGCGGCAGAAGCGCGAAGAAGCTGAAGTCATCGCCAGCCGCGTCGTCGCCGAGGTCCTCTCGAGCGACATCGCCGGCAAGCAGGCGCTTGCCCGGGGCAAGCTCAGGCTTGCCGCCTTCTCCCGCCAGCAGGAGCTGCAGGCCGATGTCATCGGCGTGCGCATGCTCGGCGAAGCCGGTTACGACCCCTATGCCGCCGCCCGCTTCCTCGATTCCATGGCGGCCTACAGCCGCTTCATGTCGGTCGACCCCGAAGCCGACCAGAGCCTCGACTTCCTCTCGAGCCATCCGAACTCCGCCCAGCGCATCGAGCTTGCCCGCACCCATGCGCGCGCCTTCGGCCAGGAGGGGACGGTCGGCGACAAGGGCCGCGATTATTATCTCGACGGCATTGACGGCCTGCTCTATGGCGACAGCCCGGAAGAAGGTTACGTACGCGGCCAGACTTTCCTGCATGGCGGCCTCGGCATCCGCTTCGACGTGCCGGTGGACTTCAAGATCGACAATAAGGTCGAAGCCGTGATGGCCACCGGTCCCAACGACATCGCCGTCCGCTTCGATGGCGTCGCCGACAACCAGAACCAGAGCCTCACAAACTACATCTCGAGCGGCTGGGTGACCGGTCTCGACCCATCGACCATTCAGCAGATCACCGTCAATGGCATGGAAGCAGCCACCGCGCGCGCAAGTGCCGACCGCTGGGATTTCGATGTCACCGTCATCCGCAACAATGCGCAGATCTTCCGTTTCCTGACCGCCGTGCCGAAAGGCAGCGACGCCCTCGAACCGACGGCCAATGTTCTGCGCGCCAGTTTCCGGCGCATGACGCCGGCTGAAGCTGCCTCGCTGAAGCCGCTGCGCATTCGTGTCGTCACCGTGCGGCCCGGCGAGAACATCTCGACGCTTGCCGCCCGGATGATGGGTACCGACCGCAAGCTCGATCTCTTCAAGCTCATCAATGCCCTGCCGACGGGTGCGGCCGTTTCCCCTGGCGATCGCGTCAAAATCATCGCCGAATAAAAAAGCCCGGCTTGCGCCGGGCCAGTCGGTGCTGCTGGAGGGTAAAGAAGTTCAGGCGTAGGCCGCCATATGGGGGTCGGCGCTGACCAGCGCGCTGCGAAGCTTTTCCATCGCCCGGCTTTCAATCTGCCGCACGCGCTCCTTGGAAATGCCGAGATCGGCGCCAAGTTCTTCGAGCGTCGCGCCGTCTTCCGCCAGGCGCCGGGCGCTGATGATCTTCATCTCGCGTTCGTTGAGATGTTTCAGCGCCGAGGCGAGCCAGACGCGGCGGCGTTCGCCGTCGATCATATTGGAAACCTGCTCGTCCGGCAGCGGATCGTCGCTGACGAGAAAATCCATCTTCTCCGCGCTCTCGGCATCGCCGGAGACGGAAGGCGCCTGCAGCGAAGCGTCGTTGCCGGAAAGCCTGGCATCCATGGTCTGCACGTCGGCAAGGCTGACGCCGAGAGCCGCGGCGATTTCCTGATGAATGGATTGCAGCGTTAGCTGCGTATCGCCCCTGGCGAGCTTGGCGCGCAGGCGGCGCAGATTGAAGAATAGCGCCTTCTGCGCCGAACTGGTGCCGCCGCGCACGATCGACCAGTTGCGCAGGATATAATCCTGAATCGACGCCCTGATCCACCAACTGGCATAGGTCGAAAAACGCACGTCACGTTCCGGTTCGAAACGCGCGGCGGCTTCCAGCAGGCCGACATAGCCCTCTTGCACGAGGTCGCTCATCGGCAGACCGAAATTGCGGAACTTGCCGGCCATAGAGATAACCAGGCGCATATGCGCCATGGCGATTTGGTTGCGCGCACCGCGATCGTCGTGATCTTTCCAGCGGGTGGCGAGATCATGCTCTTCCTGGCGGGCGAGATAGGGGGCGGCCATCGCGATTTTGATCATGCGCCGATCTGCAGACATGTTCTTCATTTCGATCTCCCGAAACAGGCCTTCGCCCTCAAAATGAACAATAAAACTCACCTTCCGGAACATCGCTGTCCGGACTGAATGGGGTTCCGAATGCAAAAGGGCCTCACCCTAGACTTTTCAGGGAAAGGCCCTATTTCTCATCATGTGCCGCTAAGACGGCTGGGTCGGACCTGTTTCTTCACGTTGCCGAACGGGCAATATTGAAAAGGCATGAGCCGCTCCTCACCGAATATTGACGGAATGGCAGTTCGCCCGACGAGCCAGCGCCCGACGAGCAGTCCGCAATTACGTGTAGTAAACGCGTCAGTCGGGAAAAAGTTCCAATAAAAAACCCGGCGCGAAGGCCGGGTTTTTTCATGGGAGAGACAGGACTGCCTTAAGCGGCTTCGTCCTGCGAATCGTCTTCTTCGATCGCCTTGCCGCGCTTCGGACCCTTGTTGAGGTTGGTCTCGACGAGGCGGACGGCTTCGGTTTCCGACATCTTGTTGACGGCGGCGATTTCGCGCGCCATGCGATCGAGCGCTGCTTCGTAGAGCTGGCGCTCGGAATAGGACTGCTCGGGCTGGTTTTCTGCACGATAGAGATCACGCACGACTTCAGCGATGGAAATCAGATCGCCGGAATTGATCTTGGCATCATATTCCTGGGCGCGACGGGACCACATGGTGCGCTTGACGCGCGCCTTTCCCTGCACAACCTTCAACGCACGATCGACGAAATCCGTTTCCGAAAGCTTGCGCATTCCGATGCTCATCGCCTTGGCGACCGGAACCTTCAGGCGCATCTTGTCCTTTTCGAAATCGATAACGAAAAGTTCAAGCTTCATGCCGGCAACTTCTTGCTCTTCGATAGCGGTGATGGTACCGACGCCATGAGCGGGGTAGACGATCGATTCACCGGTCTTGAAGCCGTGACGTGCTGTAGAAGGTTTTTTCTGCTGAGTCGTCATTCTATTCAAAAACTCCCTGTTACGCTTCCGGCGGCGGCCGGAGCCGGGTCAGTCAGGCCCGGTTGAGACGGTTGCATCCGTCGGGTGACTTCACTCTGGTCCCATCAGGCAAAAGCAAGGACTTCTTGCGCGCGATCTGGGGGACCCGGCGCTCAAAGCGTTGATATGTCACGGAAACCGCGTACGGATTGGTTTTGCTTTCGTGATGGTTTTGGGCATGCGTCATGCCACAAATGGAACAGTAGGCGAAACCTATCACAAAAATATGAGGAAATCAATAATTTGCTTCGTCTGAGTCATGCGGGCAACACAGATCACCCATATGCCAGACGCAGGATTTAAAACGTTTCAGCGCATGGCCGCTCAAATGCGGCGGCCGAATCGCGCAACCGTCTTAGTCGCCGGAACCGGGTTTTTCGGAGAAGTATTTCTCGAATTTTCCGGTCTGGCCATCCATTTCTTTGGCCTCCGGCAACGGGTCCTTCTTGACCGTGATGTTCGGCCATATGCTGGCATACTCGGTATTGATCTTCAGCCATTTGTCGAGGCCCGGCTCGGTATCCGGCTTGATCGCCTCGGCGGGACATTCCGGTTCGCAGACGCCGCAATCGATGCATTCGTCGGGATGGATGACGAGAAAATTCTCGCCTTCATAAAAGCAGTCGACGGGGCAGACTTCCACGCAATCGGTGTATTTGCACTTGATGCAATTGTCGGTCACGACATAGGTCATGAAGAACTCCAGGATTTCATGCGGATGGGGCCGGGCAACCTGGAACGTCGCGCCTATCCCCTTGCCGGGCGAAAAGCGTGGACAGGCTTGGCAGGCAAGCACGCTTCCGGCAAGTTGTCAGTGACCTATCGGCTTTGGCGCCGGATTTCAAGGATAAACGATCTGCAAAAGCCGCCACCACAGACAGAGTTTTCTAATCCTCGTCCGACATCAGCCTGTCGATTGCACGTCTTTCCTTCTTGGTCGGACGACCGGTACCGGTCGCACGGGTCGCTTGCTCAAACGGCGTGAGACGTTTTGTCTCATCCGGCGGTGGGGATTGGTCGTCGTAGAGCAGGCGAGCCTCCTCATAGGGACCCCGCCGCTCCCCGGCGAGACGCACGACGAGGATGACGTCGCGCCGCTCCAGCGTCAGTTCGACACGGTCGCCCGGCTTGACCATCTGGCTCGGGTGACTGCAGCGCTCGCCGTTGATGCGCACGTGCCCCGACTGGACATGGCTCTGGGCCAGCGAGCGCGACTTCACCATGCGCGTGAAGAACAGCCACTTGTCGATGCGCTGGCGCGAACCGCTTGCCGGCTGTGTCTCCCCGCCCATGATTACTTCTTCATCTGTTCCTTGAGAGCTGCGAGCTTGGCGAAGGGCGAATCCGGATCGATCGGCTTCTCCTTGCGCGGCGGCTTGGCCTCGAAGCGCAGCGGCTGGGCGCCGCGATTGTTGTTGCGGTCGTTGCGGTCATTGCGATCGTTACGCTCGCCGCGGTCCTTCCGGTCGCCACGATCCTGACGATCACCGCGCGGCTGGTCCTTGCGCTCGCCGCTTGGCTGCGGCCTGCCGCCGTCGCGGCGGCCACCGTCCTTGCCGCGGCCGTGGCGGTTGTCGCGCCCGTCGCCGCCACGGTTGCCCTCGCCGCCTTCACCACCGTTCGGACGGCGATTGCGCTCGCCGCGCTCCTGGTTCTGGCCGCCCCGGCGTTCGCCATGGCCGCCGCGTGCCTGGCGATGATTGTCATTGCGGCCGCCGAGACGCCACAAAAGAACCGGCTTCGGTTCCGCCGGCTCGCCAGCTTCCCCGGAAGCGGCAGCCTCTGCCGTAGCGGTTGCCTCAGTCACTTCGGCCGCAGCGTTGCCGTCGTTCGCTTCTGTCGCGGGGACGTCGGCCGCCGTCGAAGCCGGCTCGGCTGCGGATGGCTCGGAAGCAGCCTCTTCGGTCGCTCCGTCGGCATCGTCGTGATCGGCTTTTTCCGCCGCTTCTTCCGCGGATGTTTCCGCGGAGGCGGCAGGGGCTGAAGCTGCGTCCTGCGCCGCAAGATGGGCCGACGCCTCTTCCGCCTTCACGGCATCGGCGCGATAGCCGAGGCCCTTGAGGATCTCTTCCATGTCCTCGAGCGTCGCCCCGAGAATCGACAGCATCGCCGTCGTCGTCGTGAAACGGCGACCGTCATAGGCGCCCTCCGGACGATTGCTCTGACCGGGCTTCCATTGCAGCAGCGGACGAATGATATCGGCGAGCCGCTCCAGAATGTCGATGCGCACGGCGCGCTTGCCGAGGAAACGGAAGCCGGCGAGCTTGTAGAACATCCGCTCGAAGCTCGGATCGGTGACGACCGAGGTGCGCCCGGCGGCAAGCACGGGAATGAGATCGCCGTAGCCCGGCTTGTCGAGACCGTCGTTCTTCAACGCCCAGAGCAGCGTGATCAGTTCGGCCGGTGCCGGCTTCAGAAGGGCCGGAACAAAGATATGATAGGCACCGAAACGCACGCCGTAGCGGCGCATGGAGGCGCGAGCCTCCTGATCCAGCGACTTCACCTCCTCGGTGACGTCACGGCGGAAGAGCACGCCGAGATTTTCGACCAGCTGGAAGGCAAGGCCCTTGGCAAGACCCTGCAGGTCTTCGGCGCGCGACAGATCGTCCAGCGGCTTCAATACCGTGCTGATGTGATGATTGACGAAACGTTCGATACGGGCGGCGACGTGATCGCGGGCGTTGCCCGTCAACTGCTCGTCGGCAAGCAGGATCACACGCGGACGCATGACGTGGTCGCTGCCCGAAAGCCGCGCCACCGGATCGCCGAGCCAACGGATCAAGCCATCCGAACCGATCGCCAGATCGCTGTTGCCCGCGGCATGCAGCCGGGCCGCACGGGCTTCGAACTCGAGCGCGAGCGCCTTCTGCGACGCAGCCTGAACCGCCTTGGCATCCGGTCCATCCGTTCCCGCCACCGGGGTGAAACGGAATCCGCTCAACTGCCCCACATGATGTCCTTCAACGAAGACATCGCCATTCACACTGATTTCAGCTTCCAGCATCGCATTCTCTCTCAGGCGCTTCATGAGCACAGATGTCCTGCGATCAACAAAGCGTTTCGTCAACCTTTCATGTAACGCATCGGACAATCGATCTTCGATTTCCCGCGTCTTTTCCTGCCAATGTGTCGGATCGGCAAGCCAGCCGGGCCGATTCGAAACGTAGGTCCAGGTCCTTATCTGCGCGATTCGCGCCGAAAGCGTGTCAATTTCCCCATCAGTTCGATCCGAGCGATGAACCTGCTCCGCAAGAAACTGCTCGTTCACCGTGCCATAGCGCACGAGATCGGAAAAGAGGGTCGAAATAAGATCGGCATGTTGGGCCGGAGTGATACGCCGGTAGTCGGGCAGGGCGCAAGCCTCCCAGAGTTTTTCGACGCGGGCCGGCCTGTCGGCGAGGTCCATTACCTCGGGGTAGCGCGAAAGCTGCTCGAGCGCCTGCTGGTCGACCGCCGGCAGCGCCCGCGTCAGGCCGGGCACGCGCGGCCCGGCCTCCAGGCTGGCGCGCAGCGACTGAATCGAGGAGAAGTCCATCTCCGTCGTGCGCCACTGCAGAACCTTGACGTTGTCGAATTCATGTCCCTCGATGCGCTGCACCAGTTCCTCGTCGAAGGGCGAGACCTGTCCGGTGACGCCGAAGGTGCCGTCCCGCACGTGCCGGCCGGCGCGGCCGGCGATCTGGCCGAGTTCGGCCGGATTGAGGTTGCGGAATTGGTAGCCGTCGAATTTCCGGTCCTGGGCGAAGGCGACGTGATCGACATCGAGGTTGAGGCCCATGCCGATCGCATCGGTCGCCACCAGATATTCGACGTCGCCCGCCTGATAGAGCGCGACCTGTGCATTGCGGGTGCGGGGGCTGAGCGCCCCCAGCACGACCGCCGCGCCGCCGCGCTGCCGGCGGATGAGCTCGGCGATGGCATAGACCTCATCGGCGGAAAAGGCGACGATGGCGGAACGCTGCGGCAGCCGGGTGATCTTCTTCTGCCCGGCGTAAAGGAGATGCGAAAGCCGCGGCCGCTCGACGATCGTAATCCCGGGCAGGATGTGCTGCAGGATCGGCCGCATCGTCCCTGCACCCAGCAGCAGCGTTTCATCACGTCCGCGAAGGTGCAGGATGCGGTCGGTGAAGATATGGCCACGCTCGAGATCGCCGGCGAGCTGCACCTCGTCGATCGCGACAAAGGCGGCTTTGGTCTCCCGCGGCATCGCCTCGACCGTGCAGACGGAAAAACGCGCATTGGGCGGCGAAATCTTTTCTTCGCCGGTGACCAGCGCCACGTTCTGCAAACCGACCTTCTCCACCACCCGCGTATAGACCTCGCGGGCCAGGAGCCTGAGCGGCAGGCCGATCACGCCGGTCCCGTGTGCGACCATGCGCTCGATGGCATAATGGGTCTTGCCGGTATTGGTTGGTCCAAGCACCGCGGTCACACCGCGCCCGCTCAGAATCATGGGCTGCGAAGTCAGAGTCATGGTCCATGCAAGTGAGGCAGGCGCGCCCCGGGAAAAGTTTTGCCATCTCGATGGAGGCACAGAACACATGGACAGCTGCCGCCGCAAACGCAAGGGCAGATTTCAAAATGCGCCGGGGATTGCGACCTTTGCGAGTCGTCTGGAAGGCCCGCATTTCCGATTTGGAACAGCGTGAGAACGAATCAGAGACGAATCGCTGACTCCTGCTGATTCAGCTTTTGTTCACGGCTAAGTATTGATTTTGAATCACTTTTTCCTACTAAATGCTGAATCGCGGGACTCTCTCCTGTTCGCAATTTTGTCGCGCTGCCGGCGGTCAGTCATGCGCTTTTCGCCAAGTGAAAAATCCGCCGAAATTAACCCTTCGATCAAATCCGGAACGAATCGGCGACGAATCGCCGACTGCGCTGTTTTCCCCTTTCGTTCACGGCCATATCTGGTGGCGTCGTGATGTTCCGCCGCTAGATGCGGGGCAGGCGGAAAGGTCTCCTCACGTCGGTGTTCCGGCGAGCAAATTCACACAGCCTTAAGCCTGGCAGGCTTGCGCCACTGGGCCGATCAAAAACGGAACGAATCACCGACGAATCGGAGACATCGAGACCTTCCCGCTTTGTTCACCGCAACATATTGTATTTAAATGCCTTTTTAACCATACAGGCGATTTGTGAGGGGTGACGGATCGCAAACCATGAATCGCCTTGCGTCCTAATTTACGCGCCCAACCGGGAACAAAAATCGCCAATGCGTGTTTCTTGTCCATCCAGATTGCGGATGAAATGAAGGAAAAACACCATGCTTGGCACGATACTTCTCGTTATCCTCATTCTGCTCTTGATCGGAGCTCTGCCAAACTGGGGTTATAGCCGTGGCTGGGGCTATGGACCTTCTGGCGGTTTGGGGCTAGTTCTCGTCATTATCATTATCCTTGTACTAATGGGCCGCATCTAAAGCCCGACAACCTGGGGAGTTACGACATGATGAAGAAGATTGTTCTTATCGGCGCGCTCGTGGGCGCTCTCGCATCCTGCACGGCGACCGAGCAGGGCACGGCGATCGGCGCCGGCACCGGCGCGGTCATCGGTGGTGCCGTCACCAACAGCTGGGGTGGTGCCGCCGTCGGCGCCGTTGCCGGCGGTCTGACCGGCGCTCTCATCGGCCAGTCGGTCGAACGCCGCGGCTACTGCGTCTATCGCGACCGCTACGGCCGCCGCTACGAGGCTCGTTGCCGCTACTGACCGTCAAACGCATATCGGACTTCCCAACGGGCGCTTCGGCGCCCGTTTTCTTTGCCGGCGGGTGTCAACGTGACGTTGACGATTGGTCGTGAAAGTCAAATCTACCGGCGCCCACTTGCTGGGCGCATATTTCCTTCGTGAGCGCAGGGCTGGCACGATGGCCCGAGGCACTGAAAGGAATATTCGCATGGACCAGATTGTCCTGAATTCCACCGTCGCTATTCTCGTCGCCGCGGCTTTCCTGACATCCGCGGTCTCAGCTCTTCGTAGCAGCGATCGCTCGCGGCAGCGAGTGCCGGTCAAGATTCGGGTTCAGCGGGATCGGAACACCGGCAACCGCTTCTGACCTCCCGAACAAAAAGCAAAGGCGCGTCCTGCAACGCGCCTTTGCAAATCGACAAACGTTCGTCCTGTCTTAAACGAAGAACTGCCCGCCATTGGCCGTCAGCGTCGAACCGGTGATGAAGCCGGCATCGTCGGAGACGAGGAAGGTGACGCAGCGCGCGATTTCTTCCGGTTCGCCGAGACGGCCGACCGGGATCTGCGGAATGATGCGTTCATTCAGCACTTTCTCCGGCACGGCAAGCACCATTTCCGTCCCGATATAACCGGGGCAGATGGCATTGACGGTGATGTTTTTCGCCGCGCCTTCCTGGGCAAGCGCCTTGGTAAAGCCGAGATCGCCCGCCTTGGCCGCGGAATAGTTTGCCTGGCCCATCTGGCCTTTCTGGCCGTTGATCGACGAGATGTTGACGATGCGGCCGAAGCTGCGGTCGCGCATGCCTGTCCAGACCTGATGCGTCATGTTGAACAGGCCGGTGAGGTTGGTGTTGATCACCTCGTGCCACTGTTGCGGCGTCATCTTGTGGAACATCGCGTCGCGGGTGATGCCGGCATTGTTGACGAGGATTTCGACCGGTCCGATCTCTCGTTCGACCTTGGTGATCCCTTCACCGCAGGCAGCGTAGTCCGAAACATCCCATTTGAATACCGCAACGCCGGTGACGTCGTGGAAGGCATGAGCCTTCTCGTCATTACCGGCATAAGTGGCCGCAACCCTGTAGCCGGCATTTTTCAGCGCCATGGATATCGCTGCGCCGATGCCGCGTGTACCTCCGGTGACCAGAGCCACTCTGCTCATGTTCCGCTCCCCCTCTGTGTTTTCGCCCGCTCGTGGCGGCATTTCAATCAATGACGGATCGTATGCTATTTAAAGCGCTTCAAAGCACATGGCGACGCCCATGCCGCCGCCAATGCAAAGCGTGGCGAGGCCCTTCTTCGCGCCGCGGCGCTTCATCTCGAACAGCAGCGTGTTGAGAATGCGCGCGCCGGAGGCGCCGATCGGATGGCCGATCGCAATCGCCCCGCCATTGACGTTGACGATCGACGGATCCCAGCCGAGATCCTTGCTGACGGCGCAAGCCTGAGCCGCGAAGGCCTCGTTGGCCTCGACGAGATCGAGATCGTTCACAGACCATCCGGCCTTTTCCAGCGCCTTGCGCGACGCCGGGATCGGGCCGGTGCCCATGATCGACGGATCGACGCCGGCCGTTGCCCAGGAAACGATGCGGGCAAGCGGCTGAATGCCGCGCCGGGCCGCTTCCGCCTCGCTCATCAGCACGGCGGCGGCAGCGCCGTCGTTGAGACCGGAGGCATTGGCGGCCGTGACAGTGCCATCCTTGTCGAAAGCCGGGCGCAGCTTGCCCATCGCCTCGAGGGTCGCGCCGTGGCGGATATATTCGTCGGCATCGACGGTCACGTCGCCCTTACGTGTCTGGATAATGTAGGGAATGATCTCGTCGGTGAAGCGGCCGGCCTTCTGCGCGGCTTCAGCCTTGTTCTGGGAGGCGACAGCGAACTGATCCTGCTCGTCGCGCGACAGCTGCCACTGCCGCGCAATATTCTCGGCGGTGATGCCCATATGGTAGCCGTGGAAGGCATCGGTCAGGCCGTCCTTGATCATCGTGTCGACCATCTTCATGTCGCCCATCTTCACACCGCCGCGCAAATGCGCGGCATGCGGCGCCATCGACATGGATTCCTGGCCGCCGGCAACGATGATCCTCGCATCGCCGGTGGCAATCTGCTGCATGCCGAGCGCGACTGCGCGCAGGCCCGAGCCGCAGAGCTGGTTGACGCCCCAGGCCGTCGTTTCCTTCGGAAGGCCGGCCTTGATCGCCGCCTGACGGGCCGGGTTCTGGCCTTCGCCCGCGGCCAGCACCTGGCCGAGGATCACCTCATCCACCTCGCCGGCGTCGACACCGGCTCGCGCGAGCGCGCCCTTAATGACGGCCGCGCCGAGTTCATGTGCGGGGACCGTTGCAAAAGCGCCGTTGAACGAGCCGACGGCTGTCCGACCTGCGCTGGCGATGACGACGGATGAATTGCTCATGGGGAGGCTCCTCGTTTTTCGTCCCACTTACATAAGGGGAAACTGGCAAAGCTTTGAGCACAAGTCAAACGCGAAGACCGGCCGCCGGCATTTTTCGCCGGCGGCCCGCAAAGCCAATTCGTATGATCTGTTAAAGGTTTGCCGCAACGCACAAAGAGATTGTCACCAGCCTTCTTTTGCGTTTACAGTCTGAAGTGGAGGAACATCCAAAAATCAGACGGGGGTTCAGGAGGCTGATATGGCGAAGAACGAGGGTCAGATAGTCATCAAGAAATACGCCAATCGCCGCCTATACAATACAGGCACCAGCACCTACGTGACGCTGGAAGATCTGGCGGAGATGGTGAAGAAGGGCGAAGATTTTACCGTCCAGGACGCAAAAAGCGGGGATGACATCACCCATTCGGTGCTGACCCAGATCATCTTCGAGCAAGAATCGAAGACCGGCAACACACTGCTTCCGATCTCCTTCCTGCGCCAGCTGATCACCTATTACGGTGACCAGATGCAGATGGTCGTGCCGAGCTTCCTCGAACATTCGATGCGCGCCTTCAGCGAGCAGCAGTCCCAGATGCGCGAACAGGTAAACCGTGCCTTCGGCGAAACGCCGCTCGGCAAGAACCTGCAATTGCCGATGCAGATGGTCGAGGACCAGGTTCGCCGCAATACCGAGCTGTTTCAGCAGGCAATGCAGATGTTCTCGCCTTTCATGACACCGCCGGCGGCCAAGGAGAGCCGCAAGGCCGAGGCCAAGGATATCGACGAGCTGAAGGAGCAGCTCCGCGCTCTCCAGAACAAACTCGACAACCTATAGGCCGATAGAGACATCCCGCCCGGCGCTTCGGATCGAAACGGCAAAACCGCCGATCACATCGATCAGAGCGATCGTCATCAAAATGAAGAACACTTGCGTCGCAGCGTCCTGGACGAGCAGAAACTCGACCAGGAAAGCGATGAAGACCAGCATCGACAATATGTGGTTGAGCAGGTTGCCAGGCCCGGTTCGGGTTGCTTTCAGGATTTCGAAGAACAACACGACAAGGGCGACGACGATGAAGAGATCGCCGAGCGCCATGCTCCAGATCGCGCCCGAGAGCATCGATAGCACGATGATGTCATGTTGTAAGGCGGCGATGCCGCCGCCGCCCATCAGGCCGAGCATCGCCAGATTGTAAAGAACAAACGGAATAATCATCAGCGGCATTGCGGTTACCATCGGCAATCTCCTTGCGCAGGAAGAATACTGCCGCAAACCGCTGTCCTACTGCAAGTCGTTGCAAATATTATCTTGCCGAAATGCAAAAGGCCGGCATGAAGCCGGCCTTGAAACTTGCGATCGGATGATCCAGATCGGAAATTATGCGCTTTCCTTCGGCGTCAGAACCTGGCGGCCGCGATACATGCCGGTCTTCAGATCGATATGGTGCGGGCGGCGCAGTTCGCCGGAATTCTTGTCTTCGACGTAGGTCGGAGCCTTCAGCGCGTCAGCCGAACGGCGCATGCCGCGCTTGGACGGGCTCGTTTTTCTCTTCGGTACAGCCATTTTTCTTACTCCACTTGCGGGCAAAACATTCCCACGGCCAGACTGGCGGCCGAAACGGACATGTCGCGATTTCGGAAATTTTGCGCGCTTATACATGCAAGGGGCGGCCTTGACCAGTCCCCATGCATATTTTTTGCGAAGCCGATGATTCGAGCCTCAGACCTCGTCGTCCGCCACGATCCAGGGCTCGGCACGGGCCGCTTCTTCCCATTTCCGCCAGGCCGAATGCGACTTCATCGTCTCCATATAGATGAGTGTATCTTCCCGGCTGACGAGATCATAGACGTCAAACCGGTTGACCACAGGCGCAAACATCGCATCCGCGCCACTGAAGCGCCCAAAGAGAAACGGTCCGCCGGATTTCTGAAGGAGGTCTCGCCAGATCGTCTCGATACGGCCGACATCGGCGTCGACGCCGTCAGGCAATGCGATCCCGCCTCTCGGCCGACGAATATTCATCGGGCAGGCATTGCGCAGGGCTCGGAAGCCTGAAAGCATTTCCATCGAAACAGAACGGGCGAGCGCCCGTTCGGCACGGTCGCGCGGCCAAAGGCCGGCATCCGGATAAAGCTCGGCGGCATATTCGATGATCGCCAGAGATTCCCAGATCTTCAAACCACCATGCTGCAGGACCGGAACCCGGCCGCTCGGCGATATCGCCTTGATATTGGGATTGCCGCCCGCATCGTCGAAGGGGATCAGGACTTCCTCGAAATCGACGCCGGCGCCCGTCAGCGCCATCCACGGCCGGAACGACCAGGAAGAATAATTCTTGTTGGCGATGTAGAGCGTCGGTCTGTTCATAGGCCTCTCCCGTTCAGGCATCGAAATCGAAGATCAACAGTTCGTGGAAGTGGTTCATGTCCTCGAACACGCAGAACGCCGGCGGCGCAAGCTCGAAAACAGGGGCCCTGCGGCGGATATCCTCGGCCACCTCGTCGAGCATTGCCTGCCATCGCGGCAAGGCTTCATCCTCCAGCCGCTCGATCACATAGGCGAAGGTGATGTGGAACTTGTAATCCATATGGTTGGGCTGGCGATAGCCGAGAAGATCGGCAAGCGCGTTGCGCCAGGCGCGCATGACCTTGCGGTCCTTCTCCGTCGCTCCGTCGACGAGCAGGCCCGACGGCCGGGCTTCGACGACGGCGACTTTGAAGGGCTCCGCCATCGAGAAACCTTCGAACCGCGCCGCCATGAGTTCGGTCATATCGTCGATCGGCGTCTCGAGAGGGAGGTCTATAGGCCAGCAGTCCTGCCGGCGCCTGGTCTCGATGACGCCCTCGAAAAGCGTCATGTGAAGGCTCGAGATCGGCGTGAAGAGAAATTGCGGCGCCTCGGGCATCGCCAGATATTTCTCACGCGCCTCTATCAGCGCCGTCAGCGTTCTTGAACCCTTCTCGGGGTGGCAGACGATGGTGTTGCCGGCTTCGGGCAGGAAGCCGCCGATCTTGCCATAGCGGCTGCCGAGATGGGAGGGCGGGTTCGAATTGTGTGTCTTCGAGTACAGCAGAAGCTCGGGAGAAAAGGTCGGGGCGGTCATGGGCGACTCGGGGGGCTCTGGTGGATTGCATTCGCCCATATGGCAGAACCAAGAATGTCAGATGACGGCCACCGCTTCTAATGACAAGTTATGATCTCACTCATAGATGCACTTGATGTAGTCGCCCGAACCCTGCGCGCGTCTCTCGATGACACCGGCTAGCCGGCGAAGGCCTCGTCCGGGCTTGCCTGCTTTGCGGTCGATCGGGTTCGGCAGCGAAACGGCAAGCAGCGATGCCTGGCGCCGCGTCAGCTTCGAGGCAGGTACCTTGAAATGATGCTGGGCGGCGGCCTCGATGCCGTAAATGCCGGGACCCCATTCGGCGATATTGAGATAGATTTCCATCAGCCGCCGTTTCGACAGGACGAAATCCGTGGTGACGGCGAGCGGAAGCTCCATCGCCTTGCGCACGAAGGAGCGGCTGTTCCAGAGAAAGAGGTTCTTGGCCGTCTGCATCGGAATCGTGCTGCCGCCGCGTGTCGCCTGACCTTTCAGCGTGTCCTCGACCAGCATGCGCATCTCCGCCCAGTCGACGCCGCCATGGAAACAATATTGCCCGTCTTCGGACATCATCACCGATTGCACCAGGACCGGAGAGATCTCGTCAAGCGACACCCATCGGCGGTCATAGCCGCGCAGCAGCACCAGATCGCGCAGCATCAGCGTCGAGACGGGATGGATGAAGGGCAGCAGGTAGAGGAAGATCAGCGCGTAAGGAAGGATCAGCACGGCCAGCAAGCCAAGAACGATACGCTTCAGCACAGGCCGATCTTCGAACCATCGCCGACGGGCCGGCATGTCGGCGATATCCTCTCTCTCCGTCGCTATATCCAATGTCCCCAGCCCATTTTGCTCCCTTTCGTTCTCATAACGCCTGTGAGCCGCTTATGCCAGAGCACAAGGGAAATCTTGCGGCAGTCATCGACAATTCCGTTGCAAGCCCCGATGCCCCATGCCAAACAGCGCCCATGGACGCGAACCGGGACACTTTCGAGACGAGGCTTAGCAACAACGCGCGAGAAATCGAGGCGCTGCTCGATACATTGCTTTCACCGAGCCCTCTTTCCGATGAAATCGTCAGGCCCGACACCCTGCGCAGCGCCATGCATTATGCCGTGCTGAACGGCGGCAAGCGATTGCGCCCATTCCTTGTTGCCGAAAGTGCGGCCCTTCTCGGCGGCGATGTGCAAGCGGCCCTTCGGGTCGGCGCCGCACTCGAATGCGTTCACTGCTATTCCCTCGTGCATGACGACCTGCCGGCAATGGATGATGACGATCTGCGCCGCGGCAAACCGACGGTGCACATCAAGTTCGACGAAGCCACCGCAATCCTCGCCGGCGACAGCCTGCTGACCTACGCCTTCGACATCGTTGCCGCGCCGGAAACGGCCCTTCCCGATACGAGCAAAGCGGCGCTGGTGCTTGCCCTCGCCCGGGCAGCCGGTCTTGGCGGCATGGCCGGGGGCCAGGCGCTCGATCTTGCCGCGGAAAAGCAGGCTCCCGACGAAGCCGGCATCATCCGCCTACAGGCGATGAAAACCGGCGCGCTGATCCGCTTCGCCTGCGAGGCTGGCGCCATTATCGCGGCAAGCCCGCCCGAAGATCGCCGTCGCCTGCGCGCCTTCGGCGAAAAGATCGGCCTCGCCTTCCAGCTGGCCGATGATATTCTCGACCTGACTTCGGATACTGAGACCATGGGCAAGGCGACGGGCAAGGACGCAGGCCGTGGCAAGGGCACGCTCGTGGCGCTCCACGGCATGGAATGGGCCGAGGCCGAGCTTCGTCGGCATGTGCACGATGCCGAAGATCTGCTTGCTCCCTACGGTGCTCGCGCCTTTGTTCTCACCGCCGCGGCGCATTTCATCGCCGACCGTAAGAGCTAAACTGTCGGATCAAGCCGCCAATATTTCCTTGAGAGCGGCAACCAGCCGCGCGCATTCTGCGTCGGTGCCGATGCTGATGCGCAGGAACTCCGAAATGCGCGGCTCGGCGAAGCGCCTGATGAGAACATCGCGCTCCCGCAAAGCGGCTTGAAGGGCTACGCCCGGCCGGCTTGCGTGCCTCACAAAAATGAAATTCGCCTGCGACGGCAGCACCTCGAAATCCAGCGCCTCAAGCTCCCGGACGAGGTTTTCCCGGCTGGTGATGATTTTCCGCCGGCATGTCTCGAACCACGCCTCGTCTTTGATCGCCGCCGTCGCGCCGACCTGTGCCAGGCGATCGAGCGGATAGGAATTGAAACTGTCCTTGACCCGCACCAGCGCCTCGATCAGATCCCGGTGCCCCAGGGCGAAGCCGACGCGTAGACCTGCGAACGAACGAGATTTCGACAAGGTTTGGATGACCAGCAGGTTGGGATAGCGAGAAATGAGCGGCACGGCGCTTTCCCCGCCGAAATCGACATAAGCCTCGTCGATCACGACGACCGCATCCGGATGGGCGGCAAGAAGCGCCTCGATCCCGGCCAGCGGCAGGCCGATACCTGTCGGTGCATTCGGATTGGGGATGATGATTGCGCCGCATGGTCTGTCGTAATCCGACAGCCGCATCCGGAACTGATCGTCGAGAGGTATCTCGATAGTCTCGACACCATATAGCAGGCTATAGGTCGGATAGAAGCTGTAGGTCACATCGGGATAGAGAAGCGGCAGATCGTGGTTCAGCAGCGCCTGGAACGTATGGGCGAGAACCTCATCGGAGCCGTTGCCGACGAATACTTGTTCGGCCGTCAGCCCGAAACGGGCGGCGATCGCCTCGCGCAACTCGGTGGCGGCGGGATCGGGATAGAGCCGCAGACGATCGTCCGTCGCTTGCCTGATCGCCTCGATCGCCTTTGGGGACGGCCCGTAGGGATTCTCATTGGTGTTGAGCTTGACCAGGCCGGGAATGCGCGGCTGCTCGCCCGCGACATAGGGCCGAAGCTTGCTGACGATATCAGACCAATACCGGCTCATTCGAATGCGCGGGCCTTCATTCCGCTGCCGTCCGCTGGCCGAAACGCCTCTCGATATAATCGACGACAAGCGCCTCGAAATCGGCGGCGATGTTGGGGCCGCGCAGCGTCAGCGCTTTCTTGCCGTCGATGAAAACCGGCGCGGCCGGCGTCTCCCCGGTGCCGGGAAGCGAAATGCCGATATCGGCATGTTTGCTTTCGCCCGGCCCGTTGACGATGCAGCCCATGACGGCGACGTTCAGCGCCTCGACACCGGGATATTTCTCGCGCCACACCGGCATGTTCTTGCGGATGTCGTTCTGGATGTTCTGGGCCAGCTCCTGGAAAACCGTCGAGGTCGTGCGCCCGCAGCCAGGACAGGCGGCAACGACAGGCACGAACTGCCGGAAGCCCATGACCTGCAGGATTTCCTGTGCCACCTGGACTTCACGCGTGCGGTCGCCGTTCGGCTCCGGCGTCAGCGACACGCGGATCGTATCGCCGATGCCGTGCTGCAGCACGAAGCCCATCGCGGCCGACGAAGCGACAACACCCTTGGTGCCCATGCCGGCCTCTGTCAGGCCGAGATGCAGCGCGTGATTGGAACGCTCGGCGAGCATGGAATTGACGGCGATCAGGTCCTGCACCTGGCTGACCTTGGCCGACAGGATGATGCGGTTGCGTGGCAGGCCGATCTCCTCGGCAAGGGCGGCGGAAAGCAGCGCCGACTGCACGATCGCCTCGCGCGTCACCTGCCGGGCCGACAGCGGCGACCCGGCCTCGGCATTCTGATCCATCAGCGCCGTCAAGAGATCCTGATCGAGCGAGCCCCAGTTGACGCCGATGCGCACCGGCTTGTCGTAGCGGATCGCCATCTCGATAATCTCGGCGAACTGCTTGTCCTTCTTATCCTTGAAGCCGACATTGCCGGGATTGATGCGATATTTCGCCAGCGCCTCGGCGCAGGCAGGATGATCGGCAAGCAGCTTGTGGCCGATATAGTGGAAGTCGCCGATCAGCGGCACGTCCATGCCGAGCCGCACCAGCCTTTCGCGGATCTTCGGTACGGCAGCCGCACTCTCGTCGCGATCGACGGTGATGCGCACCAGCTCCGAGCCTGCCCGGTGCAGGGCGGCGACCTGCGCAACGGTCGAATCGATATCGGCCGTATCCGTATTCGTCATCGATTGCACGACGATCGGCGCGCCGCCGCCAACGATGACGCCGCCGACATCGACGGCGACAGAAGCGCGGCGCGGTTTCGGATCAAAATCGGCGGCTGACAACATGCAGAGTTCTTGCATCCCTAAAAACAGTGCCTTTCAGGTGGATCAAGCCCGGCTGCTTGTCAACCGCCTCCCACATCACTTTTGTTCCGGGGCGGCTCAGTGGCCGCCTCCGGAAACCCCATCGGCGTAATGGGCCAGCTTGGAGAACACGAGAACGAACAGCAGCAGCACCGGCAACGCCATGAAGACAACGGCAAAGCCGATATGTTCGGCAACGAAGCCGATCACCGACGGCGCGACGAGCATGCCGGAATAGCCCATCGTCGTGACGACCGAGATGCCGATGCCGGGTTTGAGACCGGGAATATTGCCTGCGGCCGAGAAGGCGATCGGCACCATGTTTGATATGCCGATGCCGCAAAGGGCAAAGCCCAGAATGGCGATCTCGGCGTCCGGCGCAAGACTCGCAAGCAACATGCCGACGATGGCAAAGAGCGTGCAGATGCGCAGCGTCTTGACGCCCCCGAGGCGGTCGCGCACCAGATCGCCGGCAAAGCGCATGGTCGCCATGGTCGCCGAAAAGGCAGCGAAACCGAGACCGGAAAGCGCCACCGACGCATCCATGTCCTGGCGGAGATAGAGCGCACCCCAATCCAGAACCGCGCCTTCCGGCACCATGGAGAACAGCGCCATAAGTCCGAGCAGCCACGGCAGCGGCACCATCGGCAGCCTCGCCTTTTCCTTCTTGGCATCGGGATGGGGCGGATCCGCAAGGATCATCGGCCAGGCCAGAGCAAGGAAGATCGCCGCCAGCACCGTCGCGAGCTGGGCGTGGCCGAGGACGCCGAGTTTGGCGATCACGATGCCGCCGAGGCCCGAGCCGACCAAGCCGCCGAGGCTCCAGAAAGCATGGCAGGACGACATGATGGCGCGGCGCATGGATTTTTCGACAGACACCGCATTGGCGTTCATCGCCACATCCATGGCGCCGATGAAACCGCCAAACAGGAAGAGCGAGATTGCCGCGGTAATCACATTAGGCGCGAGCGTCAATGCAAGAAGCAGCGGCAGCACGCAGACGGCGGTTGCCCGAACAACGACCCGCGAGCCATGCCTGGCGATCTGCGCGCCGGCGATCGGCATCATGACCAGCGAGCCGACACCGAAGACGATGATCATCAGCCCGAGCTCGAATTTGCTCAGTCCGAGACGCTCGGCAAAATCCGGGATCTTCGGCGCCCAGCAGCCGACGACAAAGCCGTTCATGAGAAAGAGCAGGGAAACCGCTGCCCTGCTTCTGGTAATGAAGCCGCTGCGGACTCCCGACGGCGCATTCACATGACTGTCCATTTCGGTCTTCCTCGATCTCGGGCTTGGGAGCACCCGTTTTTCTAAACTCCGTGACGACGGCTCAGTTCGTTTTTTCGGCGATGACGGTCCGGCAGCCGCGCTCGCGATAACCCGCAAGAATGGCGGGATCGGCATCGTGCTCGACAACCAGGCATTCGCAATGCGCAACCGGAAGGATGCTGTGGGGCGCAGCCGTGCCGAATTTCTCCGAAGTTACCGCCGCCATAACCCGTTTGCTTCTCGATGCTGCAAACCGCTTGAATTCTGCATCCTCGAAACCGAAGGTCGTGATGCCGGCCTCGAGATCGATGCCGCAGGCGCCGAGAATGCAGAGATCGGGTGAAATCTGCTCCATATCCCGCAAGGCCTTGGCGCCGAGCGCGCCGCCTGTCTGCCGGTCCACCATGCCGCCGATCAGGATAACGTTGACGGCGGGCTTGTCGATGAGCGCTGCGGCGATCACCGGCGCATTCGTCGCAGCCGTTAGTTCGAGTTCGGCAGGTAGGGCATTGGCAATCGCCAAATTGGTGCTCCCGGCATCGAAAAACACGCAGGAACCGGCAACGATCTGCTTTGCCGCAGCCCGCGCCAAGGCCTGCTTGCGGTCGGCGGCAAATCCCGTGCGCTGCGTCAGGCTGCCATGTGCCGGCGACACCGGCAAAGCGCCGCCATAGACCCGCTCGCAGAGGCCTGCTGCCGCCATCTCGCGCAGGTCGCGCCGGACCGTATCCTCGGAGACGCCGAATTCGAGCGCAAGTTCCGCCGCCAGCACCCGGCCATTCAGCCGCAGCCGCTCGGAAATGACGCCCTGACGCTCTCGCAATAGAAAATCCTGCATGTTCCTACCGGATCAATCGCTTAACTGACGTGAACGTGCATAAACGCTTATGATCGTGCAGGCAATATGCACGATTGCACGTTTTCTGACGCGGTGAAACAAAGCTGCATCATTCACAGCGCACGGGCTTCGATGGTCGCTGAGCAAAGACTGCAGCGCGACCGCGGCGATGCGAATTTCATGGATTTCATGCGTGGAGGCGACCACTTGAGAAAAATATTTGCAGTCGCTGCTTTTATTCGCAGTTTTCTTCGCTTCCGCCGCCCTAGTTTTCTGCAAAGTATCGCTCATCGGATCACAATCTCCCAAGGATGGATAGAACAATGAACTGGTTGAAAACCGTCGCCGCCGTTGCCCTTATTCAGACCGCAGCCTTCCTGCCCGCCCATGCCGGCGAAAACCTCGCCGCCATCAAATCGGCCGGCGTCTTCAAGATCGGCACCGAGGGCACCTATGCGCCCTTCACCTATCATGACGAGAGCGGCAAACTGGTCGGCTTCGACGTCGAAATCGGCGAAGCCATCGCCGCCAAGCTCGGCGTCAAAGCCGAATTCGTCGAAGGCAAGTGGGACGGCCTGATCGCCGGCCTCGACGCCAAGCGCTATGACACGGTCATCAATCAGGTCGGCATTACCGAAGCCCGCAAGCAGAAATACGATTTCTCCGAACCCTATATCGCTTCCAAGGCCGTGCTCATCGTTCGCGAGGGCAACGACAGCATCAAGACCTTCGCCGACCTGAAGGGCAAGAAATCAGCCCAATCGCTAACCAGCAACTTCGGCAAGATCGCCACCGAATCCGGCGCCGAGCTCGTCGGCACCGATGGTTTCGACCAGTCGATCCAGCTCGTGCTGACCAAGCGCGCTGACGCGACGATCAACGACAGCCTGTCCTTCCTCGATTTCAAGAAGCACAAGCCGGATGCGCCGGTAAAGATCGCCGCCGAGCAGGAGAATGCCGATTATTCCGGCATCATCATCCGTAAGAACGAGCCGGAGCTTCTCGCCGAAATCAACAAGGCGCTTGCCGATATCAAGGCCGACGGCACTTACAAGAAGATCGCCGACAAATATTTCGGCCAGGACGTTTCGAAGTAAGCACCACTTGAAAAGAAGTCCCCTCCCCAACCCTTCCCCGGTCTGAACACCCACAAGGGGGGGGGCTTTAGTGGCGCACCGCCTCATTTCAAAATAACGTCCCGGCTTGCAGCTCCGTCGCTGTTTAATGCAGCGCGGGAGGCGGATTAAGCCCCTCCCCCTTGTGGGGAGGGGTTGGGGAGGGGTATTCCGAGATATCACCACTCAATCCATGAGAGGGAATGTCCCTTGGCGCACTGGCTCCAACTGATGGCGGAATCGCTTCCCTCGCTCCTCTGGGCGGGATTGATCTTCACCATTCCGCTGACGCTGCTCTCCTTCACCTTCGGTCTGATCCTCGGCCTGATCACGGCGATCGCCCGTCTTTTCGGTCCGGCGCCCGTCGCGGCGATTGCCCGCTTTTATGTCTGGGTCATTCGCGGCACGCCGCTGCTCGTTCAGCTCTTCGTGATCTTTTACGGCCTGCCGAGCATCGGCATCCTGCTCGACGCCTTTCCTGCCGCGCTGATCGGCTTCACCCTGAATATCGGCGCCTACAGCTCCGAAATCATCCGCGCGGTCATCTCCTCCGTGCCGAAGGGCCAGTGGGAAGCAGCCTATTCGATCGGCATGAGCTGGCGTCAGGCGATGAGCCGGACGATCCTGCCGCAGGCAGGCCGCGTCGCCGTGCCGCCTCTGTCGAACACCTTCATCTCGCTGGTCAAGGATACCTCGCTTGCCGCCGCCATCACCGTGCCGGAGCTCTTCCAGGCGGCGCAACGCATCGTCGCCACCACCTACGAGCCGCTGATCCTTTATATCGAGGCGGCGCTGATCTATCTCGTCCTCAGCTCCGTCCTCTCGCAGCTGCAGGTGCGGCTGGAACGTCGTTTCGCGCGTTATGGCGGCATGCTGGAGGCAAACGCATGATCGAGCTTTCCAATATCGAGAAGCGCTTCGGCGATGCCGTCATTCTGAAGGATATCAGCATCCGCATTCCCGAGGGCAGCGTCACCGCGCTCGTCGGGCCGTCCGGCGGTGGCAAGAGCACGCTACTGCGCTGCATCAACCTGCTCGAGATCCCAACTTCGGGCGCGATCCGCCTCGGCGAGGAAGAGCTTTCCTTCGCGCCCGGCAAACACTTGGGCTGGCGGGCGATCCAGAAAATCCGCCGTCAGACCGGCATGGTCTTCCAGAATTTCCAGCTCTTTCCGCATCAGACCGCGATCGAAAACGTTATGGAAGGTCTGGTCACGGTGCTGAAGTGGCCGAAGAAGAAAGCGCGCGAACACGCCATGGAACTGCTGACCAAGGTCGGCATGGCGCAAAAGACCGATGCCTGGCCCTCGACCTTATCGGGTGGTCAGCAGCAACGCGTGGCAATCGCCCGGGCACTCGCGCCGTCGCCGCGGGTGCTTCTCTGCGACGAGCCGACCTCGGCGCTCGATCCGGAACTCTCGGCGGAAGTGGTCGATGTGCTGGGTCAGCTTGCCCGCGAAGGCACGACGATGGTCATGGCCACCCATGATCTCCGGCTCGCCTCGAAAATCGCCAATGACGTCGTCTTCCTGGAGGCTGGAAGCGTGGTGGAAACGGGCAGCGCGAAAGCCATTTTCAGCGCGCCCAAGCGCGAACGCACCAAGCGCTTCATCTCGACGATCAACGCCGCCCATACTTATGATATCTAGAGCAATTCCGAACGCAAAACCGCTGCACACTTTTGCTGGAATTGCTCTAATTGTCTCACGTGAATCGTGATTCACGTGAGACGCTTTGATTTTAAGCCTCCGCCTCAGGCTGAGGTGACGACCGAACGCGCCGCCTTCAACGCATTGCCCCACCAGGTGAGCTGGTCGAGCTGGTTCTTCGCCGCCTCGTTGAGGTGCGGGTAATCGCCAAGGCTCTTGCCTTCCTTGAGCACGCTCAGATATTCGCTGAAAGCGATGTGCACGCCCGTTTTCACCGAGGCGGCGCCCATTTCCACGAAGATCAGGCGAAGCTGCTCGACGGCGCGCGCGCCGCCGACGCCGCCGTAACCGACGAAGGCGACCGGCTTGTGAATGAACTCGCCGAGATCGATAGCGTTCTTCAGAACCGCCGTCGGCGCATGATTGTACTCGGCGACGGTGAATATGTAGCCGTCAAATTCGCGCAGCTTCTTCTTCCAGTGCTCGGCGGTGTCGCTTTCCGCCGTGGTGGCGCGCTCTTCGCCAAAGAAATGCATGGGATAGTCGAGAAGATCGAGAACCTCGACTTCCAGATCGGAGCGTTGGCCGGCGAGCCCGGCAATCCATTTTGCCGGATGTTCGGCAAAACGGCCAATACGAGTGCTGCCGACAATGACGGCGATCTTCAATTTGCTCATGAAATCGTTTCCTGATTGATCTTGGGAGGGGCAGGCAGGCAAGTCTACGAAAAAGCCTCCCCGCCGGGCAAGGCGAGGAGGCCATTCGCTTTTCGAAAAAGCCGGTCTTTTAACAGCCTGGCTCTACACAATCGGGTGATCAGCCCGACCTGGCAAGGACGGGCGGACGAAACCTTTCGTGCCGTTCGCTCATCCGCCGTAAACCACGAGCAGGTCCTTCGCATCGATCTGGTCGCCGGCCTTGACCAGCACTTCGGCAATGGTGCCGTCCTTTTCCGCATGAATCGCGGTTTCCATCTTCATCGCCTCGATGGAGACGAGCACGTCACCGGCACTGACGGCCTGGCCCGGCGAGGCGAAGACGCGGCTGATGACACCGGGCATCGGCGCGCCGACATGGGCGGCGTTGCCGATCTCGGCCTTGCGGCGCACGGCCGCCCCGGTCGCCCCATGGGCGCGGTCAGGCACCTTGATGCGGCGTGGTTGGCCGTTGAGCTCAAAGAAGACGGTGACCATGCCCTGGCTGTCGGTGGCGCTCGTCGCCTGGTTGACGATGACGAGCGTCTTGCCCTTTTCGATATCGGCAAACAGCTCCTCGCCGTCTGCCAGCCCATAGAAATAGGCGGGCGTCGGCAGCACCGAAACCGGGCCGTAGGTATCGGAGGCAAGCGCAAAGTCGGTGAAGACCTTCGGATACATCAGATAGGAAGCGAATTCGAAGTCGCTGACCTCACGCTCCAGCTTCTTCTCGATGACCTTGCGTTCCGCATCGAGATCGGCTTCCTTCAGAAGTGAGCCCGGACGTACCGTATAGGGTTTTTCGCCCTTCAATGCCTTCTTCTGCAGCGCTTCCGGCCATCCCGACGGTGGCTGGCCGAGATCGCCCTTCAGCATCGACACCACCGATTCCGGGAAGGAGACTTCGCGGTCGGGGCTGACGACATCGGCGACCGTCAGGTCCTGGGAGACCATCATCAGCGCCATGTCGCCAACGACCTTGGAGGATGGCGTCACCTTGACGATGTCGCCGAACATCTGGTTGGCGTCGGCATAGGCCTGCGCCACCTGATGCCAGCGGGTTTCCAACCCCAGCGAGCGGGCCTGCTCCTTGAGGTTGGTGAACTGGCCACCCGGCATTTCATGCAGATAGACCTCCGATGCCGGCCCCTTGAGATCGCTTTCGAAGGCGGCATACTGGTTGCGCACCGCTTCCCAATAGAAGGAAATGCGGCGGATCCATTCCGGATCCAGGCCGGGATCGCGCTCGGAGCCGGAGAGCGCCTCGACGATCGAGCCGAGACAGGGCTGCGAGGTATTGCCGGACAGCGCATCCATCGCCGCATCGACGGCATCGACGCCGGCTTCGACCGCGGCAAGAACGGTCGCCGCCGCGATGCCCGATGTATCATGCGTGTGGAAGTGGATCGGCAGGCCGGTCGCTTCGCGCAACGCCTTGAACAGAACCTTCGCCGCCGCAGGCTTCAGGAGACCCGCCATGTCTTTCAGCGCAATGATATGGGCGCCGGCCTTTTCGAGCTCGACGGCAAGATCGGTATAGTACTTCAAGTCGTACTTCGGCCGCGCCGAGTTCAGGATGTCGCCGGTATAGCAGATCGCCGCCTCGCAGAGCTTGTTCTCCTCGGCAATGGCATCCATCGATACCCGCATGTTCTCGACCCAGTTCAGGCAGTCGAAGACGCGGAAGAGATCGATGCCGCCCTTGGCCGCCTGGCGGACGAAGTATTTGACGACATTGTCGGGATAGTTGGTGTAGCCGACACCATTGGCGCCGCGCAGCAGCATCTGCAGGAGCAGGTTCGGCGCCCCCTCGCGGATCAGCGCCAGGCGCTCCCACGGATCTTCCGTGAGGAATCGCATCGAGACGTCGAAGGTGGCGCCGCCCCAGCATTCGAGCGAGAGCAGGTTCGGCAGCGCGTGCGCATAGGTGCCGGCAATGCGGGCGATGTCATAGGTGCGCATGCGGGTGGCGAGCAGCGACTGGTGGCCGTCGCGCATCGTCGTGTCGGTCAGAAGCACCCGCTTCTCGTTGCGCATCCATTCGCCGAATTTCTTCGGGCCAAGCGTGTCGAGAAGCTGCTTCGTGCCATCCTTCACGCCGTTGCCATTGGCATAGGGCACCACCGGTCTGGCGGCATTTTCCAGCGGCTTCGGCCTGTCCTTGGCCTCGGGATGGCCGTTGACGGTGACGTCGGCGAGATAGGTCAGGAGTTTCGTCGCGCGGTCCTGGCGTTTGACCTGCTGGAAGAGCTCCGGCGTCGTGTCGATGAAGCGGGTCGTATAGCTGTTGTCGCGGAATTTCGGGTGGCCGATGATCGCTTCGAGGAAGGTCAGATTGGTGGCTACACCTCGGATACGGAATTCGCGCAGCGCCCGGTCCATGCGGGAAATGGCTTCCAGCGGGTTCGGCGCCCAGGCCGTGACCTTGACGAGCAGCGGATCGTAATAGCGGGTGATGATGGCGCCGGAATAAGAGGTGCCGCCGTCGAGGCGGATGCCGAAGCCGGAGGCCGAGCGATAGGCGGTGATGCGGCCGTAATCCGGAATGAAATTATGTTCCGGATCTTCCGTCGTCACGCGGCACTGCAGGGCGTGACCGTTGAGACGGATGTCTTCCTGCTTCGGCACGCCCGATTGCGGCGTGCCGATCGCAAAGCCGTCGAGGATGTGGATCTGCGCCTTGACGATATCGATGCCGGTGACGACTTCGGTCACCGTGTGCTCGACCTGGATGCGCGGATTTACTTCGATGAAGTAGAATTTGCCGGTATCGGCATCCATCAGATATTCGACGGTGCCGGCGCCGATATAGTTCGTCGCCTCTGCGATCTTCAGCGAATAGCCGGCAAGCTCCTGGCGCTGCGCTTCCGAAAGATAGGGTGCCGGCGCGCGCTCGACGACCTTCTGATTGCGGCGCTGAACGGAACAGTCGCGCTCGAAGAGATGCACGACATTGCCGTGGGTGTCGCCGAGGATCTGGCTTTCGACGTGGCGGGCGCGCTCGACGAGCTTTTCGAGATAGACTTCATCCTTGCCGAAGGCGGCCATCGCCTCGCGCTTGGCTTCGGTCACCTCCTTGGCGAGATCGGCCTCGGAACGAATGACGCGCATGCCGCGCCCGCCGCCGCCCCAGGAGGCCTTCAGCATAACGGGATAACCGATCTCGGCCGCCATTCTGGCGACTTCCTTCATGTCGTCCGGCAGCGGCTCGGTTGCCGGCACGACCGGCACGCCGACCGAGATCGCCAGGTTGCGCGCCGCGACCTTGTTGCCGAGCTGGCGCATCGTATCGGCCTTCGGACCGATGAAGATGATGCCGGCCTTGTTGCAGGCATCGACGAATTCCGGGCTTTCCGACAAGAGGCCGTAGCCCGGATGGATCGCGTCGGCACCGGAAAGCTTGGCGACGCGGATCACCTCGTCGATCGAAAGATAGCTTTCGATCGGCCCGAGATCACGCGCCAGATGCGGACCGCGTCCGACCTGATAGCTCTCGTCCGCCTTGAAGCGGTGCAGCGCCAGCTTGTCCTCCTCCGCCCAGATCGCCACCGTTTTTATTCCAAGCTCGTTGGCCGCGCGGAAGACGCGAATGGCTATTTCGGAGCGGTTGGCAACGAGTATCTTGGATATGGGCAAAACGGTCTCCTCCGTCGTTCAGACGCGGGCATGCTGCACCCGCGAAGAAAATTCTTAACTTCTTGTCACGGGAAGTTCAATTTCTCTTGCGACTGCGAAATGCACTTTCTCGCCATGCCAGGACATGTCGGCCGGCGGTATGCAGCGATTTCCACCGAGATGGATAGAAAAGCCTAGCTTATCAGACCGTGGCGGAAGGCAAGCGCCACTGCCTGCTGCCTGTTCTTTGCCTTCAGCTTGCCCTGCAGACCGTTCATGTACCAGTCGACGGTATGGTTTGAGATCTTCAACATTTTGCTGATCTCCATCGACGTCATGCCTTCGGCAAGATAGTGGAGGATTTCCATCTCGCGCCGCGTCAGCGGCGTCTCAGTCGGCAGCATCGTTTCCAGCGCCTCAGCCTCGCCTTTCAGGTCAAGCAATCGCCAGAAGGTCTTGCGCGCCACGGCCTCGAGCAGCGCGATTTCCACCGGCGACAAATCGATCGGCTTGCCGCCGAGGCTGAGGCTGCCGAGAATGCCGTTGCGCCCATGAATCGGAAAGAGATAGCCGTCCTCCAATCCGTGGCCGAAGGCATCGACCATCATCTGCTCCATGCGGCGCTGATGCGCGTCACCGTCGAAGGCTGCCATGCTCTCCCGCCAGCGGAAGGGCCGTTGCGCATGCGCGAGATAACGCACCATCGGATCGATCCGGACATATTTTTTTGCGGCATATATCTGTAGCCATTGTTCCGGCCAGCGGCCGGCAAGCGGCGCGGCGCGCAGTTCGATCTTCTGCTGCGCCGGGTTTTGCTGCAAATGTCGCAGCAGACCGTAATACTCGAAACCGGAACCGTGGAGGACCTGCTCGAGCTCGGTGACGACGGCGTCCGGATTTGGGCACTCTTCCAGAATGACAAGCAATTGAATTAAAGAATTAATATTCACAAATAGCGCCCTTTGTCCGGACCTGATGCCCGCATCCAGGCCGTTGGCGGCTGTTCAGATTGGTCGCGTAACGGTCTTCTTCAAAAAATGCAGTCTCTAATTTAATGCTGCGCTAAACATCGATTAAAATGCAAGCGCAAATTGTCGCGAGATATAATCATGGTGGAATTCCGGCGCCAGACCCCGCGCCGAAAAATCTGAGGAGCCCGAGAACGCCTCCGTTCTATCCTATTGAGGCGGCTTCAAATTCGTCGCAGCTGTGATCGTGCAATCAAGTTAACCACCCGGCGGGCTGAATTCCGAATACTCCGTTAATCGCCGGTTCAGGTAGCCTTTTGTAGCATCCCATCATTCCCGTTTTCGCAGATGCACAAGAGGTTAGACGTGTCGCTATTCAAGGTCTATGCAAGAGCTCTGCGCTATCTTGGCGCTTACAAGCTCCGCGTATCCCTGGTCGTTATCGCCAACATTGTTCTGGCGACCATCACCATTGCGGAACCGATCCTGTTCGGTCGCATCATCGATGCGATATCGGGCAAGGGTGAAGTCAAGCCCATCCTCTTCATGTGGGCTGGTTTCGCCGTGTTCAATACCGTCGCCTTCGTTCTGGTCTCCCGCGAGGCCGACCGGCTTGCCCATGGCCGGCGGGCAACGTTGCTTACGGAAGCCTTCGGCCGGATCATTTCCATGCCGCTTGCCTGGCACCATCAGCGCGGCACCTCCAACGCGCTGCATACACTGCTGCGTGCCTGCGAGACGCTGTTCGGCCTCTGGCTTGAGTTCATGCGCAATCACCTGTCGACGGTCATTGCGCTGTCCCTGCTGGTGCCGACGGCAATGTCGATGGACTTGCGCCTCTCCGCGGTGCTGATCGTGCTTGGCATCGCCTATTGGCTGATCGGCCGCGTGGTCATGAGCCGCACCAAGGATGGCCAGGCTTCGGTCGAAAACCACTACCATACCGTCTTCTCGCATGTCAGCGATTCGATCAGCAACGTCTCCGTTCTGCATAGCTACAACCGCATCGAAGCGGAAACCAAGGCGTTGAAATCCTTCGCCAACCGGCTGCTGGAAGCGCAGTATCCGGTGCTCGACTGGTGGGCGCTCGCCAGCGCGCTGAACCGCATGGCCTCGACCATCGCGATGATGGTGGTTCTGATCATCGGCACGATGCTCGTCCAGTCCGGCGAGCTGCGCATCGGTGACGTCATCGCCTTTATCGGCTTTGCCAACCTGCTGATCGCCCGTCTCGACCTGATGCGCCAATTCGCGACGCAGATCTTCGAGGCCCGCTCCAAGCTAGAGGACTTCTACACGCTCGAAGACTCGGTGCGCGACCGTGAAGAGCCGGCCGGCAATAGCGAGATCAAGAACGTGAAGGGTGCGGTCGAATTCCGCGACGTCTCCTTCGGCTTCGGCAACAGCTCGCAGGGCCTGCACAATGTCTCCTTCTCGGTGAAGGCAGGCCAGACAGTCGCCATCGTCGGCCCGACCGGCGCCGGCAAGACGACGCTGGTCAACCTGCTGCAGCGCGTCTACGACCCGCAGGGCGGCCAGATTCTCGTCGACGGCACCGATATCACCAAGGTGACCCGGAAGTCGCTGCGTCGCCATATCGCGACCGTCTTCCAGGATGCGGGCCTGCTGAATCGCTCGATCAGCGACAATATCCGCCTCGGCCGCGAAGGTGCGAGCGAGGAGGACATGCGCCGTGCGGCCGAAGCCGCCGCCGCCGCCGACTTCATCGAGACCCGTGAGGATCGTTACGATACCCATGTCGGCGAACGCGGCAATAAGCTCTCCGGCGGTGAACGTCAGCGCATCGCGATTGCCCGCGCCATCCTCAAGGATGCGCCGATCCTGGTGCTCGATGAAGCGACCTCGGCGCTCGACGTCGAGACCGAAGCCCGCGTCAAGGCCGCGATCGACAATCTGCGGCAGAACCGCACCACCTTCATTATCGCCCACCGCCTCTCGACGGTCCGCGAAGCCGATATGGTGCTCTTCCTCGATGATGGACGTGTCGTCGAGCAGGGTGGCTTCGATGAGCTCAGCCACAGCAACGGCCGTTTCGCCGCGCTGCTGCGCGCCAGCGGCATCCTGACGGACGAAGAAGTCCGCAAGGCCCACACCACCGAAGCCGCCTGAGCGCTTCGGGTTGCAGAATAAGGCCGGAAGAAGCGATCCTTCCGGCCTTTTGTTTGGTGATGTTTATACGCTACGCTTTAGGACTTTGCTTCCTCCCAAAACCGCTGCGGACGATATGCATTAGCCACATGCCGTGTGGCACCCCCCTCTGCCCTGCCGGGCATCTCCCCCACAAGGGTGGAGATTGGCAAGAGGTTGGATCATCCGTCCCTCTCTGCTCTATCAAATAACTCTACGGTCGTTGTTTGGGGAAGCCTTCCCGCCCAGCCAATCTCCCTCCTTGTGGGGGAGATGCCCGGGAGGTGCCGCACGGCACAGCCTCTCCGCTGAGATCAAGACAGATTGATCCCCCTACCGTTCTTCCCTAACCTCCTGCTGTCCCCAAGCACAGGAGAAAAACCCATGAAGGTCCTGCGTATTGTCGCCAACATCGAGGCGCCGGACATTACTCCGGCCAAACGCTTCTATGAGGATATTCTGGGGCTTGATCTGATGATGGATCTCGGCTGGATCGTCACGTTCGGCGCGAATACTTCCATGAAGGTTCAGCTCAGTGTCGCCAGCCAAGGCGGCTCCGGAACTCCGGTGCCCGATCTCTCCATCGAGGTGGATGATCTCGATGCTGCTTTCGAGGCGATGACGGCCGCCGGCGTTCCGATCGAATACGGTCCGGCCGACGAGCCCTGGGGCGTCAGGCGCTTCTACGTGCGCGATCCTTTCGACCGGCTGGTGAATATTCTCGTCCATTAAAGTTGAGCCGGCGGCATTACAGCGGGCCGAGGTGCGGGCTCATAGTGTTAGAGCGTCGCTCTTCAATCAGATCAGACCGGGGATTCCTATTTCCGATTGGTCCGGCGATAGGTATTCGCCGCTCCGCCGACTCGCACAGGCACAGGGACGGCGGCAATCTCCGTCACGAGCTTGTGCTTGATCTTGCCCAGCTGGCGCTTGTGCTCGAGGTAGTAGGCATAGGCGAATTGCGTCGCGATGCCCACGATCACGAAGAGCGGACCGACCAGCGGATCCTTGTTGGTGATATAGAGCACGACCTGGCCGATCATGGCGAGGATCGTGCCGGCAACGAAGATGTTCAGCGAATGGCGGCCGAGGATCGTCAGCGGGTGTTCGGCGGGGCGCCGCAGGATGCGCGAGAACGCCGGGATGCTGATGATGAGATAGGTCAGCGCCAGCACATGCAGCAGCCGCGGCAGCGACAGGAAGGTCTTGTCGAAACCGGTGATGACGGTGGGCAGGCCGAGCGCCGCCAGCGAATTGCCGAAAATCCAGAGATGGCCGGTTACCCAGACGAAGGACAGCAGGACATAGAAGGCGGCAGCCGCAAACAACAGCGGATGCCGCGGGATCGTGCCGCCGCGCTTGATATGCAGGATCGAAACAATTCCAATCGAAAACAGGAACTGCCAGGAGAGCGGATTGAGGAACCAGTAGCCCTCTATCAGCAAATTGTGCGGGGCCACCTCGTAAATGCCGGCCAGCAGCCAGACCGTGCCGGAAACGGCGAGCGCCAGAAGCGGGCTTCGCTCGTTGAGGAGCAGGATGATCGGCACCATCAGCAACAATGCGCCATACATCGGCAGGATATTGTTGTAGCCGATCTGGTGACCGAGCAGCAGCAGCGCCGGAATGCCTTCCTTCAGGTTCATCAGAACCGCCAGGATGTTGATCTCGACCAGCAGCCCCGGCCGGTGAAACAGCCAAGCACCACAGATGAAAAGCGCCAGCGTCATGAAGGTGGTGATCATATGCGCAAGGTAAAGCGTGAAGGCGCGCCGCGCCGCCTTGATCGCCGTCTTGATGCGGCCGCCCGGCTTGAAGCGGGAACCATAGGCGAGGCCGACGGCGATGCCGGAGATCAGGACGAAGGCCTCGGCGGCATCGGAAAAGCCGAAATTCTTCGTCGTCACATATTCGAAGATCTGTCCGGGAACATGATTGATGAAAATCATGATCAGGGCCAGGCCACGCAGCACGTCAAGCCTTGTGTCGCGCCCCGTCGCAGCAGCGGATGAGGAACTGCGCTCGGTGCCGATGGCTTCGGTCAGCGTGCTTGCCATATGGGTTTCTCCTGTTATCCGATTTTGCAAACGCGACGGCGGCCAAAAGGGTTCCTTTTGGCCGCCGCGAATCGCCGTGTTCTTCAGCGTGGAGAACGCTGTTATCCGAGCGGATATCCCTCTTCGGGATCGGTGACTTCGCTGCCGTTGATCGACAGAGTGTAGCCGCCGGCATTGGACGCTTTTGAGACCGAAATGCGGTATTTGACGCCGCCCCGCTCCACCTCCGCCGCAAAACCGTCCCATTCCGACGGGAGCGACGGACGCACATGGAGCCGGCCATCCTTCAACCGGATACCGAGAATGCCCTCGACGGCGGCCCGGTAGAGCCAGCCGGCCGATCCGGTATACCAGGTCCAGCCGCCGCGCGACGTATAAGGCTCATGCCCATAGACGTCGGCTGCCACGACATAGGGTTCGACCCGGTATTGTTCGGCCGAAGCCTTGTCGAGCGCATGCGTGATCGGATTGAGGATCTGGAAGCAGCGCAGCGCGTCGTCGCCACGCTTCAGCTCTGCGAGCGCCATCACCACCCAGGTCGCGGCATGGGTATATTGGCCGCCGTTTTCACGCACGCCCGGGGGATAGGCCTTGATGTAACCGGGATCCCTGGCGGAATTGACGAAAGGCGGCGTGAACAGCCGGATGATGCGCGCCTCCTCATCGACCAGTTGGTCGAGCACGGCATCCATCGCCTTTCCGGCACGAGCCGGGTCGCCCTCGCCGGACAGAACGCTCCAGGATTGCGCGATGGAGTCGATCCGGCATTCCGGGCTTTCCTTGGAGCCGAGCAACGCACCGTCATCGAATGTGCCGCGGCGATAGTAGCTGCCGTCCCACGCGGCAATTTCGAGCGCCTTCTTCAATTCGGCGAGATGGGCCGACCAGCGCTCCACCCGGGCCGTATCGCCGCGCTCTTCTGCATAGGGAATGAAGGCGCGCAATGCACCCGCCAGGAACCAGCCGAGCCAGACGCTGGTGCCGCGCCCGCCGATGCCGACGCGGTTCATGCCGTCGTTCCAGTCACCGCCGAGGAATAGCGGCAGACCGTTCGCGCCCTTGCGGGCGACGGCGAGATCGAGCGCCAGGGCCGCATGTTCATAGACACTCGCCTTGTCCTCCGAAATCTCCGGCTTGTAGAACGAGTCGTGCTGACCTTCGAGAAGAGCGGGGCCTTCCAGGAAGGCAAGCTCCTCGTCGAGTACGCTCTTGTCGCCGGTGACGCTGCAATAATGCTGGATCGCGTAGCTCAGCCAGACGACGTCATCCGAAATCAAGGTGCGAACGCCCGCACCCGTTCCCGGCAGCCACCAATGCTGAACGTCGCCTTCGCGGAACTGCCGTGAGGCGGCATTCAGAATCTGCCGCCGGGCGATCGAGGGTTCGTGCATCAGGAAGGCCAGCGTATCCTGCAACTGGTCGCGGAAACCGAAGGCGCCGCTTGCCTGGTAGAAGGCGGTGCGGGCCATGATGCGGCAGCCGAGGCTCTGATAAGGCAGCCAGGTGTTGACGAGATTGTTCATCCCGCGATCCGGCGTCGAGATCTGCAGCCTGCCGGTGAAATCCCGCCAGAAGGCGCGGTTTGCCTCGACCGCATCGTCGAACGAAGATTTGCGGATCTCGGCGATCAAGGCGCGCGCTTCTTCTTCCGTCGGGGTATCGCCGAGGAAGAAGGTGACGTCGCGCTCTTCGCCGGCCCCGAGTTCGATGTCGATCGCCAGAGCCGCGGCCGGATCGCCATCGAGATCGGTGACGCCCGAAAGCGGGGCTGCGGAGGTGACGGCCTGAGGCATCTGGATCGTGCCAGCCTTGCCGATAAATTCGCGCCGGCTAGCCGAGAAGCTTGAAAGCGTCTCGCTCGCCGCGAAGAAGGCGGTTCGGTTGGAAAAATCGATGCTGTAGGGATTGGTGGCAAAGAGCGCCCCCGTCTCCCCGTCATGGCTCGACAGGATGAAGGGTGCGGTGCGTCCGGGATTGCTGCCGAGAACCCATTCGACGTAGCCATAGAGACGCAGCTTGCGGCCGGTCGAACCGGTGTTGCGCAGGCGCAGGCGCTGCAGTTTCACCGGCTTCTCGCGGTCGATCGTTTGTGTCAGCTCGAGTGCAATTTCGTGCTGAACGGTGGAGAAGACCGAATAGCCGAGCCCGTGGCGGGCTTCGAAGCGGATATCCGGCCGGCGCGAAAGCGCTGCGAACGGCGTCATGACGGCGCCGCTTTCGAGATCGGCGAGATAGAAGGCCTCGCCCGACCGGTTGACCACCGCATCGTTCGACCAGGACGTCAGCTGATAATCGCGCGAATTGACGCTCCAGGTGAAACCTGCGCCTTCGGCCGACACGTGGAAGCCAAACCTGTCGTTGGAGATGACGTTGATCCAAGGCTGCGGCGTCGCATGACCTCCGGGCAAGCGAACGACATATTCGCGGCCGTCGCGGGCAAAGCCGCCGATACCGTTCCAGAAGTCGAGATCGCCTTCTTCCTCGATGAGGACAGCGGGCACGACGGGCGGCGGCACCGGCGCGACACGCTTGACCGGGACCTTGTTGCGCTCGGCCCGTTCCATCTCCTGCAGCTCCTCCTTGGAGGGGGCGAACAGTGCCACGGCGCGGTTGATCTGGTCGACCACCTTGCCGTTCTTCGCATGCAGGGTGACGCGGGAAGCCGCGATCAGTGCCTTGTAAGTTTCCTCCTCCATCAGGTCCTTGCGAACCGCGAAAATATGCTGGCGCAAGCCGTCGGCCTGACCCATGCGGCGTACGTTCTCGCACATGGCGTCGAGTGCGTGTTGCATGTCCTGCGCATAGGAAGAGGCGCGTTCGTTCATGATGACGAGATCGGCGGTGACGCCGCGCGAGCGCAGATATTCCTGCGCCAGCAATGCCTCGCGGGCGATATCGAGATCCATGTCGTCGTTGACGCGCAGCGTGAAGAGCGGGAAATCGCCGGAGATCGCCAGCGGCCAGAGCGCCGATTGCGATTGCAGGCCGGCCTCGACCGTCGCCTCATCCTTGCGCAGCTGCATGTCGGGATAGACGAGGTAGCGCCCGAGATGCTGGAAGGCGGCCGCCTGCTGCGAGGTGACGCCGACATGGCGCATCTGCACTTGCGTGCGCGTCCAGGCCTGGACGAGCTCATGGTTGAAGGCGTCGGGGTGACGGTAGCGATTGACCGCCTTGTCGACCTCGTCGCGGCTTGGCGCGGCGATCGTCCAGAAGAACACGCTGACCTTCTTGCCGGCCGGCACCCGCACCGTGCGGCGCAGCGACATTACGGGATCGAGCGTGAAGCCGTCGCTGCCGGAAAGGCTCGCGCCCGGATCGAAGGCCGCCGCATCGGCAAGGCTGCGGCCGCGGCCGATGAACTTGCGCCGATCGGTTTCGAATTCGGTGTGCCGGGTGTCGCCGGCATTGTCGACGATCAGATGCGCGATGCTGATGTTCGGCTCGTTCGGGTCACGCTTGTTGCGTTCGGCACGGATGACGTCGCCACGCTTGCCGATCTCGGTCTTGACGAACATGCGGGCGAATGCCGGATGCGCATTGTCGGTATCGTCAGAGGTAATCACCGGTTCGAGATAGGACGTGACTTCGATGAAACGATCTTCCGTGCCCATGTTGAGCAGGGTAACGCGGCGGGCTTCGGCATCGTGCTCTGTGGCGATGATGCACTCCACCTCGCTCGTCAGATCGCCGACCGTCTTGATGAACTGCGCCTTCTCGTCGGCGAATTCGACCTTGATCTTTTCGCCCTCGACACCCTTCGGCTCCGCTGTCGCCGACCACCATTCGTTGGTGGCGGTATCGCGCAGGAAGATGAAGGTGCCCCAGCGGTCTTCGGTCGGATCGGCCTTCCAGCGGGAAACGGAAAGACCGTTCCAGCGGGAATAACCGGCGCCCGTCGCCGTCAGCATCATGGAATAATGGCCGTTCGACAGGAACACGAGCTCGCGGTCGCGCGAAAGCGGATCGCTGATCTTCCTGATTTCCGGCCGCATGAGATCCTCCTGGATGCTGGCCGGCGTATCGGATTCATGCTTGCCGCTCATGACGGGAATGTCGCGCGGCGCCTTTTCCTGCAGCAGAAGCTCCGCCGCCTCGATCACCGGATCGGAGTGGAAGAGTTCGCGCAGATGGCCGTTGAAGGCGACGTTGGCAACGGCCGCGATCGACATGCCGTGATGGTGGGCATAATAATTGTAGACCACTGCACATTTCTTGCCTTCCGGCACGCGCGTCGGGGTGAAATCGACCGCGTCGTGGAAGCCGAACTTGCCGAGCGCGCCGACCTTGCGCAGTCTCTGCAGGTTTTCGAGTGCGCCCGGCGGGTCGTACTGGCTGGCCAGCAGCGAAGCATAGGGGGCGATGACGGCATTGTGGCCGAGGCCGCGCTTCAGACCGAGCGTCGGCACGCCGAAATTCGTGTACTGGTAATTGAGATTATGGTCGCGGGCATTGAAGGCCGCTTCCGAAATGCCCCACGGGATACCGAGCTTGCGGGCATAATTCATCTGCTCGACGACGACCAGATTGTTCGTCTGGTTGAGAATACCCCCGCCACGCTCCTGCATGACGAGCGGCGGCATCAGATATTCGAACATCGAGCCGGACCAGGAGACCAGCGCGCCGCGTGATCCCACCGGCACGACCTGGCGGCCGAGACGGTACCAGTGTTCCGTCGGCAGATCGCCCTTGGCGATGCCGAAGAGACTGGTCAGGCGGCATTCCGAGGCGAGAAGGTCATAGCAGGCCTGGTCGAGCTCGCCGCTTTCGACGCGGTAGCCGATCGACAGCAGCCGGCGTTCCGGCCGGAACAGGAAGCCGAAATCCATCGAAAAGGCGAGATCGCGGGCCTTGTCGCGCAATGCCACCAGGCGCGGCCGGAGCGCGTCGACCTTGGAAAGATCGAAGGTGCTGTCTGATATATGCGCCTCGCAGACCTTCACCAGGGATGCCGCCCATTGGGTGACTTCCTCGCTCTGCTTCGACTTGACCTCGTGGTCGAGATTGGCGGCGAGCTTTTCGATGTCGCGTGCGAGAACGGCAAGGTTGATGATGCGGATCGAGGCGAATTCGTGCTCGCGCTTGACGGCGGCAAGCGCATTCTGGAAGCCGACGATGCGCTCTTCCAGGCGCCGGCGCAGCGGGCGCACGGTCTTGCGGTCGTCGGGCAGGTCCGCCAGCACTTCGCCGAGGATGCCGGCCGTGTCGCCGACACCGTCGAGATTGCCCTGCATGTGGGCCGACGGGGCCTCCGCCCAGTTGCGGCAGGCCGAAGAAATAGCGATCAGATGGCCGGCGAGATTGCCGCTGTCGACGGCCGAGACGTAACGCGGCCCGAGCGTCTGCAGCGTATCGGTGTGATACCAGTTGAACAGATGGCCGCGGAATTTCTCCATTTTGTCGATCGTCGCGATCGTCTGCTCCAGCCGTTCGAGCGTCTCCTCAAAGGAGAACCAGCCGAAATGCCGGCCGGAAACGACGGAGAGCAGGTAGACGCCGATATTGGTCGGCGAGGTGCGTGCCGCCACGATGACGTGCGGCGTTTCCTGGATATTGTCCGGCGGCAGATAATTCTGCTCGGGGGTGGTGAAGGTCTCGAAATAACGCCAGGTGCGCCGGGCGATCTTGCGCAGCTCGCTCGACACGGAATCGGCGACCTCGAGCCGGTCCTCGGTCTCGGCCGACTGGCTGACATACCAGGCGACGACAGGCGAGAGGATCCATAAGAGCGCGAAGGGGATGCCGACGAGGAAGGCGTTGCCGCCGGGAAGGGCTGCGAAACCGAGCGCCAGCAGCGCCAGTACCGGCGCATGCCACATCTGCTTGTAATAAGAGGCGAGGGTGCCTTGCCCGCCGGCCTGGACGCTGGCGGCGGTTCGCCACTGCAGCATCAGCTTGCGGCTGACGAGCAGCCGGTAGAGCGAACGGCCGATCGCATCCGCCATCATCGCCACCGAATCGGCGATGAAGACGATTCGCAATGCGACCTGCGCATTGGCGGCGGTGATATCCGACCAGACCGTATAGAGATGGGCGCGGGCGACGATATCGCTGGTGCGCGGGATGATGCCGTTGATGAGTGATAGCGTCGGCGCCACGAACAGGCAGAAGATCAAGAGAATCTGCCAGACGAGCGCGCCGAGCGGACCCATGAAATACCAGCCGAGAACGGAGGCGAAGAACCAGGCGATCGGCGTCAGCGAACGGCGCAGATTGTCGAACATCTTCCAGCGGCCAAGCGCGGTCACGCCGTATTTCGGATTGAACATATAGGGCAGGAGCTGCCAGTCGCCGCGCGCCCAGCGATGCTGGCGCGAGGTCTCCACCTCGTAGCGGATCGGGAAATCCTCGACCAATTCGAGATCGGTGACGAGCGCACAGCGCGCCATCGAGCCTTCGAGAAGGTCGTGGCTGAGCACCGAGTTCTCCTCGATGCGGCCCTTCAGCGAGGCTTCGAAAGCATCGACATGATAGAGACCCTTGCCGGTGAACGTGCCTTCGCCGGCCAGATCCTGATAGACGTCGGACACGGTGAAGACATAGGGGTCGAGACCGCGATTGATCGAGAAGACGCGTTGGAAGACCGAGGCATCCTTGCCCGTTGTCAGCGACGGCGTGACACGCGGCTGCAGCACGCCGTAGCCGCTTTCGACGCGTCCGGTCTTCGGATTAATGACCGGGCGATTGATCGGATGGTAGAGCTTGCCGACGAGCTTGGTGACGGCATCGCGCATCAGGCGTGTGTCGGCATCGAGCGTCATCACATATTGCACATTGGCCGGAACGGTGTTGGCGCCGGGCAGATAAGTCGTGTCGCGGTCGCCGCGCAGCAGCATGTTCAGCTCGTGCAGCTTGCCGCGCTTGCGCTCCCAGCCCATCCATACGCCTTCCGAGGGGTTATAGAGGCGGCGGCGATGCAGCAGGTAGAAGCGGGTTTTGCCGTCATAGGCATAGCGGGCGGAAAGATTGGCGATCTCGCGTCTTGCATAATCGAGAACCTCGAGATCGGCAGGCGTTTCCTCGGCATCGCTGTCGGGCCAATCGCTGAGCATCGCGAAATAGATCTCTCCACGCGGATTGGCGAGATAATGAACTTCGAGATTGCGCACCTGATCGTCGACGCTGTCGCGGTTCGAGATCAGGCAGGGCACGACGAGCAGCGTGCGCGCATCCTCCGGAATGCCTTCCTTGAATTCGTAGCCGACGAGGCGGGCAGGCGTCACGAAGAAGGACAGCAGGGTATTAAAGAGACCCGTTGCGCCCTCCGAGGCCGGCAATGAGAACATGATCAGCAGGATTGCGATTTCGATGGCGCCCATTCCGGCACTTGCCATGAACCTGCCGACGATCGCCATGGCGATGATCGTCAGCAGCATGACGGGCAGCGCGATCGACAGCCAGTTGAACCGGCGCACGGCGCGCACGAAGTGCTGGGTGATCGTCGGGCGATAATTCGCCCGCGCCTCGAGCTTCGGCCGTTGCGCGCCGGACAGGAAGCCGCCGACATTCGGCTCATGCTGCTGCGGCTCGTCGGACGCCTTGGCGGCGTCGGTCATGTCGAGCGCCAGCTGGGCGATTTGCATTTCGGTCAGCGGCGAGCGCTTGGCCAGTTTCTCGATCTGCTTGCGGTATTTGTTGCGCGAGCCGGAATCGAGGATGCCGTAATCCGAATGTTCCCAGAGCAGCTTGTCGACATGGCTGACCTGCTCGACCCAGACCGACCATTCGGTATCGTCGATCTCGCGCAGGCTGCGGATGATGTTGCCCATCGTCACGTTGCCGGAAGACAGACGGCTGTGTTCGGCGGTCGTCGCCTCTTCGGTATTGCGACCGAGCTCTTCCAGGCGTTCATCGAGCCAGGTGATTGCCAGGCTCGACGTCTGTGAGCCGTCACGCAGGCGATAGAGGAACTGCGTCGAGAAGGTATTGTCTTCGGCAAGCGGTTCCAGCGTCTTCAGATAGGCGGCAGCCTTGGCCGGATCGGTCAGGCGTACCAATTCGTCGGCCGCCTCATTGGCGCGGCGGCGCAGGCGGCGGCTGGTTTCGACACGACTCGAAATGCGGCGAAGGTTTTCCACCAGCACATAGCGCACCAGCGAGGGCAGAGCCCAGAGTTCACCGATCCTCAGCGTCTCGCTGGTCTGGAAGCCGTCGACCAGCGCCGTCAGGCTTTCCTGCGAGATCGTGCTGTGGGTATGGGCAACGTAGAGCCAGGCAAGCACCAGCGTGCGCGGAATGTCGACGCCGCCGACGCGCATGGTCGGCAATTCGCGGTAGAAGCGGCGGGGAAAGTCGCGACGAACCTCCTGGATCGCCTCTTCGACGATGTAGTGATTGTCCAGCAGCCATTCCGCCGCCGGCGTGATCGTCTCTCCGGCCTCGACGTCGGTTGCCGTGGTGCGGTAGACGCGCAGGATTTCCTTCTCGTTTTCCTTGTGGCGCGCGAAGAAATCAAAGGCGGCGAAAGCCGGCAGCTTGTCGACGCCGTTGACGGCGACGGCTTCGCCCATCGCCTTGATGTCCTCGATGGAAAGATAGGTCGAGCGGATCGAATCATTGTGATCGATCTGCTTCGTATCGGAGTCGCGTGGAAGGCTCGGAGAAAGATTGGCAATAGACATGGGTTCGGTTCTGGATCCAAACAAAGTTATGGCTGTTTTGCTCAGCCTTTTGCACTGCTTATCATGACTGCTACATGAACGGGGCCCGATTCTTCGAAGATCGATGAGGCCGGGGTGAATGACGTCTGGGCCAAGCGATGTAACCGGGCGTAGCCTTGGTCCAGCGCGAAGGTCGATCAATACCCTCTCCGCAAAACCATGGCGAAAAGTTGGACACTCTCGCGATAATTCAAGTCAAAAGTCGTGGGCCGAACGAGCCGGCGCGCTTGCGGCGCAAGGCAGAGCGCCGAGCATGTCGCCACTGGCGGACTGGCAGGAGCTTTTCGATAAGAGGAAGGTTCGCCAGATCATCGTCTGGCCGCGCTTTGATCGGGCTTGCCCAAGCGCGGAAACGCGCCGCATGGATGGGCGCAAGCAGCCCCGGCACGTGCCGAGGCCTATCATCTGCCGACTATCCGAGGACGCCGCAGACCATTGCCACCACGAACAGGAATGCCGCGGTGAAGATCGTCCCATGGAGCACCGTCTGAAGCCTGTGGCGCGTCGCGTGCGGCTTCTTGGTGGCTACCGAACCATAGTGGTTCACGTGAGTATGCGAAATACCCAGCTCTGCCATGTGTCGCCTCCGTTGTTCTCGTGCGGCCGGTTGTGCGGCTCGCTGTTATATTTCTTATTCCCTATCAGGTAGGTAGAGATAAATTTCCGTCCAGAGTGAGCGGAAGAGAAAATTCAACCGCTCTTTAGCAGAGCGTGCGCCATGCCCAGATCAAAGAGCGCTCGATGGCGTTCTCGTTCTGCTGCAGATTGGAGGTCTCGGTCCCGATCAGGCGCCGGTCCTGTTCCGCCGGTATGGAGACCGTGATCTGTTCCTTGCGATCGGCTCTCGCGGGAGGATCGAGATAGCCCATGGTCATCCCACCGAGAAAGAACATGCCTCGACCTCCATCGATCACGAAAGCTAACAATCGTTAACAGGATCATGACAGAAGCGGGGCGGCTGTCAATAGTCTAGTCGAATGGTCGTCTTTTAAGGGAGCATTATCCTTAACGCCGCCACCAGCCTTTTCTTTTCAATGGCTTGAAATGATTGCCTTTCAGGCTTTGACGAAACCCTTGCTCGCGATCATCAAATTTTTCGTGTAATCCTCCTGGATCGCGCCCCGCGCCAGCTCTTCCGAGCTCAATCGTTCGACGACGGCGCCGTTGCGCATCACCGCGAGCCTTTCGCACATATGGGTGATGACGCCGAGGTCATGGCTGACCATGACGAAGGTGAGCTTGCGGTCGCGGCGGATCTGTTCGAGCAGGTTCAGCACCTCCGCCTGCACCGAGGCGTCGAGCGCCGACGTCGGCTCGTCGAGCAGCAGGATCGACGGTTGCACGATCAGCGCCCTGGCGATCGCCACACGCTGTCGCTGACCGCCGGAAAGCTGATGCGGATAGCGGAAACGGAAACCATTGCCGAGGCCGACTTCGTCGAGCGCGCGGGCAATGCGCTTGTCGCTGTCGGTAACGGCGTGGATCGCAAGCGGTTCGAGCAGCAGCCGGTCGATCGTCTGGCGCGGATGCAGCGAGCCGTAGGGATCCTGGAAGACCATCTGCACGCGCCGATAGAAGGCCTTGCTGCGCTTTGAACCTTTCAGCTCTTCGCCGTCGATGCGGATCGCGCCGCCGCTGATCGGCGCAAGTCCGGCAACGGCGCGCAGCAAGGTCGATTTTCCCGACCCGGATTCACCGACGAGGCCGAAGGATTCACCGCGCTCGACGCTGATGCCGACATCCTTCAGCGCATGAAAATCATCGTAGACGACGCTGAGATTGTCGACATGGAGGGCTGCGCTCATGCCGCCCACTCCGGCTTGCGGTCGAGCACCGGCAGCGGATGGCGGTTCGCGCCGATCTCCGGCATGCAGTTCAGCAGTCCCCTGGTATAGGGATGCTGCGCATGTTTGAGATCGGCGGCCGCGAGCTCTTCGACGATCTTGCCGGCATACATGACGATGACCCGGTCGCAGAAGGAAGAGACCAGTCTCAGATCATGGGAGACGAAGATCAGCCCCATGCCACGCTCGGAGACCAGCCTGTCCATGATCCGGAGCACATCGAGCTGCACTGTCACGTCGAGCGCCGAAGTGGGCTCGTCGGCAATCAGCAGTTCGGGTCCGGCAATCAGCATCATGGCGATCATGGCGCGCTGTCCCATGCCGCCCGAAACCTCGTGCGGGTGCAGGTCGAAGACGCGTTGGGGGTCGCGGATCTGAACCGCTTCCAGCATGGCGAGCGCCCGTTCGCGCGCCTCCGCCTTGCCGATCTTCTCATGGGTGCGCAGCGTTTCGCAGATCTGCCGTCCGATCGTCATGACGGGGTCGAGCGAATATTTCGGATCCTGCAGGATCATGGCGATGCGCTTGCCGCGCAACCTGCGCCTTTCGCCGGCGGATGCCTTGAGGAGATCGATGCCGCTGAAATCGAGCCTGTGGGCCGTGACGATTCCGTGTTTCGGCGTCAGCCCCATGATCGCCCGGCCGGTCTGCGACTTGCCGGAGCCGGATTCGCCGACGATGCCGAGCCTTTCCCTGCCGAGCGTGAAGGAGACGCCGCGCACGGCCTCGATCACGCCGGTGCGGGTGGGATAACTGACCTTGAGCCTGTCGACCGTCAGAAGTGTCGTCATTGGCCGCTCTCCTTCGGATCGAGCGCGTCGCGCAGGCCGTCGCCCAAGAGGTTGAAACCGAGGCTGACGATGAGGATGGCGATGCCGGGCATGGCCGCGACCCACCACTGATCGAGGATGAAGCGCCGGCCGGAGGCGATCATCGCGCCCCATTCCGGCAGCGGCGGCTGTGCGCCGAGACCGAGAAAGCCGAGGCCGGCCGCCGTCAGGATGATGCCGGCCATATCGAGCGTCACGCGCACAATCAGCGAGGAAATGCAGAGCGGCATGACATGGCGCACGATGATGCGAAACGGCGAGGCGCCCATCAGCTTCACCGCCGAGATATAGTCGGAACGCCGGACCGTCAGCGTCTCGGCGCGAGCGATGCGGGCATAGGGCGGCCAGGAGGTGATGGCGATGGCAATGACTGCGTTCTGGATGCCCGGGCCGAGAGCGGCAACGAAGGCGAGCGCCAATACCAGCTTCGGAAAGGCAAGAAAGATATCGGTGATGCGCATCAGCGTCGCATCCACCCAGCCGCCGGCATAACCCGAGACCGTGCCGACGATCAGCCCGATTGGCGCGGAGATGATGGCGACGAGCGCGACGACGAACAGAGTCAATCGCGATCCATAGATCAGCCGTGAATAGATGTCGCGGCCCTGATCGTCTGTGCCGAGCAGGTAGCCGCTCGTTCCCGGCGGCAGCAGGCGGGCATTGCGGAGATCGCCGACGACGGGGTTGTGTGTGGCGAGGAAATCCGCGAACGCGGCGACGAGGAGCAGGGCGATGATGATCAGCAGGCCGACAACGGCGAGCCTGTTGGCCGTGAACTGCCGCCAGGTGACGTAAGCGCGGCCGAGACGGGCCTGCCTGCGCGATTGCGGCCGGTCGGAAAGCAGCCATTCGCGGCGGCTCATCGCAGGAGAGGGGCTGGCAGGAGCCGTCATCGATTTCGCGTCCTCGGATCGAGTGTCCGGTAGAGAAGATCGGACAGAAGGTTGATGCCGATGAAGATCGTCCCGATGACGATCGTGCCGCCGAGCACGGCGTTCATATCGGCGTTCTGCAGCGAATTGGTGATGTAGAGCCCGATGCCCGGCCAGGAAAAGACGGTCTCGGTCAGCACCGATCCTTCGAGCAGCCCGGCATAGGAAAGCGCGATGACGGTGACGAGCGGCACGGCGGCATTGCGTAGCGCATGGCCCCAGATCACCCGCGTTTCCGAAAGCCCCTTGGCACGCGCGGCTACGATATATTCCTGCGAAAGCTCGTTCAGCATGAAGCTGCGGGTCATGCGGCTGATATAGGCGAGCGAGAAATAGCCGAGCAGCGAAGCGGGCAGGATGATGTGACGGAAGACGTCATAGAAGACATCCCATTGCCCCTGCCAGGCGCTGTCCAGAAGATAGAAGCCGGTGATCGGCGTGAACGTATATTCGAAGACGATGTCGATGCGGCCGGGAAAGGCCACCCAGCGCAGCTGCGCATAGAAGATGACGAGCGAAATCAGCGCCAGCCAGAAAATCGGCACGGAATAGCCGACGAGGCCGATGACGCGCACGATCTGGTCGGCGATGCTGCCGCGGCGCACTGCAGCGAGAACACCGAGCGGCACGCCGACGCAGGCGCCGATCAGCGTTCCCAACGTCGCGAGCTCGATCGTCGCCGGCATGACCCGGCGAATGTCGACCATGACAGGATTGGTCGTCAGCACCGAATTGCCGAAATCGCCGGACAGGATGCCTTTGATATAGATGTAGAACTGCTGATAGAGCGGCAGATTGAAACCCATCTCCTGGCGCACCCGCTCGACGACGTGGGTAGGGGCGCGGTCGCCGAGGATGGCGAGCACGGGATCGATCGGCACGACGCGGCCGATGAAGAAGGTGACGGCCAGCAGGCCGAGATAAGTGGTGACGGCGGCGAACAGGAACCGCCCCAAAGCCTTCGCGAAGGCGTCGGCACGGCCCTTGCGGAGCCGCGCCTCCCGTGTGGTTTCGATGGTGCTCACGCCGTTAATCCCGCCGGATTATTCCTTGGCGATCGGACCGACGAAGTTGGTGTCGAAGCTCGGCCCCAGCTTGAAGTCCTTCAGATTTTTCCGATATCCGGCAACCTCGGTCTGCTGGAAGATGATGACGAACGGGCTGTTGGCGAGGAACTTCTTCTGGATATCCTCATACATTGCCGCGCGCTTGGCGTTGTCAGGTTCGAGCAGAGCGGCCTTTGTCTGCTTGTCCAGTTCCGGCGCCTCCCACGTATTGCGCCAAGCGAGCGTCTTCACCGTGCCGGCATCGGAATTGTCCGGGTTGCTGGTGAAGGTGTCGGCATTGGAATTCGGATCGAAATAATCGGAGCCCCAGTTGCCGATGTACATGTCATGGGTACGGGCGCGATATTTGGTCAGCGTCTGCTTGCCGTCGCCGGGGATGATTTCCAGCTTGACGCCGGCCTGTGCCAGCGTCTGCTGCATGGATTCGGCGATGCCGGTGACCGGCTGCGTGTTGCGCACGTCCATCGTCACCGAAAAGCCGTCGGGGACACCGGCCTTGGCAAGCAGCTCCTTGGCTTTGGCGACATCGAGCTTGTAGGGATTTTCATCGAGCGCACCGAGCTGGCCCTTCGGCAAGAAGGTCTGGTGGATCTCGCCGATCCCCTTGATCAAGGTCGCGCCGATGGCGTCGTAGTCGACCAAATATTTGAAGGCCTCCTGGACCTCGGGCTTCTTCAGGTTCTCGTTCTTGCTGTTCAGGCTGACATAGTAGATCGTGCCCTTCGGCGCGCTGGTCGTTGCCAGATCGGCATTCTTGGAAACGGCGTCGATATCACCCGGCTCGAGATTGCGGGCGATGTCGATATCGCCGGCTTCGAGCGCCAGCCGCTGGGCCGAACTCTCCTTCATGTAGCGGTAGATGACGCGGTTGAGCTTGGCCTTGTCGCCGTAATAATTGTCGTTGCGTTCCAGCACGACAACTTCGTTTGCCCGCCATTCGCGCAGCTTATAGGCGCCGGAGCCGGCATAGCCGGTCTTCAGCCACTCATTGCCGAAGTCATTGTCGTATTTGTGCTCGGCATCCGGCGTCACCGCCTTCACATGTTCCATCACCAGCTTCTTGTCTACGACGGAAGCGACGGTCGCCGTCAGGCAGTTGAGCACGAAGCTCGGCGCATAGGCCTTGTCCACGGTGAAGACGAAGGTATTGGCGTCGGCCGCCTTGGCCTTTTCGGTGACATTGTCGCCGGTCAGGCCGAACTGGGTGAGGATGAAGGCCGGGCTCTTGTCGAGCTTGACGGCGCGTTCGAAGGACCAGGCGACGTCTTCGGCGGTAATCGGGTTTCCGGAGGCGAATTTCAGACCGGGTTTCAGCTTGAAGGTATAGGTGAGGCCGTCATCCGAAACGCTCCAGCTCTCGGCAAGATCACCCTTCACCTTGGACGTGTCGGCAAGATCGAGGCGGACGAGCAGGCTGTAGCTGTTGCTGGTAACCTCCGCCGTCGAAAACTCGAAAGCTTCGCCCGGATCCATGGTGATGATGTCGTCTATGGCAACACCCTCGACCAACGTGTCCTTGGGCGTTTCGGCAAAGGCGGCGGGTGCCGTCATCATCAGAAGCGAAAGGGCGGCTCCTGCGGAAAGCAGGCGGAAATTGCGGCTGAGCTTGGTGATCATCATGGTCTGTTCCCCTGTTCTTGATTGATTACGAAGCGTTTTGTCGGTCATATCCCATTAAAACTATTGTCCGTTTTCAGTGCGTCCAGAGGCGCGCGGCGCTTTAGGCGCGGTCTCCCGCCAGGCTTGCGCCAGAATACGAAGCCAATTTTCACGGGCAAGTTTCGTGAGATCGGCCTCACCATATCCAACCTCCCGGAGAGCGGCAATCAGCTTCTGATTGCCGGCCGCGTCGCCGATTTCCTCAGGAATTGTGGCGCCGTCGAAGTCCGATCCGAGCCCTACGCAATCGATGCCGATGCGGTTCACCAGATAGTCGATGTGGCGGATCATATCGGCAAGCGGCGTATCGCTGTCCGAGCGGCCATCGGGACGCAGCATGGCGGTGGCATAGTTGATGCCGACGAGCCCGCGGCTTTCGCGGATAGCATCAAGCTGCCTGTCCGTCAGATTGCGGGCGACCGGCGTCAGCGCATGGGCGTTGGAATGGCTGGAGACCAGCGGCTGGTCCGTCGTCTTCGCCACGTCCCAGAAACCTTTTTCGGTGATATGGGCAAGGTCGATCACGATACCGAGGCGATTGCATTCCCGCACCAGCTCGAAGCCGGCATCGGTGAGGCCGGGCGCCGTATCCGGCGACATCGGAAAGGCGAAGGGCACGCCGTAACCGAAGACATTGTGCCGGCTCCAGACCGGCCCGAGCGACCGCAGCCCGGCTGCATAGAATACCTCGAGCGCCGCAAGATCGGCGCCGATCGCCTCGCAGCCTTCCATATGCATGACGGCGGCAAATATATCGTCCGCCATGGCGCTGCGGATATCCTTCACCGTCCGGCAGAGCCGCCAGGCGCCGGCCTGGTCGAGCCGCAGCGCGATCGCCGCCATCTCAGTGGCTATGGCAAGGGAAGGCAGCGGATCGAGAGGCGCCGCCATTGGCGTGATATAACGGCCGTCGGCATCCGGATCGGCAAAGACCAGATCGCCGGAGGGAATGTAGATCGCGCAAAGACCGCCTGAAAGGCCGCCCTCTCTGGCCCTCCGCGCATCGATATGCCCGAGCGTCGTGCCGTCTGCGAATTCCGTGATCGGGTCGCTGCCGTCTTTTGAATGTGTCCAGAGTCGAAGGAGAACGTCGTTGTGGCCGTCAAATACGAATTGCATCTGTCTTCCTGCGCTGCCCGAGGCGGGCGTATGACCTGGCAGAATAGAAAAGCTGGCGGGATTCGCCATCCTTTTTTTAAAAAATCTGTGGTCGTCTCCAAGAGCTTCGCCGAAATGGAAACGGGGGCCGAAGCCCCCGCAAATGATCGGTTCGCACTGCCTGAGATCAGTGCTTGCGCCTTTTCTTCTGCCTGTAGACGTCGATGACGACGGCCGCGACGATGATGAAGCCTTTGACGATCTCCTGGTAATAGGCGTCGATCCTGAGGAAGGTGAAGCCCGAGGTCATGACGCCGAGAATGATGGTGCCGATGACTGTGCCGGTGATGCGCCCGACGCCGCCAGTGAGCGAGGTGCCGCCGATGACGGTCGCGGCGATCGCGTCCAACTCATATCCGACGCCCATGCTTGCCTGCGCGGTTTCCGCACGCGCCGCCGTGACGATACCGGCGAGACCAGCAAGCAATCCAGCGATCACATAGACTTTGACGAGGTGCGCTTCGATGTTGATACCGGAAACGCGGGCGGCCTGGGGGTTCGCGCCGATGGCGTAGGTGAACTTTCCATAGCGGGTGTAGCGCAGCGCGATATGGAAGATCAGTGCAACGACGAGGAAGACGACAACCGGCCACGCCTTCGTTCCAATGAAATGAAACTGCTCGGTGATGCCGGAAACCGGCTGTCCCTTCGTATACCACTTGGCAACACCTCTGGCGGAAACGAACATGCCAAGCGTTGCAATGAACGGCGGGATCTTCGTATAGGCGATGAGCGCGCCGTTCGCGAGACCCGCCGCCGCTCCGATCAGCAGACCGATCACGATGGGCACGAGCGCCGGAAGATCGGTCAGCGAAGGGAAGACGGCCCGCCCCCAGGTGGAGGACTGAGCGAAACTGGTTGCGATCATCGCCGTCATGCCGACGACGGAGCCCGATGATAGATCGATGCCGCCTGTTATGATGACCTGCGTAACGCCAACGGCGATAATGCCGATGACGGAGACCTGCAGGATCATGATTGTCAGGCGCTGCGAATTCATCAGGAAGCTTTGGCCGATGAACATCCAGCCGAGCGCTTCATAGATGAGCGCGATGCCGACAAGCACCAGGAAGATGCTGAGTTCCGGCGGCATACGCCGCCGTCTCTGCCGGGTTGCGAGCGGGGCCGTACCCTCTGCTGCCTTGGTACTCATATCAAACCTCCCTTAGGCGATCGCAAGCTGCGCATTACCGCGCAGCCAGCTCCATCACCTTGATCTGCGTTGCTTCATCGCGATTGAGGAAACCGGTCACCAGGCCCTCATGCATGACCATGATGCGGTCGCTCATGCCGAGAACCTCGGGCATTTCGGATGAGATCATGATGACTGCCACGCCGTTTCGCGCCATTTCCGTGACCAGCCGATGGATTTCCGCCTTGGCGCCGACATCGATGCCGCGTGTCGGTTCATCGAGGATCAGGATCTTCGGATGGGTGAGCAGCCAGCGCCCGATCAGCACTTTCTGCTGATTGCCACCCGAAAGATTTTCCACCCGCTCGTAAAGATTGGGGGTTTTCACGCGCAGCCTTTTCGCCATGTCTTCGCAGGTCGCCTCGAGCGCTCCTTGCTGCACGAAACCACCCTTGACAAATTTGTCCTGCAGGACGGCGATCTGCATGTTTTCCAGGATATCCAGGATCAATAGGCAGCCGGTGTCTTTGCGATCCTCCGTCAGGAATGCCATCTGGTGACGGATGGCCTCGGTCGGCGAGGAAATCGTCACCGGCTTGCCGAACAGTTCGATCGTGCCGGAGCTTGCCGGCGTCACGCCGAACAGCGTTTCGGCGACATTCGACCGTCCGGAGCCGACGAGGCCGGCCACACCGAGAATCTCGCCGGCTCTGACCTCGAAGGAAACATTGCGGAAGACGCCCTTGAGACAGAGGTCTTTGACGGAGAGCACGACCTCGCCGATGGGCACCTCTTCCTTCGGAAACATCTGAGTGATCTCGCGCCCGACCATCATGCGGATGATGTCGTCGCGGGTGACGTCGGTCGAGGCATGCGTGCCGATATATCGGCCATCGCGGAAGACGGAAAACTCGTCGGCGATCTCGAAGAGCTCGTTCATCTTGTGGGTGATGTAGACGATGCCGATGCCCTCAGACCTGAGATCGCGGATGATGCGGAAAAGATGCTCGACCTCGCGCTCCGTGAGGGCCGAAGTGGGCTCGTCCATGATGAGGACATCGGAATTATAGGAAACCGCCTTGGCGATCTCGACCATCTGCCTGTTGGCGACCGAGAGGTGCCGGACTTCGATATCGGGATCGATATCAATATTGAGCCGGGCAAACAGCTCCTCGGTCATGCTGTGCATCACGCCATGGTCAATGAAACCGAAGCGGTTCTTCGGTTCGCGGCGGATCCAGATATTTTCGGCAACGGTCATGAACGGCATCAGGTTCAGCTCCTGATGGATCATGGCGATACCGTTCTCCAGCGCATCGAGCGGAGATTTCAGCTGGATCTCGACCCCTTTGAGGCGAATATCGCCTTTATCGGGCGTATAGATGCCGGCGAGAATCTTCATCAATGTCGATTTGCCGGCGCCGTTTTCACCCATCAGCGCATGCACGGAGGCGCGCTTCAGCCGGAACTGCACGTCATCGAGCGCGACGACACCGGGAAATTCCTTGCGAACGCCCTCGGCGCTCAGCAGATATTCCGCATTCGGAACTGCGCCGCTCGCACGCACGGCGGCCATGGTTGTCGGGCTGACGGCCATATCATCTCCTCCAAATACGGACAGGCGGAAAGGATGCGGGCAGAGCCCGCATCCTGTTGGCACTCGTCTCAGTTCTTGGTGACGAAGTCCTTGACGTTTTCAGGCGTGACGAGCTGGAAGGGAATGTACACCTTCTTCTCGGTCTTTTCGCCCTTGGCGATCTTGAGCGCCGTGTCGAGTGCGCCCTTGCCCTGGCCGGCAGCGTCCTGGAAGACGGTGACGTCGAGGTCGCCTGCCTGCATGGCGGCAAGCGCGTCCTGGGTGGCGTCGACGCCGCCGATGACGACCTTCTTCATATCCTTGCCGGCTGCCTTCAGTGCCTGGATGGCGCCGATCGCCATTTCGTCGTTGTTGGAGATCACCGCGTCGAACTCGATGCCGCTAGAGAGCCAGTTGGTCATCAGGTCGGCGCCCTGGGTGCGGTCCCAGTTGGCCGTCTGCTCTTCGACAATTTCAAGGCCCTTGCACTCGTCGGTCTTGACGACGTCGTGGACGTCCTGGGTGCGCATGCGGGCAGCCTGGTTGGAAAGCTCGCCCATGATGACGACGGCCTTGCCCTTACCACCGAGAATGCGGCAGATTTCCTTGGTTTCCAGCGTGCCGGATTCCTGCTCGTTGGAAGCGACGAAGGCCTGCTTTTCCGGAAGCGTGTCGACGTTGACCGGCTGGCGGTTGACGTAAACCAGCGGAATGCCGGCATCGGCGGCAAGCTTGGACATTGCCGTGGTCGCGTCGGTATCGACAGGGTTGACGATGATTGCATCGACCTTGGAGGCGATGAAATTCTGGATCTGGCTCTGCTGCTTGGAAACGTCGTTCTGCGCGTCTTCGACCTGTAGCGTGACGCCGCTCAGGGTTTTGGCATAATCGGTCATGCCGTTGCGCAGAACGGTCAGGAAGTTGTCGTCGAACTTCGCCATCGACACGCCAACCGTTTCCGCGTGGGCGGCCGTCGACATGACGAGCGCCATCGCAGTGCCCAGGATAAACTTTTTCATTTTTACTTCCTCCACAAAGCGGTGCCCGGCTGCACCCTCCTCACGCCGGAGCTCCAGGCATCTGCCCTGAAGCCGCAATTTGCTGCGCCACCTCTCCCGCGGCGTTCCGAAAACGGAACAAACAAACCGTAAAATTTGTTATGCGGAATATTCATTCCATTTTCTGGGAGCGACGTCAAGCCTCTCTTTAGCGGCACTCGGGATATCGATGGGGCAATGCATGGGAATTGCGCGCGGCACACGCGTGCGGCGGCATTGCGCACGAAGTGGGCAGCCTCCATCTATGGGAAAGTCGAAGACAGGCTCACCGCCGCAGGCCCTTCGACATCCGCCGCGGCCGCCCATTGAAGATTTTGGAGACAGGACTGATGTCCATTTCGATCTATCGCCTTACCGTTCCGATGTTCCAGCGCGGCCTCGCCAGCCTGAAGACCTATCTCGACAAGGCTGAAGCCTATGCGAAGGAAAAGAATATCGATCCCGCCATACTCGTCTCCGCCCGGCTTGCGCCCGACATGCTGCCACTCGCCGGTCAGTATCAGCGGGCCAGCGACAGCGCCAAGTTCACGCTCGCTCGTCTGACCGCAACCGACGCGCCGAAGTTCGACGATAACGAGACGACGATCGAGCAGTTGCGCGAGCGCCTGGCAAAGACCGAAGCCTATCTCGCCACCTTCTCGGCGCAAGCGCTGGAGGGCGCGGAAAGCCGCCAGATCACTCTGCCGGGCAAGAGCGGCATCGTGCTGCCGGGTGACGAATACATCACCACCTTCGCCCTGCCGAACTTCTACTTTCACGTCGCTACCGCCCACGCCATCCTGCGCAATCAGGGCGCACCGATCGGCAAGCGCGATTATCTCGGTTGATTCAAGGCAATTCCAGCAGCGGTTTTGCTGGAATTACCCAATAAAGAGAGCATTGCCGTCATTCGAAGAAGACGGAGATGCTCTACCGGGGTCGGTGTGTCACCGGCCCCTTTTCCGTCAGCTCGGTATAGGCAAGCGTCTGGTCGAGATGTCGCGCTCTCAGCGAGAGCAACTTCTCGGCATATTCAAGCCGGATCGCCGCATAGGCCGGATCCGCCGCGACGTCGTCGAGTTCCATCGGATCATTGCTGAGATTGAAGAGCAGCGGCGGCAGTGCGGCAAAATGCACATATTTGAACCGATCGTCGCGGATCACGGCGAGATTGCATTGGTTCGGCCTCAGCCCGAAATGCCGCTCCGTCTCACCTTTGGCAATGTCGCGGAAATCGAATTCCCAGAATATCGCGTCGCGCCAGCCTTCCGAGCGCCCGCCCATGATGAACGGCATCAGCGACCGGCCGTCGAGCCCGTTCTTTGCCCCAATGCCGAGCCTTGCGCAAAGGGTGGGAAAAATATCCGCGGCGCTGGTGAAATCGTCAACGATCCTGCCGGCCGCATCGTTTGCGGGATCGCGGATGATCAGCGGGATATGGTAACTGCCATCGAAGAAACCACCCTTGCCGAGCGTCCAGTGGTCTCCCGCCATCTCGGCATGGTCCGAGGTGAAGACGACGAGCGTATTCTCCCAGGCGCCCGCATCCTTCAGCGCCTGCCAGATCCGGCCGAGCTGCGCATCGACCTCTGAGATCATCCCGTAATAAATCGCCCGGATCGCCGCGAAGTCCTCGCTGCTCCAGGCGCTGAGCGGCCCTTGCGCCCCGTGAATGAAGCTGCCTTTGTCGGTGAGCGACATGGCATAGGCGAGATAGGGATGAGCTCGCTGCTCCGCTTCGGGGTTTTCCGCACGCGCAAAGGCCGGCCCGTCATCCGGCTTGTACATCCGGTTGAACGGCGCCGGCACTGAGAATGGTGGGTGCGGACGCAAGAAGGAGACATGCGCAAACCACGGCCGGTTCTGTTCGCCCATCCAGCGAATGAACTCGCCGGCCAGGAAGGCGGTCTGGGTCTCATCGCTTGAATAGGCTGGCGCCGCGTCGGAAATTTCGCCGGCTCTAGCACCGACGGGAGTGTGGATGTCGCGGCTGACGGCATTCGCATGGCCACGTGACTTGAGCCATGAGAGCCATTGCCGCTCATGCTCGGGCAGGAGTTGGCGAGCGATAAAACCCGGCAACACGCCTTCATAGGTGGTCAGATGCGGGTCGGCCGCATCCATGCAGCGCGGATCGGGCGCCGTGTCGGTATAGCCGAACAGCGTCGGGTCGTATCCCGCCCGCCGGGCCGCCAGCGCCAGATTGTCGAAGCGCGCGTCGAGCGGCGAACCATTGCGGCAGACGCGGTGGTTCATCTGATAAAGGCCGGTATAGAGCGTGGCCCGGGCCGGCGAGCAGGGGGCCGCCCCGGCATAATGCTGCCGGAAGAGCGTGCCTTCGCGTGCCAGCGCATCGATGTGAGGTGTTTTCACACAAGCATGACCGACCGCCGATAGGCAGTCGCCACGCCATTGGTCCGCAGTGATCAGCAGAATATTGGGCCGGCGGAGCTTCTCAATGCGTTTCGGCTCAATGCTGGTTGGATTTTGCATGCCAGTTCCAGGCGGAACTTATGATCTCGGACAGATCATACTGCGGCACCCAGCCGAGCACGTCGCGCGCCTTGTCGTTGTTGGCGACCAGCGTATGCGAATCCCCTTCGCGCCGGCCGATATATTCGACCGGAAAGGGGCGGTTCGATACGTCCTCGATCGCCCCGAGCAATTCCCTGACCGTCGTGCCCGTGCCGGTGCCGAGGTTGAGCGCGACGGAATCGCCGCCCTTCAGCAGATATTCGACGGCGCGCACATGCGCGTCGGCAAGATCCAGCACATGGATGTAGTCACGCACGCAGGTGCCGTCGCGCGTCTCGTAGTCGCTGCCGAACACCTTGAAACCCTGGCGACGGCCGAGTGCGGCGTCGATCGCCAAGGGAATCGCATGTGTTTCCGGCTGGTGCCATTCGCCGATCCGGCCTTCGAAATCGGCGCCGGCCGCATTGAAATAACGCAGCACCACCGAGCGCAGGTCCTTGTACTGGTCGTAATCGGCAAGCGCCTGTTCGACGATATATTTCGTCCGGCCGTAGGGATTGATCGGCACTTGCCGGTGCGTCTCGTCGAGCGGCACGCTCTGCGGCAGGCCATAGGTGGCGCAGGTGGAGGAGAAGACGAAGGCGTTGATGCCGGCCGCTTGCGCTGCCGAAAGCAGCGTCAAAGTGCCGATGACATTGTTTTCATAGAAGGAAACCGGATCCTTGACCGACTCGCCGACCTCGATCAGCGCCGCAAAGTGCAGGATGGCCGCCGGCTTGTGTGTGGCCAGCACCTCGTCCAGCCGGGCACGATCGCGAATGTCGCCCTCTTCCGCCGGCCCCCATTTGACGAACTCGCGATGGCCGTTTGAAAAATTATCGAAGACGACAGGCCTATAGCCCTTGCTCGCCAGGTCGAGGCACGTATGCGAGCCGATATAACCGGCGCCGCCGACCACAAGAACCGTTTCACCTGCCATGCACCACCTTTAATCATCAGTGAGAGATGGAAGAAACCTAGACGAGATACACGTCAATAAAAAGAAGGAACTGCGATTGGCACGAGCGGACAATACGTCAAATGCCGAAACCGGCGGTTTGCGATTGGCCGAAACGGCAAAATCGATCAATTATTCGCGTGATTTGCATGACCGCCCGATTTAAGCGGCTTGTATCATCGGGTGATGATCAACGATCCACAGCAATCAGTCAGGGAGACCGGGAATGAGGAAGGCATTGATCGTCTGGGGCGGCTGGCAGGGCCATGAGCCGGAACAATGCGCCCATATAGTCGCCGATCTCCTGCGCGAAGACGACTTTGCGGTGGAGGTGACCGGCGATCTCGGCATATTCGGATCTCCGACCCTGGCCAAGGCAGATCTGCTGGTGCCCATCATCACCGGCGAAACGCTGGAAAAGCCCCACGCTAGCGCCCTGGTCGAGGCCGTGCGCGGAGGTCTCGGACTCGCCGGCCATCACGGCGCGCTCGCCACCTCATTCAAGGAAAGCGCGCCTTTCCGCTACGTCTCCGGCGTCACCTGGGTCGCCCATCCCGGCAACATCATCGATTTCCGTGTCGCCGTCACTCGCCAGGACGATCCTGTCATGGAGGGCATTCCCGACTTCGACTACCGTTCGGAGCAATATTATCTGCATTATGATCCGACGGTCGAAATCCTTGCGACCACCACTTTCACCGGCGCCTACGATCCGGCGGCGCGCAACGTGGTGATGCCCGTCGTCTTCAAACGCCATTTCGGCGCCGGCCGCATCTTCTATTCCGCTCTCGGCCATGTCGCGGCCGAGTTCGACCATCCCTATATGCCGCTCATCCTGCGGCGCGGCCTCGGCTGGGCCGCCCGCCAATAGTATCAGGACGACACATTGCCGCCTCCGGCGGTGTGAGTGCTTCAATCTGACAGGAAAATGTTTTAACGCGCCGCTTTCAGCTGCAGATCGTGCTCGACGGCGGGGGCCGCTCCGTCATAGACCCGCATCAGCCGCCCGGCCGCCTTCAGCTTCTCGATAAGGTCGTTTCCGTCGGGCGAGGCTTTCGTCAGTTCCAGCTGCTCGAATTCCTTGAGCGCCTGCATCCAATGGCTTTCCCCGCGGCCTTCCGGCCTGCCTTCCGATTCCCACAGCGAATAAGCGCGCTGGCTGACCCAGGCGTCCTTATTGTGACTCATAACAAAACCCCAGCCGAAAATTTGGACGCAAATATCGAGTGCCGACAAGGTGCCAGACCTGGCTTTAGGAGTGGTTACGAGGCAGCGTTATTTTTTAGATAATGCGAAGAGATGCGGATACTTAGGCCTTGATAAAGTAATATAAATCGGCGGCCGAATGGCATGCACCTACTGCTGCGGCCCTTGCCGATATGGCAAAGGCCGCAGCATTGCCGCAGGCAATCAACGGCGTTCCCGTTTACGACGCCAGGGTGCATCCTTCTGCCAGTCACCGGCCATGATGCTTCCATAGGGAATGACCTCGTCAACCACCTCGGCCAGACCGTAATGCTCGATCTGGGCACGCACATTGGCGGCAGACTTGTAGGCGCTCGGCAGTTCCGAGGCGTCGGCAAAGCCCGAGAAGAAGCGAACGTCCAGGCCCGCGGTCTCCTTTTCCAGGATCGCCGCCAGGTTGTTCGGGCTCAAGCCGCGGGCATCGGCGCCATATTCTTCCGCCAGGCGCCGCATATGGGCGCTGCGCGAAAAGTTACGGCCGGCGCCATGCGGCGAGAAGCCGAGGCCATGGGCGGCGTTGGAGCCGCGGACGATCAGGATCGGTTCCGCCATGTTGAGCGGAATGATCGTCAGATCGGTCGCATCCTCAGCCCATTTGTCGAAGGCGGGCGTCGCTCCCTTGCCGTGATAGAAGAGGCCGTCCGATTTCCGGAAAACGAAATTGTGCTCGTTCCAGAAACGATCGGCCACTTTTGCCGAGAGCGCCTCTGCTGCCATGTCATGCACGACATAGTGGTTTTCCCTCGTCCACTGCCTGATAGTCTGCAGAGCCGACCAGTAGAGCTCGCCCTCTTCGGTGTCGGCGGGGATCCAGGCATTGTCCCGCAGCGTTTCCGGCGAGATCTGCTCGCGGAAGCGGTTCGCCGTCTTCATGCCCTTGTCGTAGAGCCGGGCACCCGGCGCACGCGACCCGTGATGGGTGACGAGTGCGGTCTCACCGGTCGATTTCATCGTGCCGACATAGGCGAAGTGATTGCCGTCGCCCTGGGTGCCGAAATGTTCGATGCCGGCACTGAGCGCCCCGTCCCGCAGGAACGGGTTCTGCTGGAAGGCCGACAGCGTCGCTTCGGAAGGCTTGATCTGCGCGCCGCGCGGACGGCCCCCGGGACCGAAATGCGTCACCGCATGCACGGCGTCCAGAAGTGATTTCGGATCGACATCCGGGAAGATCGAGATCGCCATGGAGCAGCAGATATCCGCCGAGTGCATGCCCGGATGGATCGCCTCCGATGCCACGACGCCACCAACCGGAATGGTGCCGATCGGCCCGGCCGGGCAAGCATCGGGCATGATCGCTGCAGCCCGGATGACCGGCGTGCGTGCAAGCGCCCGCATCGTGGCGTTGACCTTCTCGACATTGTCCTGCTCGAAGGTGTTCTCGGCGCGGATATTGGAATAGATCTCGATATCGTTATTCGCCCTCAAGGCGAGCGTCGGCGCCGGCTGAAAGGCCCTTGCCGCTTCGAGCGCCTCTGCGGCCGAACCGCCTTGGCTCAAAACCCTGTTGGCCGCATCGAGGGCAGGGCGAAACCACTTGCCCTGGCTCATGCCTGCGTCGATCAGATCCTGTCCGCTCATTATCTCGGTCATCTTCTTTTCTGCGTCTGCAGTCCTTCTTCTTCGTTACGTTTGATGCTCGCCTGGGCGACGATTTTCCCGGAGACCTTACCGCACGCATTCCATCACCGATGGCGCGATGCGGCCCTGTAGTCCGACCGGGGGCATTCGCCCAAGTTTCTTGCATCCCGGTGACAACACGTTGGCGGGATGATTGCTGAGCTACACGTCCCTTGCGGGAGATGGGATAATTTGAACATCCGACCTCTCCGCCGGAGATCGGCGGAGTGCTCTTTCCTGTAGTCCTGCCGGCATTCACCAGGCATTACTTGCAGCGGCGACAAAGGTGGACGAAACCTGTGTGGCCCCCGCTCGTGCCAGAGTGCGCCGCCAAGGACAGGAGTCGAACCTGTCGGGCCGCCTCAGGGTGGAGGCTGTAGTTCCGTCCGGCATTCGCCGCTGCAGTTTCGGTCATGGCGACAAGTCTTGAGGAAACATCTTGCGCATCCTCCTCCCTTTCGGGATTTGGGCGACAAGGCGGGCCTTGAACCCGCGCCCTTTCGGGTTACCGATGTAGTTTCCCCGGCATTCGCCATGTGGTTTGTATGTCATTCGATTGGTCCGTGACGACGAGATATGGTGGAACACCCGCTCTATCCGCTGAGCTACGGGTCCTTATTTTTGGGGGGACCCGACGGGATTCGAACCCGCGACCTGGAGAGTGACAGTCTGTAGTTCCATCCGGCATTCGTCACGGTGCCTCGCGCCGTTCACTGGCGGCGCGAGGCAATTTCAAAGATCGGTCGCCTCGATTCTGCGAACCCATTCGCCCGGACCGGACTTGCCGGCCGCGAAGCTGGCAATGGCTCCGTAGACGGCATCCGAGAAGCCGCCGATGTTCAGCACGTCCTCGGCCCTGGCTGGCGTCTGGACGTAAGGCTGGATGTCGAGGCAGACCAGCTTTGCAGCCGGGTTCAGCCTCTTGATCCGCGCCCATTCGACCATCATCCCGGTCGCCTGGCCGTGCCCCTGCGCATCCATCCAGGACTGGTTGTCCGAGACGAAGACCACGAGGTCGACCGCCGCCTTCTCCTTTGCCAGCAGCCGCAGCGGCGCAGAGCAGTTCGTTCCGCCGCCGCCGACCGCCGCAAGCTTCGCCGCATTGGTCATCACGCTGTCACGCCCATTCAGGCGGACGTTTACGACGTCCTGTTCGAACGGGATGATACGCGCATGCCGGTTACGTCGAAGGAACGACGCAGCCATGAGTGCTGCGATATCGATGCAGCGGACGGCTGATGTCGCGCCCTTCCGGTAACCGGTAACGGGGGACGACATGGAGCCGGAAACATCCGGGCAGACCACGACATTGCCGCCGATGGTCGGCACGCTGGAGATTGCCACCTCCATCGCATCCTGCAGAGCATCCGCAACGACAGCCGGAACCGACCGGTTCGCCATATGCCACGCCACCATCAACTGGTAGGGGAAGACACGCGCCTTCCGCACCGCTTCCGGATCGGCGATCCGTGCAGCAAGCCGTTCGGCCATGCCATCCAGCTCGAACACCCCGTTTCGGGCAAAGGTGTTGAGGTTCTGGCGCACCATCTGCCACGAGCCCTTCAAGGCGATTTCCGACCACTGCTCCTTGCTCAAACCAAGCGAGGTCAACATCTGGAACGGCACGGGCGGCAGCGGCAAGCTGCTATCGCGCTTGAACGCTTCGAACGCCTTTGCCTCCGCCGGCAATGCGGCGATATCATACGGCTTGCCAATCGCCCAGGCGTAGAGCGCCTGACGTTTCGCATCCCGCGGCTTCGGATGCACCATCCGGATCACATCCGGCAGCGACGGATCATTGCCGACCATCGCCTGCAGGAACTGTTCCGTCGTCACCCGGTCGAACCAGGCCTGGACCATCTTCTTCGGCCGCGATCCGAGCGATTTCCGGCCGGTGACACCCGACCGCATGACCTGCACGAAGCCGCGCAACATCTTGCCGCTCTTTACCACACGCGGAAAAGCTCGCGCAAAGGCATCGCTTTCGAGGCCCGAAAGCATCGCCAGCAGCATGACCGGCATGTCCTTTATATGGCCCTTGTCCGCCGCGTAGACCGCGAGCTTTGCCAGGAATTCCGGCTCGACCTCCGCGCCAAGGCGCATCACGGCATCGAGCTGTTCCCCGGGATCCGCATAGAAGGTGTCGCTGAATGTTCCGGTGACGGCATATTGCGCCAGGGCCTCACGCGGCGAGAGAGCATAGGCTGCTGCGCCTTCGTGGTTGGTCGTCGTCGTGCCGGCGAGCAGCTTTCCAAAATAGGATTTGAAAATTGCCTTGTTCACCATGGCAGCACCTCTTTGATTTGGTTCTGCCTCATACAATTCAAGTGGCGTGCCAGTTTCTAAGAACTGCGGCAAGCCTCCGCAAATCCGTTCATAAATCTTTGATTTATAATAGTAAAAATTATCAGAGAATTTCTGCCCTGCAAAATTGCCAAGTTCGAGAAACCGGAATAGTCTATCTCATAATATATGTCTTTATAATTTTGGATAAATGATGAAGCGCCGTGTCGCCATCAGCATTCTTGGAACGACTCTCGACGTGGGCCGGCGTGAAGACCGATGGACGCGCTGGCGGCCGAATGTCGGCCTTTGCCAACAGACCGGTCTTTTCATCGATCGGCTGGAACTGATCCACGACAACCATTCCGACTGGCTGGCCAAGACTGTGATCAGGGATATCGAGACGATTTCGCCCGCGACGGAGGTTCGCCAGCGCATCATCAATCTGCGGGATCCCTGGGACTTTTCCGAAGTCTATACGAGCCTCAGGGATTTTGCCCGCGACTACAGTTTCGATCCCGAGGCCGAAGACTATCTCGTCAACATCACCACCGGCACTCACGTCGCCCAGATCTGCTGGTTCCTCCTGACCGAAGCGCGCATCATCCCCGGCAGGTTGCTGCAACTCTCTCCGCCGCGCGAGCGCGAGCCGGGACAGGATTTCGCGGGAACCCATCGCATCATCGATCTTGATCTCTCGCGCTATGACGAAATCGCCAAGCGCTTCGCATCCGAACAGGCTGATGCCGCCTCGTTTCTGAAATCCGGTATTTCGACGCGAAACCCCGCCTTCAACCGAATGATCGATGAGATCGAGCGCGTTGTCATCCGTTCTACCGCACCCGTCTTGCTGACCGGCCCGACCGGCGCGGGAAAATCCCAGCTTGCCAAGCGCATCTACGAACTCAAGAGGGTCGAGCGAAAGGTCAGCGGCCCCTTCGTCGAGGTCAACTGCGCAACGCTGCGTGGGGATCACGCCATGTCGGCGCTTTTCGGCCATGTCAAAGGCGCCTTCACCGGCGCCGCAGGCGAACGGCCCGGCCTGCTGAAGTCGGCGGACAAGGGCGTGCTCTTTCTCGATGAGATCGGGGAACTCGGCCTCGATGAACAGGCCATGTGCCTGCGGGCGATCGAGGAGAAGCGCTTCCTGCCGGTCGGCGCGGACCGCGAAGTTTCCGCCGACTTCCAGCTTCTGGCGGGCACCAATCGCGATCTCGGTGACGCCGTCCATCATGGTCAATTCCGCGAAGATCTCTTTGCCCGGCTCAATCTATGGACTTTCCAGCTGCCGGCGTTGCGCGAGCGCAAGGAGGATATCGAGCCCAATCTCGATTTCGAGCTTCGACGGTTCCTTGAACGTGAAGGGCAGAACGTGACGTTCAACAAAGAGGCGCGAAGCCGCTATCTCGCGTTTGCGACCGGCTCGGAGGCTGTCTGGAGCGCGAACTTCCGCGACTTGTCCGCCTCCGTCACGCGCATGGCAACGCTCGCGCCTCAAGGCCGAATCACCGTCGAGGTGGTCGACGATGAGATTCGACGCCTCAAGGCCGCCTGGCGCGGCTCGTCGGGACGCCAATCCTCCGACGACATCCTCCTCGACCTGCTCGGCGAGGACGCCACTGCCCGCCTCGATCGTTTCGACGCCGTTCAACTCGCCGCCGTTCTTCGCACCTGCCGCGAGCATGCCAGCGCCAGCGCGGCCGGCCGGGCACTGTTTGCAAACTCGCGCCTGGAAAAGAAGAGCAGCAACGACGCCGATCGCCTTGCCAAATATCTCGCGCGCTTTGACCTGAAATTCGAAGACGTACGGAAACCGCACTAGGATTATCCCAACGCCTTCCCGCTCGGCACCTTGGACGGATGTGAACGCTGAGATACTGTCGGGCTGGAAACGATAGCGACGGTCCATGGCAGCAAAGACGACTCTCAACGCAAAGAATCTGGAGGCCCTCGGTGCGCAGCGGCTCGCCGAATTGCTGATCGAAATCAGCACCGGCAGCGCCGCCCACAAACGACGGCTTCGAATGGAGCTTGCCGGTAACCACGGCGGGGCGGAAGTGGCTCGTGAGGTGCGGAAACGCCTCGCCAGCATCGCGCGAGCCCGCACCGTCATCGAATGGTATAAGGTGAAGACTGTTAACGCCGACCTCGAGACGCAGCGGTCCGCGATCGTCACCGTCGTGGCTGCCGACGATCCGAAGTAAGCGTTCGATCTCATCTGGCAATTCCTTGCTGTCGCCGACACGATATTCGCGCGATCCAACAGCGACGACAGAGCGTTCATCGAGACGTTCCATCAGGCATGCGCCGATGCCGGCGTCATCGCCAGCTCCGCTCATATCGGTATCGCCGTCCTTGCCGACAGGATCTTCACCGCGCTGCAGGATAACGACTACGGCCAATATGATCCGCTGATCGGCGAGATGGCTCCGGCGCTGGGCAAGGACGGCTTGGAACGTTTAAAGAGCCTCCTGGTGCAATGGTCGAACGAACCGGAGGAGAAGCCTGCCGATGCCGACCGGGAGATTTTCGGCTGGGGCGGCAACCGGCCGATCTACAAGGGCGAGATCTACGCCAACCATCGGCAACGGAGGGCACGCATCGCTCTGCAGGAAATTGCCGATGCCCAGAATGATGTCGATGCCTTCATTGCCCAGCAGCCGGAAGAGACATTAAGCGCGCCGATGGTCGCAGCCGAGATTGCCCACCGTTTGCTTTTAGCTGGACGCGCCGGGGAAGCATTGGAGATTTTGGACGCCGCCGATCACAGGGGGTGGTTCGAACTGCCTTTTGAATGGCAGTATGCCCGCGTCGAAGCACTCAATGCCCTGGGACGGGGGGGAGGAAGGGCAGGCTTATCAATGGCAATGCTTCGAGCAGTCGCTGAATGGCGATCACCTTCGCGCTTTCCTGCGAACGCTCGCCGACTTCGACGATATCGAGGCCGAGGAGAAGGCATTCGCCTTTGCGCACCGCTTTCCGGAGGTTCATCGAGCCCTTGCCTTTTTCCTCACCTGGCCCGCGCCTGCCGAGGCAGCAAAACTGATATCTACGCGCCAGGCCGAACTGGACGGCGACCTCTACGAGCTGATGACGCCGGCCGCCGAGATGCTGCAGGAGAAATACCCGCTCGCAGCAACCGTGGTGCTGCGGTCGATGATCGGCTTCGCCCTCGATGAAGGCCGTTCCAGCCGCTACAAGCACGCCACGCGCCATCTTGCGGAATGCGCGTCGCTCGCGCCTCATATCGACGATTTCGGCAGCGCCCGACCTCATGACACCTACGTCGCGGAATTGAAGCGTCAACATGGAAAGAAGCATGGTTTCTGGAGTTTGATCCGTTAAATTGCATACCCGATTCACGAAAGGAAAGGACATCGTCATGACCGATACTTCGTGGCACGCAGATCCCCTGAGCTAGGGCAATGGCCCATGGATCTTCGAAGCCTTCCTCGAACCGACGGACCCTTATTCGGCCAAGGCATTCAATAAGCTGGACACTCTTCTCGATCAGGCCGGCGAAAACAGATCACGGTGAAGATCCGCCTGCAGTCGCAGCCTTGGCATATGTATTCCGGCGTGATCGTCCGCTGCATTATCGCAGCCTCGACCCTGGAAGCGGCAAGGAGAGGCGAAGAAGGTGATCGCCGCCGTCGCCGCGCATCGGGAGCAATTCGAATTCGATCGTCACGCCGGTGGCCCGAACATGGACGTCACGCCAAATCAGATCATTGAGCGTCTGGAGAGCTATAGCGGCGTGAAGCTGAAGGACGCCTTCGCAATCCCGGATCTCGACCGAGAGATCAAATGGCAGTGCAGATATGCCCGGCAAAACGGCGTCCATGTCTCGCCGACAAGCAGCGGCGATGAGGTCGATACCTGGGTGAAGAAGGTACTGAGCCAGTGACGCCGGCTATGGCGTCGGAAAACCATAAGCGCTGTTATTTCGGTGAAACTGGAGCGGGCGAAGGGATTCGAACCCTCGACCCCAACCTTGGCAAGGTTGTGCTCTACCCCTGAGCTACACCCGCTCAATCCGCATCGGTCCGGGGTAGTCGGTGGACCGTGGGCGCCGCCTCGTGGCGACGGGCGCTATATGGCCTAACGGATTTTCAAATGCAACAGGGAAATGACGGAGAAGCGAAGAAAAATTGCGATGTTCGCAGAAGCGGCGCGGAAAGGCGCAAAACTGGGGGCAGAGCGTCGGTTGCGAAGATTGCCAAACATTGTGGACGGACTTAATCAGGACGCCTCGATTTTCCCTCACACGCCGATGGATCGCCCAATGCCCGAAAATGCCCCCAAGACAAGAGAAGAATTGTTCGCCTTTCTCGACGGACTCGGGATCGCTTATAAGACGGTCGATCACGCGCCGGTCTTTACCGTGGCCGAATCGGTTGCGCTGCGCGATGAAATCCCCGGCGGCCACACCAAGAATCTGTTCATCAAGGACAAGAAGGACCGGTATTTTCTGCTGACGGTGGAGGAGAATGCCGAGGTCGACCTCAAGCAGGTTCACACCATCATCGGCGGGTCCGGCCGGGTCTCCTTCGGCAGGGCGGAGAAGTTGATGGAATATCTGGGTGTCATTCCGGGGGCGGTCACCGCCTTCGGCGCGATCAACGATACCGAATCAAAGGTCACCTTCGTGCTCGATGCCGATCTGATGGAAGAGAAGATCGTCAACTGCCATCCGCTCTCCAACGATGCGACGACATCGATTGCGAGCGGCGACCTCATCCGTTTCATGGAAGCGACCGGACATAAGCCGCTTGTCTTGAAAGTGACGTCCTGACATACGATTTTAGCGCTACAATGACGCCGGCAGGATCGGCGCGGCGGGAGATACCAATGAGCGGCAGCAACAACCCCTATAACGGTTCCTTCGGAAATCAGATGTCCGCAACGGCAAGCTTCGGCGCTCAGCCGGAAGCGGCGGCTGCGGCCGGCAGCTACATCAGCGACACGACGACTGCGAATTTCGGCAAGGACGTCATCGAGGCGTCGCGCAAACAGCCGGTGCTGGTCGATTTCTGGGCGCCCTGGTGCGGTCCCTGCAAGCAGCTGACGCCGGTGCTGGAGAAAGTGGTCAATGAGGCCAAGGGCCGCGTTCGTCTGGTCAAGATGAACATCGACGACCATCCCTCGATTGCCGGCCAACTCGGCATTCAGTCGATTCCTGCCGTCATTGCCTTCGTCAATGGCCGTCCGGCAGACGGCTTCATGGGTGCGGTGCCGGAAAGTCAGATCACTCAGTTCATCGACCGTATCGCCGGGCCTGCCGGTGCCGATGAGGCGGCCGAAATCGAAGCCGTGCTGACGGAGGCGGCGGAGCTGCTCGCTGCCGGCAACATCAACGAGGCGGCGCAGCTTTACGGCGCCGTCATGCAGGCCGATCCCGAGAATGCCAAGGCGCTTGCCGGAATGGCCGAATGCATGATCGCTGCAAACCAGCATCAGCGGGCGCGCGAAACGCTGACTGATCTGCCCGAGGAGCTGGCGAAGGACGCCGGCATCCAGGCGGTGCTGAAGAAGCTCGACCAGATCGAGGAGGCGCGCAAGCTTGGCGATCCCGTTGCGCTCGAGCGGGAACTTGCGACCAATCCCGACAACCACGAGGCGCGGCTGAAGCTCGCCAAGATCCTCAATGTCGAAGGCCGGCGCGAGGAAGCCGCCGAACATCTGCTTCTCATCATGCGCAAGGATCGCGCCTTCGACGATGACGGCGCCCGCCGGCAACTGCTGCAGTTCTTCGAGGTCTGGGGTTTCAAGGATCCGGCGACGGTTGCCGCGCGGCGCAAGCTTTCGGCGATGCTGTTCTCTTAAGATGAATATTCGCCCTTGCGTTTTTGGGCAGGGGCACCACATTCTCGTCAGGACGGGCATGCCCGTCTACCAGAATGCGGGACGGTTTCATGCAAGTCGGTAATGCCAGATACCTGAAGCCGGGCGATCTGCCTGATGCGATCGCCGTCTTCCCCCTGACCGGGGCCCTCCTCCTGCCCGCCGGGCAGCTTCCCCTCAACATCTTCGAGCCGCGTTATCTGGCGATGCTGGATGCAGCCCTTGCCGGAAACCGGCTGATCGGCATGGTCCAGCCGGCACTCGGCGAACATGAGGACAAGGGCGGCGAGCACAATCTTGCCGCCGTCGGCTGCCTCGGTCGCATCACCTCCTTTGCCGAGACCGGCGACGGGCGCTATATCGTGTCGCTGACCGGCGTCTGCCGCTTCCGGCTCCTGGAGGAGAAGGTGACCAGCGATCCCTTCCGCACCTTCCGCATCGCACCCTTCATTGCCGATCTCTCGGCTGAGAACGAGGAGGAGGCGGTCGACCGCATGTCGCTGCTGACCGCCTTCAAGGCCTATCTCGATGCCAATAAGCTGGAGGCCGACTGGGAGAGCGTCGAGCGGGCCAGCAACCTGACGCTCGTCAATTCACTTGCCATGATGTCGCCGTTCGGGCCGGCTGAAAAACAGGCGCTCCTGGAGGCGCCGGACCTGAAGACGCGGGCCGAGACGCTGATCGCCATTACCGAAATCGTGCTGGCGCGGGTCTTCGGTGACTCCGATACGGTTCTGCAGTAAACTGCGGTCATGGACGAAAAACTGAGCCGCGTCGATCCGAAACTGCTGGAACTCCTGGTCTGTCCGCTCTCCAAGGGCCGGCTTTCCTATGATCGCGAACATAATGAGCTCGTCTCGGAAAAGGCGCAGCTTGCCTATCCGATCCGCGACGGCATTCCGATCATGCTGGTGTCCGAGGCCCGCCGCCTCGACGAATAGCCTCTCCGAATTCGGCTAAATCGTCTGGCCGGCCAGCAGCCGCGGATTATCCTTTGCCGCTGTTCCGGCCGCCTGGCTGATGAAGAAGGATTTGAGGCGCGGCAGCCGGTCGACGATGCCGAGACCGACATCGCGGGCGATCCGGATCGGCATTGCGTCGTTGGAGAAGAGCCGGTTCAGCACGTCGGTCGTCACGCCCATGCGGAAGGTGTCGAAGCGCCGCCAAGTCTGGTAGCGCTCGAGGATGTTGATCGAGCCGATATCGAGACCGAGGCGGTCGGCCTCGACGATCGTTTCGGCGAGCGCCGCCACGTCCTTGAAGCCGAGATTGAGGCCCTGTCCCGAGATTGGATGGATGCCGTGCGCGGCGTCGCCGGCCAGCGCCAGACGCGGCGCGACGAAGGCGCGGGCAAGCGTCAGGCCGAGCGAAAAGGCGCGTTTGTCGCCGATGACCTTGAGCGCCCCGAGCTTGTGGCCGAAGCGGCGTTCCAGTTCCTCCTCGAAGATCAGATCGTCGGCGGCAACCAGCCTGTCGGCATCATGCGTGCGTTCCGTCCAGACGAGCGAGGAGCGGTTGTTCCGGAGCGGCAGGATGGCGAAGGGGCCGGCCGGCAGAAAATGCTCTTCGGCACAGCCGTCATGCGGCCGCTCATGTTCGACGGTCGCGACAATGCCGGACTGGCCGTAGTCCCAGGTGACGGTCCTGATGCCGGCGAGATCGCGCAGCCTCGAGCGCACGCCGTCGCAGGCAACCACCAGGCGGGATTCCAGCGTGCTGCCATCCGACAGCGTGACGCCGGCATGGCTGTCGTGGGTTTTGAGTTCGGTCGCGCTCAGTCCGTGGCGGATGTCGATACCGAGCCGTTCGCAGGCGCCGCGAAGTGCTCCGACCATCGCGACATTCGGAATCATGTGAGCGAAAGGCCGGCCTTCCGCCACTTCGCCATCGAAGGTGAGGAAAACCGGACGGACCGGATCGGATGCCCGGGAATCGGTCACGATCATCTTGGTGATTGGCTGAGCTTCCGGCTCGATCTCGGTCCAGATGCCAAAGATTTCAAGCATCTTTGCCGCCGCCGCGATGACGGCGGAAGCGCGCGTATCGTTTTTCCAGGCATGCTCGGGCGCGGCCTCGACGACCGTGACGTTCAGATGGGGCGCTGCCTGCTTGACCGCGACGGCCACGGAAAGGCCGACATAACCCCCGCCCACAACCAGCATATCCAGCATCACGCCGCTCCCGTACCTTGTGCCTCAGATGTGATCTATATAGATCATCGCAACTTCACTTCCTACCGCTGGGAGGCATACAAAATGACGCGCGAGACGACCGAACCTTCGGCGATGGAGAGGCTGCTTGCGACGCTCGATCTGGAGCCGATCGAGGTCGATATTTTCCGCGGCCGCAGTCCGCAGGCCGGCTGGCAGCGGGTCTTCGGCGGCCAGGTCATCGGCCAGGCGCTGATGGCGGCGCAGCGCACCATCGGGGCCGAGCGCTTCGTGCATTCGCTGCACGCTTATTTCATGCGCCCCGGCGATCCCTCGGTGCCGATCATCTACCAGGTGGAGCGCATCCGCGACGGATCGAGCTTCAACACCCGGCGCGTCGTCGCGATCCAGCACGGCAAGGCGATCTTCGCGCTGTCGGCTTCTTTCCAGGTGGAGGAAGCGGGCTTCGACCACCAGATCGCCATGCCCGACGTGGCAATGCCCGAAGAGTTGCTCGGCGAACAGCAGATCAAGGAGCAATATCTCGCGCACGCGCCGGAAGCGATCCGGAAGTACTGGGAGCGCGAGCGGCCGATCGAGATCCGCCCCGTCTCGCTGACCCATTATTTTTCCGACAGGAAGCTCGACCCGCGGCAGGACGTCTGGGTGCGCGCCACCGGGCCGGTTCCCGATGACCGGCTCTATCAGGCGGCGGTGCTTGCCTATCTCTCAGACATGACGCTGCTCGATACGTCGCTTTATGCCCACGGAACGTCCATCTTCGACCAGAGCCTGCAGGTGGCAAGTCTCGATCACTCCATGTGGTTTCACCGGCCGTGCAAGCTCGACGACTGGCTGCTCTATACGCAGGACAGCCCCTCGGCTTCGGGCGCCAGGGGATTGACTCGCGGGAGCCTGTTCACGCGAACGGGTGTGTTGATCGCATCCGTCGCGCAAGAAGGATTGATTCGGAAAAAGGCAAATGAATAAATAACAGGCATATTTGCAAATTTGCGCATTATTTGTGCGCTTATTGGTCGGTCAATTGCCTGTTTATTGGCACTCCCAATTATAACATTTATTTTTCAATAAGTTAACTTCGGCTTCGAATCTGGCACGTCCTTTGAATGTATATCGCCGGTCGCTGTTCGGGAACGTCAGCGGCAAGGAGAGTCGGCTCCGCGCCGAGGATAACGAAGGATGGGAAACCAGATGAAAATTGTGATGGCTATTATCAAGCCGTTCAAACTCGATGAGGTCCGCGAAGCCCTTACGGCGATCGGCATTCAGGGCCTGACCGTAACCGAAGTGAAGGGCTACGGGCGCCAGAAGGGACATACCGAAATTTATCGCGGCACCGAATATGCCGTCAGCTTCCTGCCGAAGCTCAAGATCGAAATCGCCGTCGCATCGGAACTCGTCGACAGGGCGGTCGAAGCCATCGCGGCGTCGGCCAAGACCGGCCAGATCGGTGACGGCAAGATTTTCGTCTATTCGATCGATCATGCCGTGCGTATCCGTACGGGCGAAACCGATTCAGAAGCGCTGTAAGCGGCGGTCCAAGGAGCTTTTTTCAATGTCGACTTCGAAGTTTTCTTCCCCCTTTGCGCTGATCGGCGTAGCAACGGCTGCGCTTCTGGCGCCGGTTGTCGCTTTCGCTCAGGAGGCTGCGCCGGCCGCCGCCACCACCGCTGCTGCCGCTCCTGCCTTCACCATGGATAAGGGGGACAATGCCTGGATGCTTATCTCCTCGGCACTCGTCCTGCTGATGACCATCCCCGGCCTTGCGCTGTTCTACGGCGGCCTCGTGCGCGCCAAGAACATGCTCTCCGTGCTGATGCAGGTGTTCATGATCACCGCCGTCGTGGCGCTGCTCTGGGTCACCTACGGCTATTCGCTCGCCTTCACCGACGGCGGCTCGCTGAACAGCTTCGTCGGCGGCTTCTCCAAGGCGTTCCTTGCCGGCGTCAACACATCGTCGCTCGCCGAAACCTTCTCGAAGGGCGTCGCCATTCCGGAATACACCTTCATCGTCTTCCAGATGACCTTCGCCTGCATCACGCCCGGCCTGATCGTCGGCGCCTTCGCCGAACGCGTCAAGTTCTCGGCCGTCATGCTCTTTGTCGTGCTGTGGGTCACCTTCATCTACTTCCCGATGGCGCACATGGTCTGGTTCTGGGGTGGTCCGAGCTCTTACACCTCGCCGGCCGGTCTGATCTTCTCCTATGGCGCAATCGACTTCGCCGGCGGCACGGTCGTTCACATCAATGCCGGTATTGCTGGTCTCGTCGGTGCGATCATGCTCGGCAAGCGCACGGGCTATAAGAAGGAAATCATGGCTCCGCATTCGATGACGCTGACCATGGTCGGCGCCTCGCTGCTGTGGGTCGGCTGGTTCGGCTTCAATGCCGGCTCCAACCTCGAAGCCAATGGCTATGCCTCGCTTGCCTTCATCAACACGTTCGTCGCGACGGCAGCTGCCGCCGTCTCCTGGTGCATTGTCGAAAGCCTCGCCCGCGGCAAGGCCTCGATGCTTGGCGGTGCTTCCGGTGCGGTTGCCGGTCTGGTCGCCATCACCCCGGCTGCAGGTTTTGCCGGCCCGATGGGCTCGATCGTTCTCGGTCTGATCGTCTCGCCGGTTTGCTACTTCTTCGTCGATGTCGTGAAGAACAAGTTCAACTACGACGACAGCCTCGACGTCTTCGGCGTCCACTGCGTCGGCGGCATCCTCGGCGCCCTCGGCACCGGTATCCTCGTCAACCCGGCGCTCGGCGGTGCAGGCATCGTCGATTATTCGACGGCCGATTTCGCTGCCTCCTATGCCGGCACGGCAACCCAGGTGCTGGCCCAGGCCAAGGGCGTGCTGACGACGCTGCTGTGGTCGGGCATCGGCTCGGCGATCCTCTACAAGATCGTGGACGTCGTCATCGGCCTGCGCGTCAGCGTCGAAGCTGAGCGCGAAGGTCTCGACCTTTCGACCCACGGCGAAGCTGCCTACCACTCTTCCTGATCACAGGGGATTGCGGCGCCCGGCAGAAGGGCGCCGCTTCACGGCCCGTCGCGGCCTATCTCGAGCTTGTCCGGGCTAGACCCGGAAATGCTCTAACCATAGACCGCATTTGGCCCGGACCTTTCAAGGTTCGGGCCTTTTTCATTTCCATGTCGGGAATGCATGTCCAGGCACGCATGGTTAACATCGCTTTAACCCGGCTCTGATTAGGTAGAGCGGACGCATTTGGCATGGCGAAGCTTCGGTGATTCGCATGCCCTCAGGCATTGGACGGGTTAGACACATGGCAAGAAGCACGTCGCCGGCAATGGATGGCCGTCCGGATCGGTTCTCCTTCTCGGCATTCATGCTGCGGCAGATCCAGGCACTCATCGGCTTTGCGATCTTTCTGCTGCTGGCTTTCTGCGTTGCGGCGCTGGCGACGTGGAACGTTGCCGATCCGAGCTATTCCTACGCCACCGCCAACCTGCCGACGAATATTCTCGGCTACAGCGGTGCTGCCTTTGCCGATATCGTCATGCAGTTCCTGGGGCTTGCCAGCGTCGTGGCGATGCTGCCGATCGTCGCCTGGGCGCTGACGATGATCTCCGGCCGTCGCTTCGACCGCATCCCCGCCCGCCTCGGCGCCTGGCTTGTCGGCTCGGTGCTTTCCTCCGCCGTTATCGGCTGTTTTCCGCCGCCGCTCACCTGGCCGATCCCGAACGGTATCGGCGGCGTCATCGGCGATATGATCCTGCGCTTTCCCGCACTCTTCGTCGGCGCTTATCCCACCGGCACCTTCGCCATGGTCGTCGGCTGCATCTTTGCCGTGCCGACCGCCTGGATGATGCTCTTCGCATCAGGCCTTGTCGGCCGCAGCGAGGCCGATGACGAAATCGAGGACGATTACGTCGAGACAACAAGCAAGGCGCGGGTGGTCGGAGAAGAGGATGAGGAAGAGGACGAATCGCGCTGGGTTGCGTTCAGCGGCGCCATGACGCATGCCTGGTTCATGAGCCAGGGCCGGTTGCGCCGGCTGTTCGGCATGGGACCGCGCAAGCGGCGCCAGGGCGATTTCGAATCGCCCTATGATTTCAACGACGATGAATTCGGCACGCTGAACGAACCGGTCCGCGCCAAAGCGCCGGTCGTCCGCGGCGAGCGCCTGGAACCATCGATGGAGCCATCAGTGGGGGCAAGGGCGGCTTCGCCCCGCCGCGTCGTCGCCGCGCCGTCGCTTTCCATCGACGATGAGGATGAGGACGACGGTCCGCCCTTCGATACCGACATGCCGCCGCGTCCGGCCGACATTTTGCCCGACGACGATGACGACGACTGGATGATCCGTGCGCCGGCAAAAGCCGCCGCCAAACCGGAACCTCGCGTCGTCCCGGCGATCACGCGTCCGAAGCCCGGCGCCCGTGTCGAGCGGGAAGCGCAGGGCTCGTTCATTCGTCCCGAAGGTTTCCAGCTTCCGTCGATGCATTTGCTCGCCGAGCCCAGGAACGTGGTGCGCGATTCGACACTGTCGGCCGATGCGCTGGAGCAGAATGCCCGCATGCTCGAGGGTGTGCTGGAGGATTTCGGCGTCAAGGGCGAAATCATTCACGTCCGTCCAGGTCCCGTCGTCACGCTGTACGAACTGGAGCCGGCGCCCGGCATCAAATCGTCACGCGTCATCGGTCTTGCCGACGATATCGCCCGTTCGATGAGCGCCATTGCCGCCCGCGTCGCCGTCGTGCCGGGCCGCAATGCGATCGGTATCGAATTGCCGAACCAGACGCGCGAGACCGTCTATCTCCGCGAATTGATCGCGTCGCGGGATTTCGACGGCAGCAAGGCCAAGCTCGCTATGGCGCTCGGCAAGACGATCGGCGGCGAAGCCGTCATCGCCGACCTCGCCAAGATGCCGCACCTGCTCGTTGCCGGCACCACCGGTTCGGGCAAATCGGTCGCCATCAACACGATGATCCTGTCGCTGCTCTACCGCATGACGCCGGAACAGTGCCGGCTGATCATGATCGACCCGAAGATGCTCGAGCTCTCCGTCTATGACGGCATTCCGCATCTGCTTTCGCCTGTCGTCACCGATCCGAAGAAGGCCGTCGTTGCGCTCAAATGGACAGTGCGCGAGATGGAAGAGCGCTACAAGAAGATGTCGAAGATCGGCGTGCGCAACATCGACGGCTTCAACACGCGCGTCGAACAGGCGCTCTCGAAGGGTGAGGTGATCTCGCGCACGGTGCAGACCGGCTTCGATCGCCATACCGGCGAAGCCATGTACGAGACCGAAGAATTCGACCTCAAGCCGATGCCCTATATCGTCGTCATCATCGACGAGATGGCCGATTTGATGATGGTCGCCGGCAAGGACATCGAAGGCGCGGTGCAACGCCTGGCGCAGATGGCGCGTGCGGCCGGCATCCACGTGATCATGGCGACCCAGCGTCCGTCGGTCGACGTCATCACCGGCACGATCAAGGCGAACTTCCCGACCCGCATTTCGTTCCAGGTCACCTCGAAGATCGACAGCCGCACCATTCTCGGCGAACAGGGCGCCGAACAGCTGCTCGGCATGGGCGACATGCTCTACATGGCGGGCGGCGGGCGCATTCAGCGCGTCCACGGCCCGTTCGTTTCGGATGTCGAGGTGGAAGAGATCGTCTCCTACCTGAAGACGCAGGGCTCGCCGCAATATCTCGATGCGATCACCGCCGATGACGACGAGGACGGCGATTATGGCGGCGGCGGTCCGGCCGGCACGTCGAACCTTTCGGATTCGGAAGATCCCTATGATCAGGCCGTCGCCATCGTGCTGCGCGACGGCAAGGCTTCGACTTCTTACGTCCAACGGCGGCTTGGTATCGGCTATAATAGAGCCGCCTCGCTGATCGAGCGCATGGAGAAGGAAGGCATCATCGGGCCGGCCAACCATGCCGGCAAACGAGAAATCCTCGTTCCGACCGAGGGCGATATCCTCGACCGCTGAGACAAGCGCCATATATTTCTGATGTGGCCGCTTTGGCGGAAACGCGGTGGCATCAACGCCGTTGCTTTTCGCGCGCCGATCGCAACGCCTTGAAGACGCCGCCTTTCGGCGGCATGCAGATCGCATTAAGGAGATTTAGATGCGTAACTCCGATTCCTTCCTCTCCGGCCTGGCGATGACGCGCCGCGATCTTCTCGGCGCTTTCGCCGTCGCTGCTATGGCGAGCGCCGTTCCTCTCAGCGCCATCGCGCAGGCGGCCGCGCCCGCCTCCGGCACGGCGCAGGCAATCGCCGATCATTTCTCCGGCGTCACGACGATGCAGGGTGAATTCGTCCAGTTCGGTCCACGCGGCGAACAGACCGGCGGCAAGTTCTTCATCCAGCGTCCCGGCAAGCTGCGTTTCAACTACGACGATCCGTCGCCGATGCGGGTGATCGCCGACGGCAAGAATGTCGCCATCGGCAATATGAAGCTCAAGACCTGGGATCTCTATCCGCTCTCGAAGACTCCGCTCAGCCTGCTCCTGGCGCAGCATATCGATCTTTCGGCCGGCATGGTGAAGGGCGTGAAGGAGGAGTCGGACCTGACGACGATCGCGCTCGGTAACAATACGGTGTTCGGAAACTCGACGATCACCATGATGTTCGATCCGAAGACCTATGATCTGCGCCAGTGGACGATCACCGACAACCAGGGCAAGGATACGTCGGTGATGATCTTCAACGTCAAGACGGGTGTGCAGTTCGACGACCGCGTCTTCCGTGTGCCTTACGAGAGCATTCCGGGTACGGCAGCTTCACGCGACTGAGGGTTTTCGGTTGATCGCCTGAAGCCTTTGCGCGCTGCCGGTTTCCTCCTGCCCGCCTTTGTTCTAAAGCCCTTTCATGAAAGTGTGAAAGGGCTTGGGCATGGGTTTTTCGATTACGACCTGGAATATCAATTCGGTGCGGCTGCGCATGCCGATCGTCGAGCAGCTCGTGCTCAAACAGAGGCCTGACATTCTCTGCCTGCAGGAGACCAAGGTGCCGAACGAGCTCTTCCCTGCAGCACCTTTGCGGGCGTTGGGCTACGATCACATCATCATCCATGGCCAGAAGGGGTATCACGGGGTCGCAATCGCCTCGCGAATTCCGCTGACGGAGGATCACCGGCAGGATTATTGCGGCGTCGGCGATGCCCGTCACATATCGGCGGTGTTCGAGCGCGGCAATCGCCGTGTGCGGCTGCACAATTTCTACGTCCCGGCCGGCGGCGACGAGCCGGATCGCACGATCAATCCGAAATTCGGCCACAAGCTCGATTTCATCGAGGAGATGAAGCTCTTGAAAGCCAATGGCGAGGCCAACACCTCCGCCATCCTGGTCGGCGACCTCAACATCGCACCGCTGGAGCACGATGTCTGGTCGCACAAGCAACTGCTGAAAATCGTCAGCCATACGCCCGTAGAAACCGACGGGCTGCTCGAGGTGATGAAGCGCGGCGCCTGGCTCGATCTCATGCGCCAGCACGTTCCGGCAAGCGAGAAGCTTTATACCTGGTGGAGCTACCGCGCCAAGGACTGGGAGGCGGCCGATCGCGGCCGCCGCCTCGACCACATCTGGTCGTCATCAGATCTCGGTCCGCATCTCCAGCGGATCGAGATCCTGAGGGAGGCGCGCGGCTGGGACCGGCCGTCGGACCACGTGCCGGTAACGGCGCATTTCAACTTCTGATGCAGTGGCTTCTTCAGCAGTTCGAAGACACCCAGAAGCTGGCCGAGGCGCTCGACCGGCTCGGTATCTCCTACACATGGCACAAGGTCGTCCCGTTCGTCGGCGAGCTCATCCCCGAGCCGGTCGTCCCCGATCCCGGCTGCGTGGTGATGTTCGGCTCCTATTCACTGTGGAAGAACGCCGAGGCGAACGGCTACTGGCCGGGCGTATTCAAGCTGCGTCCTTTCGTCCAGGAACAGGTTTGGCATCCCTACCTTCTCAACGGAGCCGACGCGCTGTTCCTGACGCTCCGAGACATCCCCAGGCGCCTGTGATAGGAGGGAATGGTTCCTGCGCCCCGTCGACGACAGCAAGGAAGAGCCCGGCAACGTGAAATCGACGGGCGAGATCATCCGGATGGCGGAGCGGGTGCTTGCGCTTGACGAGGAGGAAATCCCGGCAGGATCGCTTCGCCACGACACGCTGCTGATGCTCACCAAGCCTGTCCGCATCCTGCGCGAATGGCGTCTCTGGGCCGTCGATGATCGGATCGTCACCTATTCGCTCTACAAAGATGGATCGCGTGTCATCCACCGCTACGAGATCGATGACGATGTGCTGGAGTTCGGGCAGCGCATGGTGGACATCAACCCCGGCTACTCGCCGGCCTATGTCATCGACGTCTGCCGTACCGAAGAGGGATTGAAGCTGCTCGAGACGAACTGCATCAATGCCGCCGGGTTCTACGCGTCAGATCTCGTGAAGTTTGCGGCGGCGATCGACGGCCTCGCCCGCGGGTGAGCTTGCGCTCCTGGGCTGCGCTCCATCATTGCCCTGCGCTCTGACAAGATTCAGCTGAATCGATGGAACTGGCTTGCCGCCTTGGCCGCAAGTTCGGCGAGATTGTCGCGAATGCGGTTTTCGATCAGACGGGCCGCATCGGGATATTCCTCGAGCAGCCGATGGAAGAGGGCGCGGGTGATGCGGATGATGCTCGTGTCCTCGCGCGCGATCGCGGTGAACTTGCGCTCCACCAGGGTGACCAGCGCCAGCTCCGAAATCAGTGTTCCCGGTCCGGCGACCGCCTCCGCCCGCTGCATGCCGTCACTGCTCGTCGTGCTGAGTTCCAGCCTGCCGCTCAAGACGACATAGGCGCTCTCGGCCGGCGATCCTTGGCGGAACAGCATCTGGCCGGCGGCGATCATGCGCCGGTCGGCGCCGAAGGCGATCAGCCGCAGCTGGTCCTCGCTCATGTCCTTGAACAGCGGAAGCTGGGAAAGCAGATGAATGTCGTCGGTCAGAGCCATGCCGGCTTTACGCCTTAGAACAATTCCAGCAAAGGTGCCTGGCGGTTTTGCCAGGCAAAGCGTGAAACGCTTTTGCCAGAAACTACGTGAAAACAAAGAGATAGAGCATCTCTTGAGAAAACGGAAATGCTCTAGGGTATGATCTTGTAGCCGCCGTTTTCCGTCACCAGAATTTCGGCATTGGAGGGATCGCGCTCGATCTTCTGGCGCAGCCGGTAGACATGAGTTTCCAGCGTGTGCGTGGTTACACCGGAATTATAACCCCAGACCTCTTCGAGAAGCACGTCGCGGGTGACGACCTTCTGCTCGGCGCGGTAGAGGTAGCGGATGATCGCCGCTTCCTTTTCCGTCAGGCGAATCTTCTGGCCATTGTCGGTGGTGAGCAGTTTCTGGCTTGGCTTGAAGAGGTAGGGACCGACGGTGAAGGTCGCGTCTTCGCTCTGCTCGTGCTGGCGCAATTGCACGCGAATGCGCGCCAGCAGCACAGCGAAGCGGAAGGGCTTGGTGACATAATCGTTGGCGCCGGCTTCGAGGCCGAGGATCGTGTCCGAATCGGTATCGTGGCCGGTCAGCATGATGATCGGCGCCTTGAAGCCGCCCTTGCGCAGGAGCTTCACCGCTTCGCGGCCGTCCATATCGGGCAAGCCGACATCCATGATCAAGAGGTCGACCGGCGTCGAACGGGCAGTCGCAACACCTTTGCCGGCGTTGGCTTCCTGCAGAACCGTGAATTCCTCATATAGCGACAATTGCTCCGTCAGGGTCTGACGAAGGTCCTCGTCGTCATCCACCAGAAGAATGGTGCGTGCGGTCATGCCGTTGCGTCCTCAAAGTTACGTCCCCTAGTCCTACGCCAAATTGCAGCTTTGGCAAGGATCGGCCGGCGGGGCTGTTGCCGCGCAGGTTTTCATATGATTTCAATCAAGGCCTCAGGCAATGCAAGACATGCGAGAAAAATGGAAAAAGCAAGGCGGAGCCGGGGCATGCGGCCATCGACGATCATGGTGCGTCCCGCGCCAGGGAAGAAGAGCCGCGCCATCCTCCGATTCGGCGCAATCACCATCCCTGCCGCGATCGGCCGTTCGGGCCGCACCATCCTCAAACGCGAGGGCGACGGCGCCACGCCGATCGCCGCGATGCGGCTGATTTCCGGTTTCCGGCGCGGTGAACGGAACGGTCAACTCACCACCTCTCTTCCCATTCGCCGCATCCGCGCGGACATGCTCTGGTGCGACCAGCCCGGCAACGCCAACTACAACCGCCTCGTGCGGGCGCCGTTCGGGGCAAGTCATGAGGAGATGCGGCGCAGCGACGGCCTCTACGATATCTGCCTTGTCATGGACTGGAATATTTCCTCGCGGACGCGCAACCGCGGTTCGGCGATCTTCTTCCATCTCATCAGGCCGGGCTACGAGCCGACGGGCGGCTGCGTGGCCGTAAGTCTCCGTGACATGCGCCGCCTTCTACCCTACCTTCGAAGGGGCACGATTGTCCGGGTCCTCTGATTGTCTTCAAGCTGCCGCCACCTATATGGTTCCGGTGACCGGACGCTCCGGCTGAAATGCGTTCCGGGACGTCCGCAGGCGCGGGCGCAATCCATGCCTCGTCCAATTCTTCAAACTCCCGGAGATATATTGTGACCGCTCAACTCATCATCACTTTCCATGACGGACATTCCATTCCCCAGGTCGGTCTCGGCGTCTGGCAGACGCCGCAGGAGATCGCCGCGCCAACGGTACGCACTGCCATTGCCGCCGGCTATCGGCATATCGATACGGCTTCTGGTTACGACAATGAAGAGGGTGTCGGCGAAGGCATCCGCTCGTCCGGCCTCGACCGCAAGGATATCTTCGTCACCACCAAGCTCAGGAATACCGACCAGGGCTACGACAATGCGTTGCGCGCCTTCGACGGCAGCCTGAAGAAGCTCGGCTCCGACTATGTCGACCTCTATCTCATTCACTGGCCGTCGCCGCATCGCGGCCTCTACACCGAGACATGGAAGGCGTTCGTGCGCATCCGCGAAGAGGGCCGCGCCCGCTCGATCGGCGTGTCGAATTTCTATCCCGAACATCTCGAGCGCATCATCGGCGAGACCGGCGTCGTTCCGGTCATCAATCAGATCGAGCTGCACCCCGATTTCCAGCAGAGGGCGGCGCAGGAAGTTCACAAGAAACTGAATATCGTCACCGAATCCTGGAGCCCGCTCGGCCAGGGCAAGTTCATTTCGAACCCCGCCATCGGCGAGATCGCCAGGAAGCATGGCAAGACGCCGGCTCAGGTCATCATTCGCTGGCACATCGATACCGGCCTCGTCGTCATCCCGAAATCGGTCACGCCGTCGCGCATCGAGGAGAACTTCCAGGTGTTTGATTTCAAGCTCGATGCCGATGACATGGCCGCGATCGCCAAGCTCGACAATGCCGGCGCCCGCATGGGACCGGATCCGATGACGGCGGCTTTCTGATCGCCGTTGCTCAATGCCGTCGATCGGTTGTCGGCGCTCCAATATAGAAACCGCCCGATGCGCTGAGACGCATCGGGTGGCTTTATCGTTCATTTCGACGGACGAGTCAGTTCCATTCGCGGATATCGACGAAGTGCCCGGCGATCGCGGCGGCTGCGGCCATGGTCGGGGAGACGAGATGCGTGCGGCCCTTGAAGCCCTGACGGCCTTCGAAATTGCGGTTCGAGGTCGAGGCGCAACGCTCGCCCGGCTTCAGGCGGTCGTCGTTCATGGCGAGGCACATGGAGCATCCCGGCTCGCGCCAGTCGAAGCCGGCGGCCTTGAAGATCTTGTCGAGGCCTTCGGCTTCCGCCTGTTCCTTGACGAGGCCGGAGCCCGGAACGATCATCGCGTTGACGGTTGCGGCGACGGTCTTGCCCTCGACGACCTTGGCGGCGGCGCGCAGGTCTTCGATGCGGCCGTTGGTGCACGAGCCGATGAAGACGCGATCGACAGCGATGTCGGTCATCTTCGTGCCCGGCTTCAGGCCCATATAGTCAAGCGCACGCCACTTGGAGGCACGCTTCGTTTCGTCCTGGATTTCATCCGGGTTCGGCACGATGCCCTGGACGGAGACGACGTCCTCAGGAGAAGAACCCCAGGAGACGATCGGCGGCAGTTCGGCGGCGTTCAGCTTGACGACGCGGTCAAAATGAGCGCCTTCGTCTGATTTCAGCGTCTTCCAATAGGCGATCGCCTGTTCCAGCGCTTCACCCTTCGGCGCGCGCGGCTTGCCCTTGATATATTCGAAGGTGATTTCGTCAGGAGCGATGAGGCCGGCGCGGGCGCCGCCTTCGATCGACATGTTGCAGATCGTCATGCGGCCTTCCATCGACAGCGCTCGGATCGCTTCGCCGGCATATTCGATGACGTAGCCGGTGCCGCCTGCGGTGCCGATCTCGCCGATGATCGCCAGAACGATATCCTTGGCGGTGACGCCTGCCGGCAGCTGGCCGTCGACCTGCACCAGCATGTTCTTGGCCTTTTTCTGGATCAGCGTCTGGGTGGCGAGAACGTGCTCGACTTCAGACGTGCCGATGCCGTGGGCGAGAGAGCCGAAGGCGCCATGGGTGGAGGTGTGGCTGTCGCCGCAGACGATCGTCATGCCCGGCAGGGTGAAGCCCTGTTCCGGCCCGATGATGTGAACGATGCCCTGGCGCTTATCGTTTTCCGAATAATATTCGACGTTGAACTCGGCGGCATTCTTGGCGAGCTGCTCGACCTGAATGCGGCTTTCCTCGTTCTTGATGCCGAGATGGCGATCGGCCGAGGTCGGAACGTTGTGGTCGACGACGGCGAGCGTCTTTTCCGGGGCGCGAACCTTGCGGCCGGACATGCGCAGGCCCTCGAAAGCCTGCGGCGAGGTGACTTCGTGGACCAGGTGGCGGTCGATGTAGAGAAGACAGGTGCCGTCTGCCTGCTCGTCGACCAGGTGGTCGTCCCAGATCTTGTCGTAGAGGGTACGCGGTGCGCTCATGGCGGTAAGTCCGTTTTTGGAAGCTTTGGAAAATCGGAAAAAGCGGATCAGGCTCCGCCGGCCGTCATTCGATCAACGAAGTCGGCTGTTGAGCGCACCGGAGACGCATGCAAAGAACCGCGCCGGCAGGCGATAATGATCCTGCAGCACGAAAATATGCGCGCCAATGCAACTGAACTTGGATTCCATGGCCTGCATATATCAACTTTCCAACGCCTGAGCAATGTTCTGCAAAGTCACAGGGGCCAGTGGATAAGGGGGACTGAACCGAATATTCCTTAGGCGAACTGTCGGCCTCAATTCCAATTACAGATTAGTTCGTCTTGAAAGCAACGATAGCCGACATTGCCTGCCAAGCAGCGTAGGAGTGGTCGATACGATCCCGGGCCTAAAGTGCGGCAGTAGGCAAATGATTTTTCCGAGACGATCGCCCAGTGATCAGCGAGCCTTTTCTTTGCGTCGGCTTCATCCTGAAGGCACTTGTTTGTCTCGGCATTTTTTTCATCCGCATTCAGCATCTTTGAGGTTAGCTGGACACAGTATGAGCCGTCATATTCAGGCAACTCTGCTGCTTCCACAGAATACGGTTCTGCAATAGCGGTTACTAAAAGAAGCGTGGCGGCCGAAAATTCTAGCAATGATATCGTCATAGCGCTTTTCCGCGACAAGTCAGTGTTCCCGAATAACATTTTTGACCAACGAACTCTGAAAGGCATCCCACGAGCTGCTGATAGGACTTAATCTCATTCATGGTTCCCTTAGATTTCATACAGAATTTCATGTCATCGTCGGTGACCAGGAACCAATGTTTCTGCAATTGCTCCTTAAAGCGATTTTCGGAGCGATTGCACTGAATAAGAGCGAGGAAACGGTCGGCGGGCTTTATCGGCCGCTTTGCGATTTCCGTACAAAATTCCCCTTGAAACGCGGGAAATTCGGTGGCTTCCGCCGGAAATGATATTGTGGTGGCAAAAACAAAGATCGCCAGGAAAAGCCGGATAGGCGCGGTCATTTGAAAGACTCCAGGACGTTGTTCACAGCGACTTCATCCATTTTTCCGTCCGCCGCAGCGCCAGCGACAGGCCGATCGTCAGGATCAGATAGATATAGGTGACGATCGAATAGGTCTCGAAAAAGCGGAAGGAGCCGGAGGCATAGACCTTGCCCATCTGCGTGATGTCGGCGACACCGAGGACGGAGACGAGGGATGAATCCTTCACCATCGAGACGAAATCGTTGGAGAGCGGCGGGAGGATGACCCGGATCGCCTGCGGGAAGACGACGAGCCGGAAGCGGCGGTAGCGCGACAGGCCGAGCGACTTGGCCGCCTCGATCTGGCCGATATCGACGGACTGGAAACCGGCGCGGAAGATTTCCGCGATGAAGGAGGAGTAGCCGATCATCAGCGCGAAGATCGCACGCCACATCAGCGACAGGTCGCGCACCAGGATCGGTTCCGTAACACCTGATTTCACCAGGGGTGTGATCATGAAGTTATAGGCCATGACGAAACCGGGCGCACCGACGAAGGCGACGTAAAAGAGCAGCACCAGCATCGGGATGCCGCGGATGATCTCGATGTAGAAGCGGGCGATCTGGCGCAGCGCGACACTGTCCGCCAGGCCGAGCAGCGCGATGCCGAGGCCAAGCACCGTTGCCAGGGCAAAGGCGACGAGCGTCACGAACACGGTGACGCCGACGCCATTCACCACGGTGCGGAAGACCTGGGTGTAAATGTCGTTGGTGATGATGACGACGGCGAGAACGATGCCGATCAGAATGAGGACGGCCAGCCACCACGGGCGGTCGTCCTTCTCCTGTCGCGGGGATGGTTGTGGCGCCATCTGCGATCGCTCGAGGGATTATTCGCCCATCTTGTAGTCGAGGAACCACTTCTTGTTCAGCGCATCGAAGGTGCCGTCGGCCTTCAGCGCTGCGATGGCGGCATTGACGGGAGCGATGAGATCGGAACCCTTCGGGAAGATGAAGCCGAAATCTTCGGTGCCGAGCGGTTCGCCGACCACCTTCAGGGCGCCGTTCGAGGAATCGACATAACCTTTGGCGGCGACGCTGTCGGTAAGGACGAGGTCGACGTCGCCCGTCTTCAAGGCCTGCACGGTTGCACCGAAGGTTTCGAAGAGCTTGATGCGCGGGTTCTGTTCGTTGCCGTCGAGGATTTCATAGACGGCGGTGTAGAAAGGCGAGGTGCCGGGCTGAGCGCCGATCAGGCCGTCCTTGAATTCACCGAAGGACTTTGCGTCGGTGAAGCGCTTCTCATCGCCGCGTACCAGCATGAATTGCTGCGAGCGCATATAGGGATCGGAGAAGTCGACCTTCTGCTTGCGGTCGTCCTTGATGGTGATGCCGGTCATGCCGATGTTGTACTGGCCATCGGAAACCGCCTGGATCATCGCGTCCCAGCTGGTGTTCTGATATTCGACCTTGAAGTTCAGCCGCTTGGCAATCTCGTTCATCGCATCATATTCCCAGCCGATCGCCTTGCCGGATTTCGGGTCGACGAACTGCAGCGGCGGATAGGCATTCTCGGTGACGACGACGACGCTCTTGCCGCCGAGGTCCGGCAGTTCGGCGGCCGATGCGGCTATAGGTGCAAGCACAAGCGCGGCGAAGCTTGCGAGAACGGTGCGACGAAACAGCATAGAACGGCTCCAAAATTGAACGGCAAAAATTGTCACGGATGACCCGCCTAAGGCAAGGCCGTCATCTGCACGGGCACGCAAAAAATAGAAAAGGCGATCCGAAGACCGCCTTTCCAGAAACAGAATTTTGCGCAGATCTTATTCTGCGGCCTTCTCGGCTTCGGCTGCAGCAGCTGCTTCGGCAGCGGCCTTGGCTTCCGCAGCTTCTGCTGCTGCCTTTTCGGCGGCGAGCGCCTGGGCGGCTGCAACCTTCTCGGCTTCGATACGGGCCTTTTCCTCGGCGACGGCAGCGCGCTCGGCGTCGTTGAGCTTGCGGGCGCGAACGCCGGTGTCTTCAACGATACGAGCCGACTTGCCGCGACGGTCGCGGAGGTAATAGAGCTTGGCGCGACGGACCTTACCGCGGCGAACGACGTCGACGCTTTCGATCATCGGCGAGTAGACCGGGAATACGCGCTCGACGCCTTCGCCGTAGGAGATCTTGCGAACCGTGAAGTTTTCCTGCAGGCCGCCGCCGGAGCGGGCGATGCAGACGCCTTCATAGGCCTGAACGCGGGTACGGTTGCCTTCCGTAACCTTCACGTTGACGCGGACGGTGTCGCCCGGGGAGAACTCGGGGAGGGTGCGCTTGGCTTCGATCTTGGCGGCCTGTTCGGCCTCAAGCTGCTGGATGATGTTCATCGTCTTAACCTTTGGTTCTTCTGAAACGGCCAGAGCGCTCGACACTGATCCTTTGGGTTAGCCTCAGGATTTTGCCCTTGCGGGCGGGAGCGGATTCGCCATTCTTTGTTTGCTGGCAGACGGGGCTAACCCCATTTCCGCGTGCGCCAATACACGAAAGGCCGGGGCTTGTCATCCCTCGCACGACATTTTTGTGAAAAGGCCGGCGAAATCAGCCGTTTTTCTCGGTTTTAACGCTATCGAGCAAGTCCGGCCGCCGTTCCCGCGTCAGTCGCACCGCTTCCTGGTGGCGCCATTTCTCGATGGCCCCGTGGTTGCCGGACGTCAAGACGGAGGGAATTTCCCGGCCTTCCCACTCTTGGGGGCGGGTATAATGGGGATGTTCCAGCAACCCGCCCTCGAAGCTTTCGTGCAGGCCGGAAAGATCGTTGCCCATGACGCCGGGCAGGATTCGGATGATCGCATCGAGCAGGATCAGCGCCGCCGGCTCGCCGCCGGACAGCACGTAATCGCCGATCGAGACTTCTTCCAGTCCGCGCGCCTCGATCACCCGCTGGTCGACACCCTCGAAGCGGCCGCAGACGATGATGACGCCGTCACCCGCCGCAAGCTCGCGCACGCGCTGCTGCGTCAGCGGCCGGCCGCGCGGGCTCATCAGCAGGCGCGGCCGGGGATCATTCTCACCGCCGCTGTCGATCGCGCGAGCAAGAACGTCAGCCTTCAGCACCATGCCGGCGCCGCCGCCGGCCGGCGTGTCGTCGACGGTGCGGTGTCTGTCGGTGGCGAAATCGCGAATCTGCACCAGATCCAGCGACCATTGCCCACGCTCCATCGCCTTGCCGGCGAGCGAGAAGCCAAGATGCCCCGGAAACATTTCCGGATAAAGTGTCAGTACGCGCGCCCGGAAAGCCATTACTTCTTCTTTTTCGGCTTGTCCGCGGTGAACTGCGAAAGCTCGGGGTCGTCGACCAGTCCCGCCGCCAGCGGATCGATCAGCAGCGTACCGGCTTCGAGATCGATTTCCAGCACAGAGGCTTCCGAGAATGGAATGAGAACCGGGCGTTTGCCCGGGCCCTTGAGCTCCAGGAGATCGCCGGCGCCGAAATCGAAAACGCCGGTGACCGTTCCGTAGCTGACGCCCTTGTCATCAAGCGCTTCGAGCCCTTCGAGATCGGCATAGTAGAATTCGTCGTCCTCGAGCTCCTCGTCCGGCAGGTTGTCTCGCTCGATATAGAGTTCAAGTCCGTTCAGCGCTTCGGCGGCGTTGCGGTCGTTAATGCCGCGGAAACGGACAACGACGACGTTCTTCATCTCGCGGATTTCGAGGATTTCGAAGCTGCGTCCGTCCATGCTGTGCAGAAGGCCATAATCGCCGAGCGCGGTCGGATCGGCCGTGTAGGCCTTGGCGCGCACCTCGCCCCTGAGGCCCTGTGCGCCGCCGATCGTAGCCATCAAAACCGGGTTTTCAAGCTTTGTCATGGGTTCCTTCATGTGAAGCCGAAAGACAGGTTTCTCATAAACGAAGTGCGGGCGATTGGAAACGAAAACGGGCGGCATGTCGCCATGCCGCCCGCTCGAAAAGGGGATGTCCGGATTATTCCGCGGCGTCAGCAGCAGCAGCTGCGGCGTCGGCGATCTTCTGGGCCTTTTCTGCGGCGCGTTCCTGAGCGCGCTTGCCGGGCTTTGCCTTGACCGGGTTGTTCTTGGCTTCGCGCTTGGCAACGCCGGCTTCGTCGAGGAAGCGCAGAACGCGATCAGTCGGCTGGGCACCGTTGTCGAGCCAATGCTTGATACGCTCGGCATTCAGCTGAACGCGCTTCTCGTCATCCTTGGCGAGCATCGGGTTCCAGGAACCGAGGTTTTCGAGGAAGCGGCCGTCACGCGGGCTGCGCGCATCGGCGAGCACGACGTGGTAATACGGACGCTTCTTGGAGCCACCGCGGGCGAGACGAATTTTCAGTGCCATGTTCTTTACTCCTTAGGCTGTTCTTGACCGCTTCGTAGGGCGGTAGGGTTATCGGGCTGCGGCGCTCTGTTCAGCGTGGTCCGCAGCGATCTGCTCATGATGCCGGATGACTTCCTTGATGACGAAGTTCAGGAACTTCTCGGCGAAATCCGGGTCCAGATTGGCGGCTTTCGCCAGCTGGCGAAGGCGTTCGATCTGGTATTCCTCGCGTGCCGGATCGGCCGGCGGCAAATTGTATTTGGCCTTCAGCACGCCGACTTCTTTGGTGCAGCGGAAGCGTTCGGCCAGCATGTGCACGAGAGCGGCATCGATATTGTCGATCGACTGACGATAGCTCGCGAGCTGGTCTTTGACGTTTGGATCAATCATGGGGCAAGCGATCCTTTCACTTCTTCTTCGGCAAGCCGGGCAAGCCCGGGAAACCACCGCCAAGGCCCGGCAGCTTGGCGCCGCCGAGGCCCGGCAAACCACCCGGCAGACCGCCGAGACCGGGCATACCCCCACCCGGTTTTCCAAGCCCCGCCGCTTCGGCCTGCTTCTGCAAGGCCTCGAGCTGTCGGGGATCGATATTCGAGAGATCGGGCATGCCGCCCATGCCGCCGCCGCCAAGCCCCATCTTGCCCGCAAGGCCGCCCATCATCTGCTTCATCAGGCCGCCTTTGCCCTTGCCGCCCATCATCTTCATCATATCAGCCATCTGGCGGTGCATCTTCAGAAGCTTGTTGATGTCGGCGGCATCGGTGCCGGAGCCCGCGGCGATGCGCTTCTTGCGCGAATGCTTGAGCAACTCGGGATTGGCGCGTTCGGCCTTGGTCATCGACTGGATGATGGCGATCTGGCGGCCGAAAAGCTTGTCGTTGAGACCGGCGGCGGCCATCTTGTCCTTCATGCCGGCCATGCCGGGCATCATACCCATGATGCCGCCCATGCCGCCCATCTTCTGCATCTGGCGCAGCTGATCGGCGAGGTCGTCGAGGTCGAACTTGCCCTTGGCCATCTTGGCGGCCATGGCGGCCGCCTTCTCCGCGTCGATGTTTTCAGCCGCGCGCTCGACGAGCGAAACGATGTCGCCCATACCGAGGATGCGGTCGGCGATGCGGCGGGGATGGAACTCCTCGAGCTCGCTCATCTTTTCGCCGACGCCGATCAGCTTGATCGGCTTGCCGGTGACGGCGCGCATCGAAAGCGCTGCACCGCCACGGCCGTCGCCGTCCATGCGGGTCAGCACGAGGCCGGTGATGCCGACGCGTTCGTCGAAGTTACGGGCGAGGTTGACGGCATCCTGACCGGTGAGACTGTCGGCGACCAGGAGGATCTCATGCGGGTTCGACTTCTTCTTGATATCGGCCATCTCGACCATCAAGGGCTCGTCGATATGGGTGCGGCCGGCGGTGTCGAGAATGACGACGTCATGGCCGCCGAGTCTCGCCGCCTGCACGGCGCGGGCGGCGATATCGGTCGGCGACTGACCTGCGATAACAGGCAGCGTGTCGATACTGGCCTGGGCGCCGAGCTGGCGAAGCTGCTCCTGGGCTGCCGGGCGGCGCGTGTCGAGCGACGCCATCAGCACCTTTTTCTTCTCGCGCGTCGCCAGACGATTGGCGATCTTGGCGGTCGTCGTCGTCTTGCCCGAGCCCTGCAGGCCGACCATCATGACAACGACGGGGGCGGCCGCATGCAGGTCGATGCCAACACCTTCGCCGCCCAGCATCTCGATCAGTTCGTCATGGACGATCTTGACGACCATCTGGCCGGGCTTGATCGACTTCAGGATCTCGGCGCCGACAGCCTTCTCACGCACGCGGTCGGTGAAGGAGCGCACGACTTCGAGCGCGACGTCTGCCTCCAGCAGCGCACGGCGAACCTCGCGCAGCGCTGCAGAAACATCGGCTTCCGAAAGCGCGCCACGGCCTGTCAGTCCATTCAGAATGGATCCAAGACGGTCCTGGAGGTTTTCAAACATCGGCTCTTCCTTGATACGTTTCGGGCGGGTTGATCTGCCCGGAAACGTCGTGCTTTTCCTTGACGAAAACAAGACGCAAAGCCAAAAAGCACCCGAGGGCGCATCGCGCTGTCGGGTGTTGACCTCCGGGATCTCGAAGTCCCGGTCGGCGGCTCGGAGTCATCTGGCTCGTCGCGGATTGGGCGCGATAAACAGGAAAGCGGCGGGAAAGTCAAGGCGAATGCGGGCAGATGACCGCATGGTTGCGGACAGATGACCGCATGGTTGCGGACAGATGACCGCGTGGCGGGCTTTTCGGATGCCGCATATTGTGGCTGCGAGCGGTTAAAATCGCAGCGGGCAGTCCAAATTCGCCATTTGGGCCAGTTGCAAAATGTTCTGCTTGTGATTCTACTTTCTACTTAAGTGCGTCCTGTAAAATGATTCGTGAATATCCTTGATGCCGGATGATCCGGCGGAGATATCGAATGATCAATGCTGATATTGAAAGTTGGGCGCTGGCACGGGCCCATCATATTGTTCTCAACGAAGGCCTTAGTCTTGCAAAAGCGGCACAGGATCTGGATCGCAAACGATCCCGCTCGCTGGTCTACGAGCTGAGGAAGGTCATCACCGCCGCTATCGTCGAGGCGCATGCGGCGTCCTTCGAGGCCGGCGGCGGGCAGCGGTAGAAGACGGAGGGTCCGGCCTCAGTCGGCTGCAAGGCCTGCATGGCACTCACCCACTGGTAATTCCCTCGCGTTTCCGCCATATACAGCGGAAAGACGGACGGAATGATATCATGAGCGCAACGGTCGAATTCGCGAGGATGAACGGGCTTGGCAACAAGATCCTGGTCGTCGACATGCGCGGACGGCCGGACAGGGTGACGCCCGCGGCGGCGGTCGCGCTCAATGCCGATCCGCAGACCGAGTTCGACCAGATCATGGCGATCCATGATCCGAAGGCCGAAGCCACCGACGCCTTCATCGATATTCTGAATTCCGACGGCTCGAAGGCGCAGGCTTGCGGCAACGGCACGCGCTGCGTCGTGCAGGCGCTTGCCGCCGAGACCGGTCGGAAGGCCTTCACCTTCCAGACCGTCGCCGGGATCCTCAACGCCGTCGAGCATGAAGACGGGACGATCTCCGTTGATATGGGAAAGCCGGTCTTCGATTGGGACAGGATTCCGCTGGCGGAGGAATTTCACGACACCAGCCGTATCGAGCTGCAGATCGGCCCGATCGACAATCCGGTGTTGCATTCGCCTTCCGCCATGTCGATGGGCAATCCGCATGCGATCTTCTGGGTGGACAAGGACGTGATGTCCTATGATCTTGCCCGCTTCGGGCCGCTGCTCGAAAACCATCCGATGTTTCCCGAGCGTGCCAATATCACCCTGGCGCAGGTGACGTCGCCGACATCCTTGACGACGCGCACCTGGGAGCGCGGCGCCGGGTTGACGCTCGCCTGTGGCTCGGCCGCCTGTTCCGCCGCCGTCAGCGCGGCGCGCACCGGCCGCACCGGTCGCAGGGTGACGATCAATGTGGCAAGCGCCAAGCCGCCGGCGACACTCTCCATCGAATGGCGCGAGCGTGACGATCACGTCATCATGACGGGACCGGCGGAATGGGAATGGTCGGGCCGGGTCGATCCTTCGACCGGCCTCTGGTCGCGCGATGGTACCCGAGAGGTCGAGGCGCAGTGAGCGGCATCGAGGTCATTACCTTCGGCTGCCGCCTCAACACATATGAATCCGAAGTGATGAAGGCGCAGGCCGAGAAGGCCGGGCTCAACAACGCCATCCTGGTGAACACCTGCGCCGTGACCGGCGAGGCCGTGCGCCAGGCCCGCCAGGCGATCCGTCGGGCGCGGCGCGACAATCCGCATGCCCGCATCATCGTCACCGGCTGTGCCGCGCAGACGGAAAAACAGACCTTCGCCGCCATGTCGGAGGTCGATGCGGTGCTCGGCAACGAAGAGAAGCTTTCTAGCGCCTCTTATCGCAGCCTGCCGGATTTCGGCGTTTCGGCCGAGGAGAAGCTCCGCGTCAACGACATCATGAGCGTGAAGGCGACGGCGCCGCAGATGGTCAGGCATATCGACGGCCATGTGCGCGCCTTCATCCAGGTTCAGAACGGCTGCGATCACCGCTGCACCTTCTGCATCATCCCCTATGGCCGCGGCAATTCCCGCTCGGTGCCGATGGGCGCGGTCGTCGACCAGGCCCGCAGGCTCGCCGACAGCGGTTATCGGGAGATCGTGCTGACCGGTGTCGACGCCACCAGCTATGGCGACGATTTGCCGGGCGCACCGACGCTCGGGCTTTTGGCAAAGACGCTCTTGAAGCAGCTTCCGGATATCCGCCGGCTCAGGCTTTCCTCGATCGACAGCATCGAGGCCGACGCCCATCTGATGGACCTCATCGCCGACGAGCCGCGCTTCATGCCGCATCTGCATCTGTCGCTGCAGCATGGCGACGACATGATCCTGAAGCGGATGAAACGGCGGCATTCGCGCGCCGATGCGCTGCGTTTCATCGAGGACGCGCGCCGTCTTCGCCCCGAAATGAGCTTCGGCGCCGATATGATCGCCGGTTTCCCGACGGAAACGGAAGAGATGTTCGCCAATGCCTTGCGGCTGGCCGAAGAGGCCGGCATCGCGCATCTGCATGTTTTCCCCTACAGCCCGCGTCACGGCACGCCCGCCGCCCGCATGCCGCAGCTCGACCGGTCGCTGGTCAAGGATCGCGCCGCACGGCTGCGCGCCACTGGACATAGGCTGCATCAATCCCATCTCGATGGCATGGTCGGAACCCGGCAGTGGCTGCTTGTCGAAAACAACGGCCTTGCGCATACGGAAAACTTCACGCTGGTGGCAGCCGCCGGGCTTCGTCCCGGCGAACTTGTGCCGGCCACGATCACCGGCCACAATGGCAAGCATCTCGACATGCAATTGACGGCCGCAGCGGCCTGACTTTCACGGAATCCCCATGGCGCTCAGTTTCATCAAAAAGGTCTTCACTTTCGGCAAGCCGGCTGAAGAACCCGTGCCCGAGGCTGTGGAACGGGAGCTCGAGCCGCGTTCGCGCGGCGAAGACCTGCCGATCGCGGAAGATCCGGTTCTTGCCGAGGAGATGGAGACGGCCGGCGGACCGGCTGCGGATGTCGTGCAGGATGCCGAGGAAGAGCGTGACGACGCCGAGCCCGCGATCCTGCCGGCTCCGGACCAGCTGAGCGATATGGGCGTCGTACCATTGTCGCTGCTGGAGGCCGAGGCGGAAGCGGAGGAAGATACCCCCCCTACCCTGCCGGGCGTCCCCCCCACAGGTGGGGGGACTAGGAGTGCGGAAACCGATCGCCAGACAATCGATGGCGAAGATCGCCCTGCTGCCGCCTTGCCGGATTCGGTAGATGCGACGCAAGACATCGCCGCGAGTTTCCCCCCACCTGTGGGGGGGATGCCCGGCAGGGTAGGGGGGGAGGCCGCGGACCTCGACATTTCGGTCGAAACGCCCCTGCCGTCACCGGCGTCAATGGAATCGGCGCCGGCTGTTGAGCCGATTCTCCCCAAAGGCTTCGCCACCGGCCCGAAAGTCGCCGAACCCGAACCCATTGCCCCGCAGCCGAAACTCAGCTGGTTCCAGCGCCTGCGCAACGGTCTCGCGCGTACCTCCTCGCAGCTGACCGGCCAGATCGCCGCGCTCTTCACCAAGCGCAAGCTCGACGACGAGACGCTGCAGGATCTCGAAGATCTGCTGATCCAAGCCGATCTCGGCGTCGAGACGGCGCTGCGCGTCACCGATACGCTCGCTTCCGAGCGCTACGGCAAGGATGTGACCGGCGAGGATGTCAGCCGGATTATGGCGTCTGAAATCGCCAAGGTGCTGAAGCCGGTCGCCAAGCCGCTGCAGCTCGACCTCTCGCACAAGCCGCACGTCATTCTCGTCGTCGGCGTCAACGGCACCGGCAAGACGACGACGATCGGCAAGCTGGCGGCGAAGCTCTCCGGCGCCGGTCTGAAGGTGATGCTGGCCGCCGGCGACACGTTCCGCGCAGCGGCGATCGAGCAGCTGAAGATCTGGGCTGAGCGGACCAATTCCGAATTCATCGGCACCAAGCTCGGCGCCGATGCCGCCGGTCTTGCCTATGACGCCTTCGAACAGGCCAAGGCAAAAAAATGCGATGTGCTGATCGTCGATACCGCCGGCCGGCTGCAGAACAAGGCCGAGCTGATGGCCGAACTCGAGAAGATCGTGCGTGTGCTCGGCAAGCTCGATCCCGATGCGCCGCACACCGTGCTGCAGACGCTCGACGCCACAACGGGACAGAATGCGCTGAGCCAGGTCGAGATCTTCCGCAACGTCGCCGGTGTCAACGGGCTGATCATGACCAAGCTCGACGGCACGGCGCGGGGCGGCATTCTCGTCGCGATCTCCGCCAAGCACAAGCTGCCGGTCTATTTCATCGGCATCGGCGAGAGTGTGGACGATCTGGAGCCCTTTGAGGCTGAGGATTTCGCCCACGCCATTGCCGGGCTTGGGCAATGATGCCACAGATATGCCGCCGAAAGCCTGCAAGGGACGGCCGGGAAACAGGTTTTCAGCAATAGCAGGTTCGAAGAACGCATGACCACCGAAAGCGATATCACCCCGTCCGCGGCCGACCGCCATCATCCGATGCTGAAACTGGCGTTGGAACTCGGGCCGCTGATGATCTTCTTCTTTGCCAATCTGCGTGGCCAATGGCTGGTGGAAAGATTTCCCGCCCTTTCCGAACTGGGCGGGCCGCTGTTCGTCGCAACCGGGCTTTTCATGGCGGCGACGGTGATTTCGCTCGTGGTTTCGAAGATCGTGCTCGGCCATCTGCCGATCATGCCCTTCGTGTCGGGCATCGTCGTCGTCATCTTCGGCTCTCTGTCGATCTGGCTGCAGAACGAGACCTTCATCAAGATGAAGCCGACCATCGTCAACACGCTCTTCGGGGTGGCGCTGCTCGGCGGGCTCGCTTTCGGAAGGTCGCTGCTCGGCTATGTCTTCAACGCCGCCTTCCAGCTTGATGCCCAGGGTTGGCGCAAGCTTACCATCCGCTGGGGCGTCTTCTTCCTCTTCCTCGCCGTCCTGAACGAAGTCGTCTGGCGCAATTTTTCCGACGATACCTGGGTCGCGTTTAAGGTCTGGGGCACGATGCCGATCACCATCATCTTCACGCTGGCGCAGATGCCGCTGGTGCTCAAACACAGCATCAACCTGGAACCGGATGGCGAGAAGTGAGCGCTGCAGACGCTGAATATCGGGTCAGGCACCAGAGCTTCTGGTTCGTCGCGTGCCTTGCCGTCCTGGTCGCCCAGGTCGTCGCCGAGCATCTGATGGGGCGCGTGCCAATCTGCTCCTGCGGCTATGTCAAGCTATGGGAGGGCGGGGTCAATACCAGCGGCAATTCGCAGCATCTGTCGGATTGGTACACGCCATCGCACATCATCCACGGGTTCCTATTCTACGGACTGAGCTATCTGCTCCTGCGCCGCAAGCCGCTGATGGCGCGTCTGCTCCTGGCGCTCGTCATCGAGTCCGGCTGGGAATTGCTGGAAAACTCCCCTCTCATCATCGACCGCTACCGCACCGCGACGATCGCGCTCGATTATTACGGCGACAGCATCCTGAATTCGGCGATGGACACCGTGTTCATGTGCCTCGGCTTCTTCTTCGCCTGGCGCGCACCGGTGGCGCTGACGGTGGCGATCGCCATCTTCTTCGAGATTTTCACCGGCTATGTGATCCGCGACAACCTGACGCTCAATGTGGTGATGTTGATCTGGCCGGTCGAGGCGATCAAGGTCTGGCAGGGCGGGGTTTAGGGTTAAAGAAGGCCCCTCCCCAACCCCTCCCCACAAGGGGGAGGGGTTTGGATGCCGAGCCCGCGTGTTCCACTTCACCGGTTCATCCGCAGGCAGGCCGCCGTTTGGCGCTATGCAGTGCGCCGGATTAGTCCCTCCCCCTTGTGGGGAGGGGTTGGGGAGGGGTCTTTCTTGGGTTACGAGGCCGGCTTGCCCAGCGCCTTTTCCATCGCCGGATACAGGCCTTCCTTCAGGCTGATGTCGTCGAAGGGGCCGACGCGCTTGTAGAGGATGGTGCCGTCGGGGCCGACGAGGTAGCTTTCCGGGATGCCGTAGACGCCCCAGTCGATCGCCGCCTTGCCGTTTGGATCGATGCCGATCGCTTGATAGGGGTTGCCGAGTTCGCCGAGGAAGCGCAGGGCGTTCTCGTTCTTGTCCTTGTAATTGATGGCGACGATGTTCAGCCGGCCGTCTTTCGCGAGTTCTTTGAGAATAGGGTGTTCGTCGCGGCAGGGAATGCACCAGGAGGCGAAGACGTTGACGAGGGTCAGCTTGCCTTTGACCGCCGCGTCGGTCAGCGCCGGCAGGCTGGCGCCTTCGAGCGGTGAAAGGTTCAGCGCCGGCGCCTTGGTGCCGATCAGGGCGGAAGGGATTTCGGCGATGTTCTTGCCGTGGAAATCCTGGTCGTAGAGCATCTTCGCGGCCGTCGCGGCAATACCGCCGAACACGATCAGCGGCAGAAGCGCCAGTGCATAGCGGCCAAATCCGCGTGGCTTGGCTGTGTTGGTGTCGGGCGTCTCGCTCATTCGCCATCCTTTGGCCGCGCCGAGCGGCGGCGAATACCGGCGGCTTCGAGGCTCGCAAGCTCGCGGCGGCGCGCCCGGCCGTCGGCCCAGGTCCACAGGACGATGGCGATCGTCACCAATGCGGCGATGCCATAGGATGCATAGACATAGAAGGCGTGCGTCACGGCCTATTCCTCCCGGCTGGCCATGCGGGCGGCGAGACGGCGCTGGGCGGCGACACGGCGGCGCCAGATCTCGTTCCTGATCGCCGTGATGTGCAGCGTGAAGAACAGCAGCGTGAAGGCGATCGCCATGACGAAGAGCGGGCGCAGGAATTCCGGATCGATCGCCGGGCCGTCGAGGCGCATCACGCTTGCCGGCTGATGCAGCGTGTTCCACCAGTCGACGGAAAACTTGATGATCGGGATGTTGACGAAGCCGACCAGGATGAGCACGGCGCAGACGCGCGCCGCCCTCGAGGGATCGTCGATGGCGCGGCTCAGCGCAATGAGGCCGAGATACATCAGGAAGAGGATGAAGACGGAGGTCAGCCTGGCATCCCAGACCCACCAGGTGCCCCACATCGGCTTGCCCCAGAGCGAACCGGTGACCAGCGCAATCAGGGTGAAGGCGGCGCCGAGCGGAGCTGCTGATTTGGCGGAGACATCGGCGAGCGGGTGGCGCCACACCAGCGTGCCGATCGCCGAGAGGCTCATGATCGTGTAACACATCATCGACAGCCAGGCGGCGGGCACATGGATATACATGATGCGCACGGTCTCGCCCTGCTGGTAATCGCCTTCTGTCGCAAAGCTCAGATAAAGGCCGACCGCAAAACAGAGGGTAGTGATGCCGGCCAACCAGGGAATGACGCGCGCGGCCAGCGCCAGAAACCGCGTCGGGTTGGCGAGATCGCTGATTTTGCTGATGGCAAGGCTGGTTTGGCTCATGAGCGCTTTCCTTACCTTGATCCGGCTTTTCCCGCAATCGAAAGGCATTCAATCCGCCGTGTATCGCAGCGCCAAGGCGGCGGCGGCCGGGCCGATGACCGCGAAGAAGAGCGTCAGTGCGATCAATATGAGGAAGGGCGGCAAGAATGGCGCCGGTTCTTCGACCGCAGCATAGGTGGCGCTGACGCCGAAGATCAGCACGGGGATGGTCAGCGGCAGCACGAGGATCGAGACCAGCAGACCGCCGCGGGGCAGGGCTACGGCGACGGCAGCGCCGACGGCGCCGATGAAGGTGATCGCCGGCGATCCGACGAAGAGCGTCAGCATGGTGGCGCCAATCGCCGTCTCGTCCATGTTCATGAACAGGCCGAGCAGCGGCGAGGCGATGACCAGCGGCAGGCTGGTCGCGGTCCAGTGGGCGAAGCATTTGAGGAGCACCGTGAGCACAAGCGGCGTTTCCTGCATCAGCATCAGATCGAGCGATCCGTCATCGCGCTCCGCCTGGAACAGCCGGTCGAGGCCGAGAAGGGCGGCGAGCAGCGCGCCGATCCAGACGATGGCGGGGCCGATGCGGGAGAGAAGCTTGAGGTCAGGGCCGACGCCGAAGGGGATAACGGCCACGACAGTCAGGAAGAACAACACGCCGATCAGCGCGCCGCCGCCGGCCCGGATCGAGAGTTTGAGATCACGGAGGAAGAGGGCAGTCATGCGGGGTACTTTTCGCTTGTCGGTAAGGAAAACCCCTCCCCAACCCCTCCCCACAAGGGGGAGGGGCTAAACCGCGGTCTCCCGTGGCGACCGAAAGCAGCTAATGCGGGTGCTGTTGTCGTTTCGCTGATTGCGACAATGCGATTGGTATGGAGCGGTGCGGCACAATAGCCCCTCCCCCTTGTGGGGAGGGGTTGGGGAGGGGTGTTCCCATAACGTCCTTGCAAACAACCGCAAACCATCATCCCCATACTCCCTGATCCACGCCGGCACAACCCGTCATCTTCAATTCCTGCGCATTCTTCAGCCCCAGCGGCTGATGCGTCGCCGCGAGCACGATGCCGCCCTTGGCCAGGTGCGCCTCGATCAATCCGGTAAAGAGTCGGTCGGCGCTCGCATCCAGTGCCGCCGTGGGTTCATCGAGGATCCAGATGGGGCGGTGGGCGACGAGAAGCTTGGCGAAGGCGAAGCGGCGCTGCTGGCCGGCGGAGAGATAACCGAAGGGAAGGTGGGTGATCCCTAAGAGGCCGACGGCTTCGGCGGCGTCTTCGACAGGGAGGCCGGCGGTGCCCGGGCTGCTGAGGAAGGACTGCCAGAAATCCAAATTTTCTGCAACCGTAAGTTCATTTTTCATCGCATTGCGGTGGCCAAGGTAGTGGCTGACCTCGCTCGGATGGCGGCCTTGCGGGCTCTCTTTATCGCGGAAGATGACGGTTCCCTTTTCGGGCTTGAGAAGACCGGCGGCAACGCGCAGCAAAGTGGATTTTCCCGATCCATTTTTGCCGGTCAGGACAAGGGCTTCTCCTGCCGTCAAGTGAAAGGAAATGTTTACGAAAATGAGATCCTCACCGCGCCTTGCAGCCAGATTCTCGGCGGTGAGTTGCATGCGTCGGCTCTTTCTTCGTTGCGGCTTGCGGAAGGCTCAAAAAATGTCTGGTTTTGGCAATGCTCGGGTATGGCAAGTTTTTAGGAAATTATCTATAAGACCGGCAACCACGCCAGCGGTCGGCGTGAATTTCATCCTTGCGCCGAACTTGGAGCATCTGCTCCACGTGCGGACAGCGGAAATGGCCGTACCCGCATCCTGATGTGCATTAAGTGCATAGGCGTTCGCACGACTGTGTTGGCTATCAGAACGGGGTCTCTCGTGTCTAAATCTCTTGACAGTTTCAATTGTCGTTCCACGCTTTCCGTGAACGGGAAGGACTATGTCTATTACAGCCTGCCCAAGGCTGAGGCAAACGGTCTGGCCGGCGTATCGAAGCTTCCCTATTCGATGAAGGTGCTGCTTGAAAACCTGCTGCGCTTCGAAGACGGCCAGTCGGTCACCAAGGAGCACATCCTCGCCGTTGCCGCGTGGCTGAACAACAAGGGCGCGGTCGAAAACGAAATCGCCTATCGCCCGGCGCGCGTGCTGATGCAGGACTTCACCGGCGTTCCCGCCGTCGTCGACCTTGCCGCGATGCGCGACGCGATGGTGTCGCTCGGAGGCGATCCCGAGAAGATCAACCCGCTCGTTCCCGTCGACCTCGTCATCGACCACTCCGTCATCGTCGACGAATTCGGCACGCCGCAGGCCTTCGCTAAGAATGTCGAGCTGGAATATCAGCGCAACGGCGAACGCTACCGCTTCCTGAAGTGGGGCCAGCAGGCGTTCAAGAATTTCCGCGTCGTTCCTCCGGGCACCGGCATCTGTCACCAGGTCAATCTCGAATATCTCGGCCAGACCGTCTGGACCAAGGAAGAGGACGGCGAGACGATCGCCTATCCCGACACCTGCGTCGGCACCGACAGCCACACGACGATGATCAACGGTCTCGGCGTTCTCGGCTGGGGCGTGGGCGGTATCGAGGCGGAAGCGGCCATGCTCGGCCAGCCGGTTTCAATGCTTCTGCCCGAAGTCATCGGCTTCAAGCTGACCGGCAAGCTCAAGGAAGGCGTCACCGCGACCGACCTCGTGCTGACCGTCGTGCAGATGCTGCGCAAGAAGGGCGTCGTTTCCAAGTTCGTCGAATTCTTCGGCCCCGGCATGGACAACATGCCGCTCGCCGACCGCGCGACGATCGGCAACATGGGTCCGGAATACGGCGCGACCTGCGGCTTCTTCCCGGTCGACGGCGAAACCATCAACTACCTCACCATGTCCGGCCGTACGCATGACCGGATCGCACTCGTCGAAGCCTATTCGAAGGCCCAGGGCATGTGGCGCGAAGGCGATGGTTCCGATCTCGTCTTCACCGATACGCTGGAGCTCGACCTCGGCGACGTCGTGCCGTCGATGGCAGGCCCCAAGCGTCCGGAAGGCCGCATCGCGCTTGAAAACATCGCTTCCGGTTTCGCGACGTCGATGGAAGCCGACTACAAGAAGCCCGGGCAGCTCAACAACCGCTATGCAGTCGAAGGCACCGATTTCGATCTCGGCCATGGTGACGTCGCGATTGCCGCCATCACCTCCTGCACCAACACCTCCAACCCGTCGGTGCTGATCGCTGCCGGCCTTCTCGCCCGCAACGCCGTTGCCAAGGGGCTGAAGACCAAGCCGTGGGTCAAGACGTCGCTGGCGCCCGGATCGCAGGTCGTCGGCGAATATCTCGCCAAGTCAGGCCTGCAGGCCGATCTCGACAAGCTCGGCTTCAACCTCGTCGGCTTCGGCTGCACCACCTGCATCGGCAATTCCGGCCCGCTGCCGGCGCCGATCTCCAAGACGATCAATGACAAGGGTCTGATTGTTTCCGGCGTGCTCTCCGGCAACCGCAACTTCGAAGGCCGCATCTCGCCCGACGTCCAGGCGAACTATCTCGCGTCGCCGCCGCTCGTCGTCGCCTACGCTCTTGCCGGCACGGTGCAGAAGGACCTGACCAAGGAGCCGATCGGCGAAGACCAGAACGGCAAGCCCGTCTACCTCAGGGACATCTGGCCGACCTCGCACGAGGTGCAGGAGTTCATCCAGAAGTACGTCACCCGCGAGCTTTACGAAAGCAAATATGCCGATGTCTTCAAGGGCGATGTCAACTGGCAGGCTGTTCAGGTTCCTCCGGGCCAGACCTATGCCTGGGACGACAACTCGACCTATGTCCAGAACCCGCCCTACTTCGTCGGCATGGGCAAGAAGGGCACCGGCGTCGCCGACATCAGGGGCGCGCGCGTCCTCGGCCTATTCGGCGACAAGATCACCACCGACCACATCTCTCCGGCCGGTTCGATCAAGGCGGCTTCGCCCGCAGGCGCCTACCTCATTGGCCACGACGTCGCGGTTGCCGACTTCAACCAGTACGGCACGCGCCGCGGCAACCATGAAGTGATGATGCGCGGCACCTTCGCCAATATCCGCATCCGCAATCACATGCTTGGCCCGAACGGCAAGGAAGGCGGCTACACGATCCACTATCCGTCGAAGGAAGAGACATCGATCTACGACGCCGCCATGCAGTACAAGGCCGAAGGCGTGCCGCTCGTCATCTTCGCCGGCGTCGAATACGGCAACGGCTCGTCGCGCGACTGGGCTGCCAAGGGCACCAACCTGCTCGGCGTCAAGGCCGTCATCGCCCAATCCTTCGAGCGCATCCATCGCTCGAACCTGGTCGGCATGGGCGTCATCCCCTTCGTCTTCGAGGAGGGCACGACCTGGCAGAGTCTCGGCCTCAAGGGCGACGAGCTCGTCACCATCGAGGGTCTGGACAAGATCAAGCCGCGCGAGAGGAAGATCGCCCAGATCGCCTATGGCGACGGCACGGTGAAGGAAGTTCCGCTGCTGTCGCGCGTCGATACGCTCGACGAGGTGATCTACCTCAACAATGGCGGCATCCTGCAGACGGTTCTGCGCGATCTCGCTGCCTGATCGTTAAGAGCGTTGATTGATAATGGCCGCCGGAGAGCAGTTTCCGGCGGCTTTTCTTTGCGGCGACAGTCTTTGCCGGCGGCTCACGATGATTTGTTTCAGCTGCGTTCCGGCCGAGCTGCGGTCTCACCCGTTCGTGATTTTTCGTTTGGACCCGGAAGGATTATTCGTACGTTCATATCTCAGAGCCTTCGGTTCCAAAACGCCGCCGGCCCTGAAAAAGAGGTGCAGGTGAATGTCCCCCCGTTTCTTGATTTCGCTGATCGCCGGCGTTGCTTTTGCAGGCTCGCTGCAGGCCGAAGACGGCAAGCCCAAAGGCGTCGTCGAGCTTTTCACGTCGCAAGGCTGCTCCTCCTGTCCTCCCGCTGATGCCGCCTTCCGCAAGCTGGTGAACCAGGGCGACGTCATCGCGCTCGCCTACCACATCGATTACTGGAACTATCTCGGCTGGGCCGATACGCTGAGCTCCAAGGAAAATACCGAGCGACAGTATGGCTATGCCAGGACGATGGGTCGCAGCAACGTCTATACGCCGCAGGCGATCGTCAACGGACGCGGCCATTTGGCCGGCGCCGATCTCACCGGCATCAACAGCAAGATCGACACCTACAGCAGTGAAGGCAATGGGCTGACCGTTCCCATCAGCGCGGCGATGCGCGGCGATGAGCTGGAGATCAAAATCGGCGCCGGGCAGGGCAAGGCCAATGTCGTCATGGTCTATTTCGACAAGGAAAAAACGATCGACGTCGAAAAAGGCGAAAACAGCGGCAAGAAGATCTCTTATCTGCACAGCGTCACCAACGTCGAAACCGTCGGCATGTGGGACGGCAAGGCGACCAGTCTGACGCTGCCGGCGAGCGTCCTGCAGCGGCCGCAGCTCGAGGGCTGCGCGATCCTGCTGCAGTCGGCGACGGCCGACGGCGATCCGGCAGCAATTCTCGGCGCAACCGTGGTGATGGCGGGAAAAAATATCTGATATTTCACCTGTTTACGGGTGAAATGCCGGGCGGCCCGGCCGAGCGTATTCGGGGCTGGGGTTAAGGTCGATACGCTCCGCCGGGCCCTTTGGCGCGCTGGCGCCAAACCGGGATGCATAAATCCCCTGCAAATGAGGCGCTGTTTTGACTGAAATGCGGCACGGGGGAGAAAGCATTGCTTGGTCCCCAGCGAAGGTGCCTGGACGTGCGGCGCTGCGGCACTACCGAATGTGAGGGGCCGCGCTCTTGCAATTTGCGGCAGCTCGGGCAAACTGTCACTCTCCTGTCACAAGCGGAGGCCTTGGAGACCTGATGACAGATCAGCCGGATTTGCGACACGGCGAAAGCCGCTCCGTCGACAATAGTTCCTCGGTCGTCGTCGATCTCAGGGAGTACAAACAAAGCAAGGACTCGCTTCCGGTGACCTTCCACCGGCGCGAGCTGGACGCGATCCTCTGGATCTACGGCCGCATGGTCGGCGAGGGGGAATGGCGCGATTACGCCATCGACCACCTGAAGGACAGAGCAGTCTTTTCCGTCTTCAAGCGCTCCGGCGAGATGCCGCTCTTCCGGATCGAAAAGAACCCGAAGCTTGCCGCCAAGCAGGGCGCCTATTCTGTCATCAACGTCAACGGCATGATCCTGAAGCGCGGGCACGAGTTGAATCAGGTCCTCAAGGTGTTCGACAAGGCCTTGAAACTCGTCGATAAATAATTCTCATCAGCCCGCAAACAGCGTACCGGGATAGGTGGAGGGATCCGGATCGGTCGTCATGCCCTCGCCGAGGCTGCGCTGCATGAGCATCGTGTCCAGCCAGCGGCCGTGTTTGTAGCCGGTACCCTTCATCAGTCCGACCTCCACAAAACCTGCCTTGAGATGAAGCGCGATCGAGGCCGGGCTCGCGCCGCCGATGACGGCTACCATCTGACGAAAGCCAAGCGCGGTGCAGCGGTCGATCAGCACGGCCATCAGGGCCTTGCCGATTCCACGGCCGCGGGCTTCGGGCGCCAGATAGATCGAATCCTCCACCATCCAGCGATAGGCGGGGCGGGTGCGGAAGGCCGACGCATAAGCGTAGCCCAAGAGTTTCCCGTCAGCATCGGCTGCGGCGATATAGGGGTATTGCTGGCTGACGATCGCGGAAAAACGCTGGGCCATTTCGGCCTCGGAGGGCGGCGCGATCTCGTAGCTTGCAACGCCGTTCAGGACCGAGTCGCGATAGATCTCCGTAATGGCGGGGATGTCGGCTTGGGAGGCGTCGCGCAGGAGGAAGGACATCGGGCGGCAGGTCCATCGGAAGAGCAGGCTCCTCTAAAACCACCCCTGCGAAACCGGCGCAACAAAAAAGGCGGCCGAAGCCGCCTTTTCGATCTCAATGCGCCTGTTATCTGCGGTTGCCCATGAACTGCAGCAGGAACATGAAGAGGTTGAGGAAGTCGAGATAGAGCGTCAGTGCGCCCATGATCGCCTTGCGACCGGCGACAGCGACGTCATCGGCTTCGAAGTAGAGTTCCTTGATCCGCTGCGTGTCGTAGGCGGTGAGGCCTGCGAAGATCAGCACGCCGATCACCGAGATCGCGAACTGCAGCGCGGATGATGCCAGGAAGATGTTGACGAGCGAGGCGATGATCAGGCCGAAGAGACCCATGATCAGGAACGAACCCATCGCCGACAGGTCACGCTTCGCCGTATAGCCGTAAAGCGACAGCGCGCCAAAGGAGGCGGCGGTGACGAAGAAGGTCTGAACGACGCTCTGGCCCGTATAGACCAGGAAGATTGACGAGAGCGACAGCCCTACCAGGGCGGCGTAGATCCAGAAGGTGGTCTGGGCGGCGGACACGCTCATCTGATGAATGCGGAAGCTCAGGAAGAAGACGACCGCAAGGGGGGCAAGGATCACGACCCAGCGCAACGGCGACTGGAACAGAAGCGCGCCAAACTGGGTGAGCTGGCCGTCCTGGACCGCGAAGTTGAATCCGAGATATGCGGCCACGCCGGTGATCGCCAGGCCCAGCGCCATCAGGTTATAGACCTTGAGCATATATGCGCGCAGGCCTTGATCAATCATCTCGCCGGTCTGGACGCGGCTTTGATAGTTACGAAGATCAGCCATAGTTTCCTCTTACAAGCTCCGAAGGAGATACGGTGTCGGGGTTCTCGACCCGGGCGCCGCTGCGGAGCTCCAGCATGCCTGCAGACAATATGAGGCTTTCGCCCTTGGCAAACAAGGGCCTTGCAAAGGAGCGGCCGGTTAAATCGCCGTAAGGTGAAGGCTTTGGGGCGGCGCCAGAGCGGTTCAGCTTTTCACGGAAACGCAGAAGCGCTCTAACCTTTTGGATATATGCAATCCCGCAAAAGCGCTTCGCGCTTTGCCTGGGACAACCGCTTCGCACTTTTCCTGGAATTGCTCTCAAAGCTCGCGCAGCACGGGCGCGGCCTTCTGGCCGAGGATGCGCCAGGTGCCGATGAGGCCGATGCCGACTGTGAGCACGAGTGCCGTCACCAGCGTCAGTCCTGCCACATCAGGCAGGAAAGCAGACGGCAGTCGCATGATGCGGGCGACGATGAACCAGGCGGCGATACCGCCGGCAAAGAGTGCGAAGATCGCGGTTGCCAACCCGAGGATCAGATATTCGTAGCTGAAGGCACGAATCAGCATGGCGCGCGTGGCGCCGAGCGTCTTCAGCACCACCGCGTCGTGGGTGCGGGCCCTGTTGCCGGCGGCGAGCGCCCCGGCAAGAACAAGAATCGAGGCGATGAGCGCCACCGATGCTGCTGCTCGGATCGCGGTCGCAAGCTGGGCGACGAGCTGGTTGACGATGTCGATCGCGTCCTTGACGCGCACGCTGGTGATCGTCGGATAGGTATTGGTGACGGATTTGAGGATTGCCGCATCTTCGGCCGGCGTCGAGGAGGGATCGGTCAGCGTCGCCAGCCAGGCATGCGGGGCGCCGCGGAAGGTGTTCGGCGAGAAGACCATGACGAAATTGATCGACAGCGATTCCCACTGAACGCGGCGCAGATTGGCGATCTTGGCCGTGATATTGCGTCCCAGCACGTTGACTGTGACGCTATCGCCGATCTTCAGGCCGAGCTCGTGCGCCTCTTCGGAGGAGAAGGAGACGAGCGGCTCGCCGCTGTAATCCTTGTCCCACCAGCTGCCTTCAGTGAGCGCTGCATTTTCCGGCAGCGTGTCGGCGTAAGTGATGCCGCGATCGCCGTTCAGCACCCAGCGGCCGGCGGCCGGCACATTCATCTTGGCGACGTCCTCGCCGTTGAAGGCGACGATCCGGCCACGCAGCATCGGCACTTCCATCAGCTTGCCCTTCGGCGCCTGTGCCTGGACAAGATTGCGGAAGGCGTCGACCTCGGCACTCTGGATATCGACGAAGAAGAAGTTCGGTGCACCCTCGTTCATGCGGCCGGTCAGCTGCTGGCGCAGGTTGCCGTCGATCAAGGTCAGGGTCACCAGCAATGCCAGGCCGAGGCCGAGCGAGAGCACCACTGATGGCGTCAGCGCGCCCGGGCGGTGGATGTTGCCGATCGCGAGCCTCAGCGCCGGCGAGTGAACGCGCGGGCTGCGGCGCGCGAGCCAGGCGATCAAGGCGGCGACGAGGCGCAGGACGACGAAGGCGAAGACGATTGCGCCGACGAAGACGACGGCGATGAAGCGATCATAGGCGGCGAGGATGGCAAGGCCGGCAAGCGCTGCCATGAAGAGGGCGGCAAGCAGGATATAGGGCCAGGACGGCAGACGGCGGGCCTCGAAGCCCTGCTCGCGGAAGAGTGCGGTCGCTGGCACTTCGCGGGCATGGCCGAGCGGCAGAATGGCGAAGGCGAGCGTCGTCAGGATGCCGAAGAGCGTCGCAAGCAGCAGCGCGCCGGGATAGAGTGTCGGCGCCGTTGAGACCGGCAGGAATTGCACCAGGAACTGCGCCGCAAAGATCGGCGACAGGGCGCCGATGGCGAGGCCGGTCATAATGCCGCCAAGGGCGATGATGGCGATCTGAAAGAGATAGATCAGAACGACGACGGCGGCCGGAGCGCCGAGGCATTTGAAGGTGGCGATTGTGGTGCGCTTGGAATCGAGGAAAGCACGCACGGCATTGGCGACGCCGACGCCACCGACGATCAGCGCAGTCAGGCCGACCAGCGTCAGGAATTGCGAGAAACGGATGATGTTCTCGGTGAGCGAGGGTGCTGCGCGGTCGCTGGTGCGGATCGCCCAGCCGGCGGAGGGAAACTCCTTGGAGGCGCGCGCCTGGATGCCAGACATGGCGCGCTTGTCTTCCAATCGGATCTTATAGGCGTGTTCGACCAGGCTTCCGGTCTGGATCAGCCCCGAGGCTTTGAGCGCCTGGCGGCTGACGAGCAGACGCGGCGCAAAACCAAAGCCTTCCGACAGCGCGTCCGGCTCGGTTTTGACAGTGCCGGTAATGCTGAGCTTGACATTGCCGAGCAGCAATTCGTCGCCGACCGCAAGGCCAAGCCGATCGAGAAGCAGCGGGGCGGCGACCGCGCCATAGGTGCCGCCTTGGCCGGAGAGCAGGGCTGCAAGCGGATAGTCCGGTTCGGCGACGAACCTGCCGTAGAGCGGATAGGCGTCGTCGACGGCCTTGACCTCGACCAGCGCCTGATCGGAACCGTCGGGCTTGCGGGCCATCGAGCGCAGCCCCGTTGAAGCCGAAACGGTTCCCAGGCCCTGAAGGAAGCTCATTTCCTGAGGTGTCGCCTGGCGATTGTTGAGTTCGAAGCGGACGTCGCCCGCCAGCAACTCCTGCCCCTGCGAGGCGATCGTGTCGGTGATCGACTGCGAAACGGAATTGACGGCAGCGATCGCCCCCGTGCCGAGCGCGATGCACGCCAGGAAGATGTAGAAGCCGCGGATGCCACCGCGTAGCTCGCGGAGCGCCAGGCGAAAAGCGAGCGCGACGCGTGGCGTGACCATGCTCATGCGATTGCCGCCTCGCTGCGGCGGGCGGCGCTGTCGCCCTCGATCCTGCCGGAACGGACGCGGATCTGGCGCGAGCAGCGGTTTGCAAGCGAGACGTCGTGGGTGACGAGAAGCAGGGTCATGCCGCGCTCGGCCTGCTTGGCGAAGAGAAGGTCGGCGATCTGTCGGCCCGTCTCGGTATCGAGATTGCCTGTGGGCTCGTCGGCGATCAGCAAGGCGGGCGAGGGAGCGAGCGCCCTGGCAATCGCCACGCGCTGCTGCTCGCCGCCGGAAAGCTGGCCGGGATAGTGGTTCAGCCGTTCGCCGAGGCCGACCGAACTCAGTTCGCGATGGGCGATTTCGAAGGCGTTGCTGATATTGGCGAGCTCCAGCGGCACCGCGACGTTTTCCAGCGCCGTCATGTTGGCGATCAGATGGAAGGACTGGAAGACGATGCCGATGTTGCGGCCGCGGAAATCGGCGACCTCATCCTCACTCAGGGCGTGGAGCGGCGTGTCGTTGATATTGATTTCGCCGCTGTCGAGCTTTTCCAGTCCGGCAAGCACCATCAGCAGAGTGGATTTGCCGGAACCGGAAGGGCCGACGATGCCGACGGATTCGCCGGCGGCGATATCGAGATCGATGCCCTTCAGAACATGGACGGAGGCGGCCGCACTGCCAAGGGTGAGATCGGCACCCTTCAACTCGATGATGGTTTTTGCCAACAGAAATCGCCCTATATTAATCTCTAACGCAATGGCCGCATAACGGCACTTCGCCAATCTAGGGAAGCCAGAATGAGATTTAAAGTTGCCGCGCTTCAATTCACCGTCATCGCGGTGTCGCTGATCTTTGCCGTTGGAGCGAATGCGCGGACGATCAACCTCGTCGGGTTCGGGGACAGCCTGATGGCGGGTTATCAACTGCCACCCGGCGAGGGCTTTCCGGAAAAGCTGCAGGCGGCGTTGAAGGCCAAGGGGCTCGACGTTTCCATTGCCAATGCCGGGGTCTCGGGCGATACCACGACAGGTGGGCTTGCCCGGATCGACTGGTCGGTCCCCGACGGCACCGATGGCGTTATCCTCGAGCTTGGTGCCAACGATGCGCTGCGCGGTATTCCGCCGGAAGAGAGCGAGAAAAACCTCGACCAGATGCTCGCCCGGCTGAAGGAGCGCGGCATTGCCGTGCTGCTTGTCGGCATGATGGCCCCACCCAATATGGGGGCAGACTATGCCGCACGCTTCAATCCGATTTATCGGAAACTTTCGGAGAAATACGGAGTTCGGCTTTACGACTTCTTCCTTGACGGCGTGGTGCTCGATGCAGGGCTCAAACTCAGCGACGGCATGCATCCGAATGCGAAGGGCGTGGATGTCATGGTTCAGAAGATGGAAGCTGATGTCACAAATTTCATCGATACGATTTCTTCTGTGAAGAATTAGGGGCTTGCACGGCAATTGATTGCGTGATTCCGTGTAAGCACCTGCAAAAGATTCGGGGAGTGCTCGTTATGCCGAGACTGTTTACCGCCCTCGAAATTCCGCGCAATGCGGCAATGAGCCTTTCATTGCTGCGCGGTGGCCTCCCCGGAGCACGATGGATCGATGTGGAGAATTACCACATCACGTTGCGCTTCATCGGTGATGTCGACGGCCGCACGGCCGATGAAGTCGTTGAACGCCTCGACCGGATCGATCGGCCGGAATTTCAGTTCCGGCTCGAAGGCATCGGGTCCTTCGGTTCGAAGAAGCCGCATTCGGTCTGGGCAGGCGTTTCTCACTCGCCTGAGATGTACGCCCTGCAGGCCGAGATCGAACGGATCTGCCAGCGCATCGGCCTGCCGCCGGACCCGCGCAAGTTCACGCCGCATGTGACGCTGGCCCGGCTGAAATCCTCGCGGCTCGACGATGTCGTGCAATATCTGAGTGGGCGCGGCAACTTCCACACCGCGACCTTCACGGCGCCGCGTTTCGTGCTGCTTTCATCGCGCGAATCGGTCGGCGGCGGACCCTATCTCACCGAGGAAGTGTTCCCGCTGCACGAAGTACGTTCGGCGACCAGCGTTTCGAGCAGGCTGCTGCAGCCGGTCAAGAGCCTGGTATAGAGCAGCTCGAAACCTTCCGGACCGCCATAATAGGGGTCGGCAATGTCCTCCCCCGTTCCCAGCGCGACATCGCCGAACAGCTGGATATTCGCCTCGGGAGAGGCGATCCTGTTGAGTTCCGCCATGTTGTCGCGGTCCATGGCGACGATCAGATCGGCACTGACGAAATCGATCGAACGGATGCGCCGGGCACGTTGCCCTGCTATGTCGATGCCATGGTTGCGGGCAACAGCGATCGAACGGCGGTCGGGCGGTTCGCCTTCATGCCAGCCGCCGGTGCCGGCGGAATCGATCGTGAAACGATCGGTCAGCCTCGCCTCGGCGACAAGGTGGGTAAAAATTCCCTCCGCAAGCGGAGAACGGCATATATTGCCCATGCAAACGAAGAGGATGCTGATGTCTTTTATCGGTAACCTGCTGACAGATGAGAGGACCATGGCATGAAACAGGAAAGAGTGGAACGGGCCGCGGCCGAGGCACGAATGGCCGAGCTTTCAGGCTGGGCGCTCAACGATGCGGCCTCTTCGATCTCGAAAACGTTCAAGTTTTCAAATTTCATCGAGGCCTTCGGTTTCATGACGCAGGCAGCGATTACGGCCGAGAAACTCAACCACCATCCCGAATGGTTCAACGTCTATTCCCGGGTGGATGTGACGCTGAACACGCATGATGCCGGCGGACTGACGGAACTGGATTTCAAGCTCGCCAGGGCGATGGACAAGGCGGCAGCACGCGGTGCCGTTTGAAAACGAGCGCTGATTGAAAGCCGAAGCGCCATCACCATATGTTCGCATGGACGAAAGGATGTCAGGGATGGACGAGGTCAAATTCGGGGAAATCCTGCTGCCGGGCGATGAGGACACCCAGAGCCGGCGGGAGGAAACCGTACGGCAGAAGTTCTGGCCAACCTTCCGCCGGGCCGTGCGGCAGATTCCCTTCTCGCGCGACGTCGTCGCCGGTTTCTACTGTGCGCTCGATCCGCAGACGCCGACCAAGGTGCGGGGCGTGCTGCTTGCAGCGCTCGCCTATTTCGTCATGCCGGTCGACATGATCCCGGATATTTTCGCCGTCATCGGCTTTTCTGACGACATCGCCGTGCTTTCCGCCGCCTTCGCCATGGTGCGCGGTCATATTCGGCCGAGCCATTACGACGCGGCGGACCGCGTCCTTGCCGACCGGCCCGTGGACACGATGAAAACGATTTGAAGGCCGCGGCGCGGTTCACACCCGAGTTCCTGTTCGGCCTCGCCGGATGTCATCTTCTGGCGCATCAGCCAGCTCTTCACGCGCGGCGCGAAATAGTCGAACAGAATGGAAAAGGCCTGCTGGTCGCGATCGTCCGCGACGGCTTTTGCGAGGGCAGCGAAACGCTGTCTTTCCCAGGCATCCATGTCGTCTCACCAGCCCCCTGCGGCGAAAATTTCGTCCCGGATTTCCAAAGTCTTAATGAGGTACGGCGGATTTTTGAAAGGTCAAACTCTTGCCTGAATCTTTGTGTCTTAAGTTCAGCCGAACGGCCAGCCGTGCCATTGGTGCACCGGCATCGCAGCCGATTTCGGCAAGGGGCAAAAGTGGTAGTCGAGCTGAAATGACACAGGCACATACAAATCGCAGCTATTGTTGACCATTTGGTAACCTGAATTAAGTCAAAATAAAGCAGATCGTGATTATGCGGCGCCCGCTATGATCGCTTCGGGCCTTGAATCGCAAGAACCGGCAGGAATCCATGTTTGTAAGAAGTATCGTATCCGCCCTCGCCCTTACCCTGACAATGGCCGGAGTGGCGGCAGCGCAGCAGGCCGCGCCGACCCGCATTCAGCAGTTCCAGGCATGGGGCGCCTATTCCTATAAGTCGGGCAACAGCACCGTGTGCTACGTGCTGTCGGTTCCAACGGCAAAGCAGCCGGCAAGCGTCGACCACGGTGACAATTTCTTCATCGTTTCGCAGCGTCCGGGCCAGAACATCTCCTATGAGCCGCAGGCGATGATGGGCTATACGGTGAAGGAAAATTCGAAGATCAACGTCGTGATCGACAACAAGACCTTTGTCATGTTCACCAAGGACAAGGCCGGCTGGGTCGAGAATGCTGCCCAGGAGCCGGCCCTCGTCGCGGCGATGAAAACCGGCCATTCGATGACCGTGAATGCGGTTTCGCGCAAAGGCACCGGCACGTCCTACAGCTACTCGCTCTCGGGCATCTCGGCGGCGCTCAAGCAGATCGAAAGCTGCAAGTAAGCGGTTTTGTTGAGAGAGTTCAAAAGGCCGGCCTTGCGCCGGCCTTTGTTATTTCCATCTATAGTGACGCGCAGCCAAAATGATGCTAAAGGCCGCGTAAACAGCGGACAGTTCGCGATATCAGTCGCCGTCCGCGATCAATTTCTGCCAATGTGCCGTCATGCGCCCGCAAGTCTTCCGGATCACACCGTGAAGTCAGCGGCTTGCGGAACGGTTACGTGTTGAATTCGGGTGAAAGACTATGTCCGTCATGGATGCGATCGTCGTCAACAAACCTCAGGCCGAGCGCCCGTCTTCCGGCGCCGAGAAGCCGTCGTTGATCGGGCTCTCCCGGGAAGAGATGGCGGCGGCGCTCCGGGAAAAAGGTGTACCCGAAAAGCAGGTCAAGATGCGCGTCTCGCAGCTCTGGAACTGGATCTATGTGCGCGGCGTCTCCGATTTCGACCATATGACCAATGTCGCCAAGGATATGCGTGAAATGCTGAAGACGCATTTCACCATCGCGCGTCCGGAAATCGTCGAGGAGCAGGTATCGAACGACGGCACGCGCAAATGGCTGCTGCGTTTTCCCGCGCGGGGCGCAGGCCGCCCAGTCGAGATCGAGGCCGTCTACATTCCGGAAGAGGGCCGCGGCACGCTCTGCATCTCAAGCCAGGTCGGCTGCACGCTGACCTGTTCATTCTGTCATACCGGGACACAGCGCCTGGTGCGCAACCTGACGGCGGAGGAAATTCTGTCGCAGCTGTTGCTCGCCCGCGACCGGCTCGGCGACTTCCCGGATCGTGAAGCGCCGCAAGGCACGATCATGCCTGCCGAGGGCCGCAAGGTCAGCAATATCGTCATGATGGGCATGGGCGAGCCGCTCTATAATTTCGACAGCGTCAAGCAGGCGCTGCTGATCGCCACGGATGGCGACGGCCTGTCGCTGTCCAAGCGCCGCGTGACGCTTTCCACCTCCGGCGTCGTGCCGGAGATCTTCCGCACCGGCGAGGAGATCGGCGTCATGCTGGCGATTTCGCTGCATGCGGTGCGTGACGATCTGCGCGATATTCTGGTGCCGATTAACAAGAAGTATCCGCTGAAGGAGCTGATCGACGCGTGCAAGGCCTATCCAGGCCTCTCCAACGCGCGGCGCATCACCTTCGAATATGTGATGCTGAAGGATGTCAACGATAGCCTGGAGGACGCCAAGGGGTTGATCAAGCTCCTGAAAGGCGTGCCGGCGAAGATCAACCTCATTCCGTTCAATCCCTGGCCCGGCACCAATTACCAGTGTTCGGATTGGGAGCAGATCGAGAAATTCGCCGATTTCATCAATTCGGCGGGTTACGCTTCGCCGATCCGTACACCGCGCGGGCGCGACATCCTTGCCGCCTGCGGCCAGCTGAAATCGGAATCCGAACGCATGCGCAAGACCGAGCGCCTGGCCTTCGAGGCGATGATGATCGCCAATCACGGCGCCGACGACTGATCAGCAAGTTTGATCCTCGCTACAATTCTCCTGCATTGATTTAAGCATGCGCTTTTCCTAATAGTGCCGCCAAAATCATTCAGGAGGACACCCATGCGCTCGATTCTGCTCGCTCTTGCCGCCACTTTGGCGCTTTCCCTGCCCGCCAAGGCCGATAATGTGACCGTTGCCGTGACGGCGATCGTCGAGCATCCCGCGCTCGATGCCGCCCGCAAGGGCGTTCTCGACGTGCTGACAGCGGCCGGCTATAAGGAAGGCGAGAACCTGAAATTCGTGTTCGAATCGGCGCAGGGCAATCCGGCGACGGCAGCCCAGATTGCCCGTCAGTTCGCCGGCGACGAGCCCAACGTCATCGTGCCGATCTCCACGCCGTCGGCCCAGGCCGTCGTCTCGGCGACGCGCGACATCCCCGTCGTCTTCACCGCCGTTTCCGATCCGCTCGGCGCCCAGCTCGTCAAGAACATGGAGAAGCCCGGCGGCAATGTCACCGGCCTTTCCGACATGTCTCCCGTCGCCGAACATTTGGCGCTGATCAAGGAGATCGTGCCCAGGGTTAAAACGATCGGTTATCTCTACAATTCTGGTGAGGCGAATTCCGTTTCGCTGCTCGCAGTGTTGAAGGCCGAAGCCGAGAAGGCCGGCTTGACGGTCGTGGAATCGGCGGCCACCAAGTCGGCCGAGGTTCAGGGTGCGGCGCGCGCCATCGTCGGCCGTGCCGATGCGATCTATGTTCCGACCGATAACACCATCATTTCCGCGCTCGAAGGCGCCGTCGCGGTTGCCGAAGAGAGCAAGCTGCCGCTCTTCACCGCCGATACGGATTCGGTATCGCGCGGTTCGATCGCCGCCCTTGGCTTCAACTATTACGATGTCGGCAAGCAGACGGGCGAGATCGTCGTTCGTGTGCTGAAGGGCGAGAACCCGGGCGACATCGCGGTCAAGACCGCTGCCGGCAGCGATCTGGTGGTCAACAAGGCCGCCGCGGCCAAGATGGGCGTCACTTTGCCCGAGAGCGTACTTTCGCGCGCCAACAAAGTCATCGAATAAGCGCTCGTCGTTCCTTCGACCATTCACATTCAGCCGCTCCCGTTTGCACGGGGGCGGCTGAAGTATTAAAAGGCTGCGGTTTCGCGACGGGCGGAACGGAAACAAAAGGGGCTGAAAGCCTTGAGCCAAATCGCATTCTGGGGGGCCGTCGAGCTCGGCCTGGTCTATTCCTTCGTCGCTCTCGGCGTCTATCTCGCCTTCCGCGTCCTCGATTTTCCCGACCTGACGGTGGACGGTTCCTTTCCGCTCGGCGCGGCGGTGACCGCGGTGCTGATCATTGCCGGCGTCAATGCCTGGTTCGCGGCGCTGATCGCGATGGCGGCGGGTGCGGCGGCCGGCATGGTGACGGCGCTGCTCAACGTGCGCTTCAAGATCCTCAACCTGCTGGCCTCGATCCTGACGATGATCGCGCTGTTTTCCGTCAACCTCAGAGTGATGGGAAAACCCAACGTCGCCCTCATCAACGCCGATACGATGATCAGCCCGTTCTTCGGCCATGGCCTGCGCGATTTCTACGTGCGGCCGCTCTTCGTCGGCGTTCTCGTCATCGTCGCGCTGATCCTGGTCTGGCGCTTCCTGGAAAGCGATGCGGGGCTTGCCATGCGCGCGACCGGCGCCAATGCGCGCATGGCCCGCGCCCAGGGCGTCGACACCAGCCGGCAGATCTATCTCGGCATGGCGATTTCCAACGCGCTGGTGGCGTTCGGCGGCGCCTTGTTTGCCCAGACCAACGGCTTTGCCGACGTCACTTCGGGCGTCGGCACGATCGTTGTCGGGCTTGCCGCCGTCATCATCGGCGAGACGCTGCTCGGACGCCGGGGTCTACTGATCGCGCTTGTCGGGTGTGTGCTCGGCTCGATCCTCTATCGCATCGCCATCCAGCTGGCGCTGTCGAGCGACGTCATCGGCCTGCAGGCCTCCGACCTCAATTTCGTGACGGCAGTGCTGGTGACCTTCGCACTCATTCTTCCCCGTCTTCGCCGAGGTGCCGCATCGTGATCAGCGTTAGGGATATCAAGGTCGTCTTCGGACGCGGCACACCGCTGCAGAAGCAGGCGCTGAACGGCGTCAGCCTGACTATCGAACAAGGCTCCTTCGTCACCGTCATCGGCTCCAACGGCGCCGGCAAATCGACGCTGCTCGGCGTGCTCGCCGGTGACGTCATCCCGAGCGAAGGACAGGTGCTGATCGGCAAGAGCGACGTGACGCGCAAATCAACGGCGGCGCGCGCCGGCCTGGTGGCACGCGTCTTCCAGGATCCGCTGACCGGCAGCTGCGGCTCGTTGTCGATCGAAGAGAATCTTGCTCTGGCTGCCAGGCGCGGCGAAAAGCGCGGGCTTGTGCCGGCGCTTGGCGGCAAACGTCGGGACTATTTCAAGGAGCGGATCGCCGAGCTCAATCTCGGGCTGGAAAACCGGCTGAAGGATCGCATGGATCTGCTCTCGGGCGGGCAGCGGCAGGCGGTGTCGCTCGTCATGGCGACACTTGCCGGCTCCGAAGTGCTGCTGCTCGACGAACATACGGCGGCCCTCGATCCCGGCATGGCCGAGTTCGTGATGAACCTCACGCAGAAGATCGTTGCCGAGCGTAGGCTGACGACGATGATGGTCACGCATTCCATGCGTCAGGCGCTTGATTACGGCCACCGCACGATCATGCTGCATGGCGGCGAGATCGTTCTCGACGTGGCGGGTGACAGCAGGAAAGACCTGCAGGTCGAAGATCTGATCGCCATGTTCCGCAAGATGCGTGGCCAGACGCTCGACGATGATGCTTTGCTGATCGGCTGAGCCGACAGCGTGCTGATTGGCTGAGCCGACCGCGTGCCGATCGGCGAAGCCGATAGCGGCCTATCGCGCTTGGGTGAGCAGGATTTTGGCGGCGAAGACCGAGAAGACGCCGGCGAAGGTATAGTCCATGCCGCGCAGAACCTTCTTGTTGTTCTGCAGCCAGGACGCCAGCCAGTCGGCGGCAAAGACGACCGCGGCATTGACGGGCATGCCGATCAGGATGAAGCAAAAGCCGAGAAACAGCAGTTTCTGCGTGACGGCGGGATCGCCGGCGCTGACGAATTGCGGCAGGAAGGTCATGAAGAAGATGATGACCTTGGGGTTCAGGAGATTGACCCAGAAGCCGGATGAGATGTTGGCAAGAGCGGTGCCCTTCTGCGTCTCGGCCTTGGTGACGATCAGCTTCGAGCCGAAGCGGATGGCCTGCACTGCGAGCCAGAACAGATAGGCCGCGCCGCCGGTCTTCAGGATCAGGAAAGCAGTCGGCGAGGCAGTGATCAGCGCCGAAATGCCGAAGGCGACCAGCATGGTGTGGACGACGATGCCGAGGCTGGTGCCGACGACGACGAAGAGGGCAGACTTCTTGCCTTGGGCGAGCGAACGACTGATCGACAGCGTCATATCAGGACCCGGAGTCGCCGCAAGCAGCAGCGTCGCGGCGGCAAAGGCGAGAAGGGTCGGCAGGCTCGGCAGGAAATCCATGGCACGCTCTGAAAGCTGGAAAGTCAGGGTGATTTCTTATCCGGCCTTCAGAAAATTACCAATCAAACCTTCTCATGCGCGTCGCACTAAACTTGATTCATACGACGCGCATTCGCTGTTTGTTTTGTGCATGTCGTTATCCCGGGACCGCTGCACACTTCCGGGCGACATGCAGTGCCACCGATTACTTCTCTTCGAGGAAGGCCTTGAACTTGTCGGCGTAATCCTTGTGCCAGCGCGACAGCGGCGGGCGGTTCTCGATGATGTCGCCGGCCGCCCAGGCCATACGGCGCTCGTCGAGGGGACGGGCGACGTCGTTGTCGGGGCAGAGGATATAGAAATCGCCGCGTTCCAGGCTTTCGACCATGAAGTCGACCGTCTGTTCCGGTGTCCAGGCGCCGGCCGGCTTTTCCGCGCGGTCGCCCTTGGTGAGACCGGTGAAGACGAAGCCGGGGATCAGCAGATGCGCGGAGATCTTCGCGTCTTTGGTGTTGCGAAGCTCATGCTCGAGCGCTTCGGTAAAGACTTTCACGCCAGCCTTGGAGATGTTGTAGGCGGGGTTGCCCGGCGGCGTGGTGATGCCCTGCTTGGAACCGGTGTTGATGATTACACCAGGCTCGCCGTGGGACAGCATCTTCGGCCCGAAGACGCGCGTGCCGTTGACGACGCCCATCAGGTTGACGGCAAGGATATGGTCCCAATTGGCCTGCGCGCTAAAGATCGAGGTCTCCGGACCGATCCCGGCATTGTTCATCAGCACATGCACACGGCCAAAACGCTGGAGCACGGCGCGTTCGAGCGCCTCCAGGGAGTCGCGGCTGGCGACGTCGGTCTCAACCGCCATCACATCCTCTTCGCCGGCAATGGCTTTGAGCTCCTCGGCTGATTTGGCCAGCCGATCGCCGCCGAGATCGGCGATGACGACGCTCATGCCGCGTCCGGCAAAATATTTCGCCGCCGCAAGCCCGATGCCGGAAGCGCCGCCGGTGATGACGGCAACATTGGACTTCTTGAAAATATCTTGAATATTCGTCACGGCTCAGCCTCTCCTGGGAGCATTGTTCGGACGTTGCCGAATATGGTAGTTTCAAAGTGCAAGTCAAACCTGCGAGGTACCCGTACGTGGCCAAGGTCGTGTCCATCAGAATCGATGAACAGATGGAGGAATTTATCGGCAATCAGCTCGATCAGGGAACCTATGGCTCCGCAGACGAGGTGACCGACGCTGGCTTGAGACTTCTGCAGCGCGAGGCAGAGCTTGCGGCAGTCGAGGCGGCCATTATCGAAGGTGAGAAATCCGGCAAGCCACGGCCTTTTGATTTTGATGCTTTTATCCAGAGCAAGCGAGCCCGACACGGCCGCCAATGAAAGTGCTCGTTTTCTCGCCAGCTGCTGTCGATGATATCGACAGGATTTATGACTATACCGAAGAGAAATGGGGCCAAGGTCAAGCGGAGGACTATATCCTCGCGCTCCGGGATGATTGCGAGGCGCTTGCAGCGCAGACAAAGCGGGCCGCCAAATCATTCGCTTGAGAAACGGATACACCGCCCTGTCATTTCGCTCGCATTTCATCATTTACGCAGAGACGGAAGATGTGTTGACGGTTATTCGCATTCTGCATCGGCGCATGAATATTGCTGCCCATCTTTAAACTAGGCTTGCGGTACCCGGCTTGCCCTTGCGTCACGCGCCAATCTCGCTAAAAGTGCCGCGACACCGGGTTTTCGCCGGCCTTTATGCAACGGACCTCATCATCATGGCATCATACAAAGACGTGAAGAAAGTCGTGCTCGCCTATTCCGGCGGCCTCGACACCTCGATCATCCTGAAGTGGCTGCAGACGGAACTCGGCGCCGAAGTCGTCACCTTCACCGCCGATCTCGGCCAGGGCGAGGAGCTGGAGCCGGCGCGCAAGAAGGCCGAAATGCTCGGCATCAAGGAGATCTACATCGAGGACGTCCGCGAGGAATTCGTGCGCGACTTCGTCTTTCCGATGTTCCGCGCCAATGCCGTCTACGAGGGCGTCTACCTGCTCGGCACCTCGATCGCCCGTCCGCTGATCTCCAAGCATCTGATCGATATCGCCCGCAAGACCGGCGCCGATGCGATCGCCCACGGCGCAACCGGCAAGGGCAACGACCAGGTTCGCTTCGAGCTCTCCGCCTATGCCCTGAACCCCGACATCAAGATCATCGCGCCCTGGCGCGATTGGGCGTTCAAGAGCCGCACGGAGCTGCTCGCCTTTGCCGAACAGCACCAGATCCCGGTCGCCAAGGACAAGAAGGGCGAGGCTCCCTTCTCCGTCGACGCCAACCTTCTGCATTCCTCTTCCGAGGGCAAGGTTCTCGAAGACCCTGCTCAGGAGGCGCCGGAATATGTGCATATGCGCACGATCTCGCCGGAAGCCGCGCCCGACAAGGCGACGGTGATCAAGGTTGGCTTCCGCAAGGGCGATGCCGTCTCCATCAATGGTGTCGAGATGTCGCCGGCGACGCTGCTCGCGACGCTCAACACCTACGGCCGCGACAACGGCATCGGCCGTCTCGATCTCGTCGAGAACCGCTTCGTCGGCATGAAGTCGCGCGGTGTTTACGAAACGCCCGGCGGCACGATCCTGCTCTCGGCGCATCGCGCCATCGAATCGATCACGCTCGACCGGGGTGCGGCCCATCTCAAGGACGAGATCATGCCGCGTTACGCGGAGCTGATCTATTACGGCTTCTGGTTCTCGCCGGAGCGCGAGATGCTGCAGGCGCTGATCGACAAGAGCCAGGAGCATGTCGAAGGCGAAGTGACGCTGAAGCTCTACAAGGGCAACGTCATGGTCATCGGCCGCGAGAGCGAAAAGTCGCTCTATTCCGACAAGCTCGTCACGTTCGAGGACGACCAGGGCGCCTACGATCAGAAGGACGCGGCCGGCTTTATCAAGCTCAATGCGCTGCGCCTGCGCACGCTCGGCAAGCGCAACCTCGCGAAGTAATCGCGAATTCGTCTTCGGACGGACATCAGCCCGCCGGCATTGCCGCGCGGGCTTTTTTATGGAATGCGTGGCAAGCGCGCCAATACCTCTCGGGGCATTCAAGATGACCGGATTGCGCCAACAACGGTCATCATCGACTGAATCGCTGTTCCCGCGCCATTCGCCTGCGTCCGGGCTTTGCCGACACCCTCTCCGCGAACGGTCAACAATCCCAGTTGACACGATCGTAAAATAGTGTCACTGACAGAGACATTAATGCATTGTGAGAGACATAATGTCCCAACAGTCGCCCACACGAAAATACAGCTCTCCCTTGCGGGAGTCGCAGGCCCAGGAAACACGGGAGCGCATCCTGCGCGCCACCTCAGATCTTCTCAACGGCAATGCGTTCGCGGACATTTCCATGGACGATGTCGCGCGGTCTGCCGGGGTAGAGAGGCGAACGGTGTTCCGACATTTCGCAACGAAGGAAGCGCTGTTCGACGCGTTCTGGGTCCACATTAATCAAAGCATGAATGCGGCGACCCTTCCGACGACCCTGGAGGAGCTTCTTCGCTCGCCCCTCGACGCCTTTTCGCAGTTCGACAAGAACGAAGGTATCATTCGCGCCAGCCTTCATACGCCCACGGGTCACGCCATGCGGATGCGGACGGTCAAGACACGGCGCATCGCGTTCCGGACGTGCCTTGAAGAGGCTAATCTGGATGTAAATTCCAAGAACGCCCGCAAGGTCGAGGCGCTCTTCCACCTTCTCTACAGCGCCAGCGCCTGGGAAACGCTTAAGGACTACGGCGGATTGACGGGGAAGGACGCGGGACAGGTCGCGTCTTGGGCGATGCAGGCGCTGTTGAAGGCGGTCGAGACCGACGAGAACTGATCACACACATGCCGGCGAGAGCCGGCCTAACGATGGAGACGATGATGGATCAAGCATTCAAGACACGAGACACTGCGGACGCCCTTTGGGTCATTCGCGACAAGGTGCAGTTCATGGGCGAAGTGCCGGAGAAGGGCTTGTCCATCCTGGAGGTGACCGTGCCCCCCGGTTCCGGTACACCGCCGCACAAGCACGAATCCGTGGAGATATTCCGGGTCCTGAGCGGCGAGATCACCTTCACGGTGTTCGACAGCGTACCTCCCTCGCAAATGGTCGCGCGGCCCGGCGACGTTCTCACCCTGCGCTCCTTCCAGCCGCACAATTATGCCAATACCGGAAGCCTCCCCGCGCAGATGATCGCCGTCGTGGAAAACTCGATGAGCCACTTCTTCCGCGACGTCGGCCAGAGCGAAGTCCCGCCAGACGGCCCCCCTTCGGCGGAGGAAATCGGCGCGGTATTGGCGGCGTGCCAGAGGCACGGTATTGAGGTCCTGGGCAGCTGATGGATGGCCGGGCGACGGCACATCCGCCGCCCTTCCAATCGACAACGACCCGTTGCGGAAGCGCCCCGGACGCGGCGGCGGGCTCGAGCCCGGCCGACGCCAACCGGAAGGTGTTGACGACATGCAGATTGCGAATTGGAGCGGTTCAGCTTTTCACGGACGCGCACAACCGCTCCGACCCTTTCATGGCCGTGTCACCGCCCTTGACGGATGCCTGCCATCGCTTAATTTGCTCCGGTTATTCTTCGGAGCATTTCCATGACGCAGTCCCTGCTTTTCGGCGCCTTTCTGGCGGCGCTGTTCTACGTGCTCATACCAGGCCCCGCCTTTCTGCAGCTGCTCGGCATCGGCGCCGGGCAGGGGCGAAAGGCCGGCGCCTTGTTCATGATGGGGCATCTGGTCGGGGATCTCATCTGGTCGTCGCTGGCGCTGATTGCGATCGTCGGGGCAAAGACGATCGGGACCTTCGTCTTCGATCTGCTCGGGCTCGCCTGCGGCTTCTACCTCGCCTGGATCGGCTGGGGCGCCGTCAACGCCAAGCCGAAAGCGGATGGGCAGGCGCTTGTCGTGATCGAGCGGCCGTTCCGGCGTGGCCTGATTTTCGGCGTCACCAACCCGAAGGGTTATCCGGTTGCTCTCGCCACCTTCACCGCGCTGGTCGCAGGCTCGGCCGGCGCGCTCGATTTCGAGGCGCTGCCGGTGCTTCTCGTTGCGTCCTTTCTGGGGTTCGTGACCGCCGACATCATCCTGATCGGCGTCATCGGCGCGGGTGCGGTGCGGCGCTTCTATCGCGCACATGAGCGGCTGATCGTGCGCTCGTCCGGTGTGCTGTTCATGGGCTTTGCCGCCCAGGCGCTATGGCACGCAACGCCAGGCCTCATCGGTTGGCGCAAGGCCTGACTTAGAACCAGATGATCATCCTGTTCTAAACTAGATAATGAGAGCATGATGTCGTCCGAAAATCGCTCAGACTTTTCGGCATCATGCTTTGATCAGCCATCCAGAAAGTTTACGATTGATTTCAGCGTCTGAACCTCATGAGGATCGCCGATCGACATGGCGACTTGCAGCTGGTTCTTATAATAATCGAGGAAATTGAAACTCGTGCCGTCGGTGACGCTGGAGAGATCAATGATATTGCCCAGTGGATCGATCGCATGCATCGGCAACGGTTCGGAGATCGCGGCGTAAGTGTTTTGATCGATCAGGCCGCTATCGAAGCTTTGGCGGGCGTAGTTGCGCAGCTCGCCAGGGCTGACGGCGGTGAAATCCGGCCCCTCGTCGAGATTATCTTCGATGTAGAACGAAACCGGGGCCGGAGCCTTGGTCTCGATTTGAATATCGGCAGTCTTCGAATTTCTTGCGTTATTAGGATTGTTTTTAAATAGCAAACTCTGAGAAGACCGCAGGGAAAAAATTTCCATGGCGCATGTCCCCTGGCAGGAAGATCACCGGAAAACTAGCGCCTGTGCCTGATTCGCGTCAATCGTTAACAAATGGTTAATTTTCAACTGTCAAATCTTGTCAACCGGCTTTGGTTGACGTGCGTCAGATCGCCGAACGAGGCAAAAGGCCCCTTGCGACGACATACCAATTCCGTGATGGCTCTCCTATATTGACCATCCCCGCATACCAAAAGGAATTCTCCGATGGCTTCTCCCCATGATTTCAATCCGGCGCTCGTCAACTGGGACGCTCTCCACGGCCTGCCACGGTTCGATGCCGTTGCTGACGGTGACTTCGCCGCCGCCTTCGACGCGGCGCTCGCCGCGCATGAACAGGAGATCGACGAGATTGCCGGAAACAGCGATGCGCCGACCTTCGACAATACGGTGGTGGCGCTGGAGATTGCCGGCGATGCACTCTCGCGCGTTTCGGCGCTGTTCTGGAACAAGGCGGGCGCACATACCAACGAAGTCATCCAGGCGCTGGAGCGCGAGATCTCGCCGAAAATGTCACGCCACTATTCAAAGATCGGGATGAACGCCGCGCTCTTTGCCCGCATCGACACGCTTTGGGAGACGCGCGAGAGCCTGGGGCTGACGCTGGAGCAGACGCGGGTGCTGGAACGCCATTGGAAGGGTTTTGTCAAATCCGGCGCCAAGCTCGAAAAGCCCGAGCAGGAGAAACTTGCGGCGATCAATGAAAGGCTCGCGGGCCTCGGAACACAGTTCGGTCAGAACGTGCTGGCCGATGAGAAGGCCTGGGCGCTCATTCTTTCCGAGGGCGCGGAACTCGACGGACTGCCGGAATTCCTGCGCGACGCGATGGCGGCGGCGGCGCGCGAACGCGGTGAGGAGGGCAAATATGCGGTGACGCTGTCGCGCTCGATCATCGAGCCGTTCCTGACCTTTTCGGAGCGCCGGGATCTGCGCGAACAGGCTTTCAATGCGTGGGTGGCGCGCGGCGCAAACGGCGGGGAAACCGACAACCGCGCCGTCATCAAGGAAACGCTGGCGCTGCGCCATCAGGTGGCGAAGCTGCTCGGCTACGGCAATTTTGCCGAGCTGAAACTCGACAACACGATGGCGAAGACGGCGGATGCGGTGAACGGCCTGCTGCGGGCGGTCTGGGCGCGGGCGGTGAAACGCGCCGGCGAGGAAGAGGTCGACATCGCGGCGCTGATCGCCGAGGAGGGCCGGAACCACGAGGTAATGCCCTGGGACTGGCGCCACTACGCTGAAAAGATCCGAGCCCGGAAGTTCGATTTTTCCGAGGCCGAGCTCAAGCCCTATCTGCAGCTCGAAAAGATCATCGACGCCTGCTTTGACGCGGCCGGCCGGCTGTTCGGCATCCGCGCCGTCGAGAAGAAGGGTGTCGCGGCCTATCATCCCGACGTCAGGGTGTTCGAAATCCGGGATCGGGACGACAGGCTGGTCGCCCTCTTCCTCGGCGATTATTTCGCCCGCAGCTCGAAACGCTCAGGCGCCTGGATGAGCTCGCTGCAATCGCAGCACAAGCTGCAACTGAAAAACGGCCGCCGTGGCGAGTTGCCGATCATCTACAATGTCTGCAACTTCGCCAAACCCGCTGAAGGCAAGCCCGCGCTGCTGTCGCTCGACGATGCCCGCACGCTGTTTCATGAATTTGGCCATGCACTGCACGGCATGCTTTCAAACGTCACCTATCCCTCGGTTTCGGGCACCAGCGTCTCGCGCGATTTCGTCGAGCTGCCTTCGCAGCTTTACGAGCACTGGCTGACGGTTCCCGCCATCCTCAAGGAATATGCCGTGCATTTCGAGACAGGCGAGCCGATGCCGCAGGTGCTGCTCGACAAGGTGCTGGCGGCTCGCACCTTCAATGCCGGTTTCAACACCGTCGAATTCACCTCGTCGGCGCTGGTCGATATGGCGTTTCATACGCGCGAAGCCGTCGATGACCCGATGGCGGTACAGGCGGAGGTGCTGGCCGAGATCGGCATGCCGAAGTCGATCGTCATGCGCCATGCCACACCGCACTTCCAGCACATCTTCTCCGGCGGCTATTCGGCCGGCTATTACTCCTACATGTGGTCGGAAGTTCTCGATGCCGATGCCTTTGCCGCCTTCGAGGAGACCGGGGATGCCTTCAACGGCGAGATGGCGCGCAAGCTCAAGGAGAATATCTATTCCACCGGCGGCTCGCTCGACCCCGAAGATGCCTACAAGGCCTTCCGCGGCAAGCTGCCGAGGCCGGATGCGATGCTCGTCAAAAAGGGACTTGCGACCTTCGAGGAATTGACAGGCAGCGACGCATAAGACAGTTTGATAACACGTTTCGATGCAGCATGGCGGCAGCCATGCCGCAGCTTTTGCGCGTTCCCCTCTTTCGCAAACGCAAAAAAAACTGTATGGACGCGCCAAACCAATAGGCGCGTCCTCAAGAGCGTGCGCCGCAGCCTCAGAGATTTCACATATGGCACTCCGCAATATCGCGATCATCGCGCACGTTGACCATGGCAAGACGACCCTGGTGGATGAGCTTCTCAAGCAGTCCGGCTCGTTCCGCGAAAACCAGCGCGTTGCCGAACGCGTGATGGACTCGAACGATCTCGAAAAAGAACGCGGCATCACCATTCTCGCCAAGGCGACCTCGGTCGAGTGGAAGGGTGTCCGGATCAACATCGTCGATACACCCGGCCACGCCGACTTCGGCGGTGAGGTCGAGCGCATTCTCTCGATGGTGGATGGCGCCATAGTTCTCGTCGACTCCTCCGAAGGACCGATGCCGCAGACCAAATTCGTCGTCTCCAAGGCGCTGAAGGTCGGTCTTCGCCCGATCGTCGCGATCAACAAGATCGACCGTCCCGATGGCCGCCACGAAGAAGTCATCAACGAAGTCTTCGATCTTTTCGCCAATCTCGACGCGACCGACGAGCAGCTCGACTTCCCGATCCTCTACGGGTCGGGCCGCGACGGCTGGATGAACGTCAATCCGGAAGGGCCGAAGGACGAGGGTCTTGCACCGCTTCTCGACCTGGTGCTCAAGCATGTTCCAGAGCCGACGGTCGAAGAAGGCCCGTTCCGCATGATCGGCACCATCCTCGAAGCCAACCCCTTCCTCGGCCGCATCATCACCGGCCGTATCGCATCGGGCTCGATTAAGCCGAACCAGGCCGTCAAGGTTCTCGGCCAGGATGGCAAGCTGATCGAAACCGGCCGAATCTCCAAGATCCTCGCCTTCCGAGGCATCGAGCGCACGGCGATCGACGAAGCGCACGCCGGCGACATCGTCGCGATCGCCGGCCTCTCCAAGGGCACCGTCGCCGACACTTTCTGCGATCCGGCCGTCTCGGAAGCCATGAAGGCGCAGCCGATCGATCCGCCGACGGTTACCATGTCCTTTATCGTCAACGACAGCCCGCTCGCGGGCACCGAAGGCGACAAGGTGACGAGCCGCGTCATCCGCGACCGTCTCTTCAAGGAAGCCGAAGGCAACGTCGCCCTGAAGATCGAAGAAGCCGAAGGCAAGGATTCGTTCTACGTGTCCGGCCGCGGCGAACTTCAGCTCGCCGTTCTCATCGAAACCATGCGTCGCGAAGGCTTCGAGCTTGCCGTGTCGCGTCCGCGCGTCGTGATGCACAAGGATGAAAGCGGTCAGCTTCTGGAGCCGATCGAAGAAGTCGTGATCGACGTCGATGAAGAACATTCCGGTGTCGTCGTGCAGAAGATGTCCGAGCGCAAGGCCGAAATGGTCGAGCTGCGTCCGTCGGGCGGCAACCGTCTTCGACTGCGCTTCTACGCACCGACCCGTGGCCTGATCGGCTATCAGTCGGAGCTGCTGACGGATACGCGCGGCACGGCGATCATGAACCGCCTGTTCCACGACTACCAGCCCTACAAGGGTGTGATCGGTGGCCGCGTCAACGGTGTGCTGCTCGCCAACGCCTCCGGCGAAGCCGTCGCCTATGCGATGTTCAACCTGGAAGATCGCGGCCCGATGATCATCGAGCCGGGTGAAAAGGTCTATGCCGGCATGATCATCGGCATCCATTCGCGCGACAACGACCTCGAAGTGAACGTGCTGAAGGGCAAGCAGCTCACCAACATCCGCGCCGCCGGCAAAGACGAAGCGGTAAAGCTGACGCCGCCGATCCGCATGACGCTTGATCGCGCGCTCTCCTGGATCCAGGACGACGAACTGATGGAAGTGACGCCGAAGAACATTCGTCTGCGCAAGATGTATCTCGACGCCAACGACCGCAAGCGTTTCGAAAAGTCGAAAGCTGCCCTCTGAGGGCTCGCAAATATGCTTTGAAAACCCCGGCCTTCGAGCCGGGGTTTTTTATTGTGCGCTGCGCTGATTCCGACTTGTGACAATCGTTAAAAAAGCGTTAAATTTTATCCGTCGTCCACATATCAAGTCTGTGGGCAATCGATCACGATGCGCTCGCCGCATATGGTTAATTGCCCGCGGCGGGACCAGAGTAAACGTTATGAAGACGTTGTCGATCGATGTCCGGCGGGCCGAACCGCACGATGCCCGAGCCATTTCGGAAACGCACAGGCTCGCCTGGCAACACACCTATGCGGGCATCATTCCGCATCGCGCGCTGACGCAGATGATCGAGCGGCGCGGCGAAAACTGGTGGCGCAAGGCAACACGCGGACCCGCGACATTGTTGGTTCTCGATGTCGCGGGGACGGTCGCCGGCTATGCGACGCTCGGTCTCAATCGTGCCCGCGCGCTTCCGCAGGAAGGCGAAATCTACGAGCTTTATCTTCGCCCCGAATATCAGGGCATCGGTCTCGGCCACATGCTGTTCGGCGAGGCGCGCCGGCTGTTGAAGTCGCTTGGCTGCAACGGGCTGGTCGTCTGGTGCCTTGAAGAAAACGAGGCCGCCAGCCGCTTCTACCGCCATCATGGCGGGACCGATTTCTGCGAAGGCATGGAAAATTTCGACCACAAGCAGTTGAAGAAGATCGGTTTCATCTGGAACTGATCGGCCTGCTCGATCGTCGCACACCTCTCCTCTAACGTTTTTTGCGGCATCGCGCCGATGTCATCACGCATCGGTGATCTGCCGTGTTGCGTTGCGAGATGAAACTGATTATCTGGCTTCGAGCAATTCAACCCCGCGGGAGTATCCTATGCGCATCGACGCCATTTCAATCGGTAATAATCCACCTGAAGACGTCAACGTTATCGTCGAGGTTCCTGTTGGCGGTCATCCGATCAAGTATGAAATGGACAAGGAGGCCGGCACGCTGGTCGTCGATCGTTTCCTCTACACGCCGATGACCTATCCGGGCAATTACGGTTTCGTACCGCACACCCTGTCTGAAGACGGCGACCCGATCGACGTGCTGATCGCCAGCACCCGGCCGCTGGTTCCGGGCTGCGTCATCAACGTGCGCCCGATCGGCGTCCTGAAGATGGAAGACAATTCCGGCAAGGACGAGAAGATCATTGCCGTGCCGTCGCCGAAGCTGACGCTGCGTTACGAGAAGGTAAAGGACTTTACCGATCTTCCGGAAATCACACTGAAGCAGATCGAGCATTTCTTCGAACACTACAAGGATCTGGAGCCCGGCAAGTGGGTGAAGATCTTCGGCTGGGGCGATTCCAAGGAAGCCGGCCAGCTCATCATCGAAGCCGTCGAGCGGGCCAAGAAGGCGAAGGGCTGAACCCTCAGCCTAATAACGCTTCGAGCTTTTTTATCAAATCCTCCGGGTCGCCTTCGATCCGGAGGATTTTTTTGCGAGCCGTCTCGCCGGAGACGAGACTGATGCTGGATTTCGGAATGCGCAGCGACCGGGCGATCAGCAGGATCAGCGCCTTGTTGGCCTTGCCCTTCTCGGGCACTGATGTGACGCGTGCCTTCAGCAGGGTTTCGCCGTCGCCATCCGCCTCGACGCCATCGATCGCGTCACGCCCGCCATTCGGCGTCAGCCGAACGGCAAGGCGCAGATGATCGTCAAATATCTTCCAAGGACGGTTCACATACGCACGCCGAAGACTGGCGCGACGCTGGTCGCCAGCAGCATGCGGATGAAGAAGATTATCAGCAGCAGAATGATCGGCGAAATATCGATGCCGCCGAGATTGGGCAGAAAGCGGCGGATCGGACGCAGGGCAGGTTCGGTGATGTTGTAGAGGAACGTCCCAATCTGATTGACGAATTGGTTATGGGAGTTAATGACGTTGAATGCGTAGAGCCACGAGAAAATGGCGCTGCCGACCAAAATCCAGATATAAATTTGCAAAGCTAAATCAATAGTGGCCAGCAGTGCATACATCGTCATCTCCAAATTCGTTGTTGACAGACATGTAGACATTGGCGACTAAACGGGCAAGTGCCGTGTCGAAACGCATGGCAGATCATGTTTAACGGGCGGCCTCGCAGCCATTCCGGCGCCCGCTTCCTCGGACAAGGCCCATGTCGTTTTCGCCCACCGGAGACCGTTTCGCCGCGTTTCGGCATTCGTCCTACACGCGCTACTTCTTTGCGCGTTTCCTGCTTTCCTTCTCGCAGCAGATCGTCAGCGTCGCCGTCGGCTGGCAGATGTACGACCAGACGGGCAAGGCGATCTATCTCGGCCTGATTGGTCTCGTGCAGTTCCTGCCGTCGCTGCTGCTCATCCTCGTCACCGGTTCGGTCGCCGATCGGCACAATCGCCGGGCCATCGCCGCCTTCTGCTCGCTGGTGAGCGCGCTCTGCACGCTGGCGCTGCTGATCATGACGGCAACGGAGACCTTCGCGCCCTGGCCGGTCTTTGCGGTGCTCCTTATTTTCGGGATCGAGCGCGCCTTCATGTCTCCCGCGGTGCAGTCTCTCGCACCCAATCTCGTGCCCGAGCACGCCCTTTCCAATGCGATCGCCTGGAATTCGTCGTCCTGGCAGCTTGCCGCGATCACCGGACCTGTTATCGGCGGCCTGCTCTACGGGGTCAGCGCGACGACCGCCTATACGGTGGCGGTCATCTTTTCCATTCTCGGGGCGGCTCTTCTCTTCATGATCCCGAAGCCGGAACAGAAGACGACGGGTGAGGCCAAGAGCTGGGCGATGATCCTCGGTGGCTTCAGCTTCATCCGTGCGGAAAAAGTGGTGCTCGGCGCGATTTCGCTCGATCTCTTCGCCGTTCTGCTCGGTGGCGCCACTGCGCTGATGCCGATCTTCGCACGGGATATCCTGACGCTTGGCCCCTGGGGCCTTGGATTGCTGCGCGCAGCACCAGGGCTTGGGGCTATCGTCATGGCGATCTTCCTCGCCGCCTACCCGCTGAAACACCGCGCCGGTCTCTACATGTTCATCGGCGTTGCCCTGTTCGGTGTCGGCACCATTATCTTCGGCGCCTCGACCAATACCGAAATTTCGATCGCAGCACTGGCGCTGATGGGCGCGGCCGACATGGTGTCGGTCTATGTGCGCGAGAGCCTGATCGCGCTCTGGACGCCGGATCAGCTCCGCGGCCGGGTCAATGCGGTCAACATGGTCTTCGTCGGCGCTTCCAACGAACTTGGGGAGTTCAGGGCGGGCACGATGGCATCGGTCTTCGGCGCGGTGCCGGCAGTGATCATCGGCGGGATCGGAACTCTGGCGGTTGCGGCGATCTGGGCTTCCAGTTTCCCGAAGCTGCGCCGGATCGACACGCTCGACGCGCCCGCCTGACCGCTAAATGGGATTATGCGTGCAGAGTAATAGACGATGTCGCCTTCGCCGACTTTCCCTCGAAGACGAGATCGAGGAATTCTGTCAGCCAGGCTCTCAGCGGCGCGTCGAACAGCATGCGGCCTTCGAGGTGTTCGCGGCCCTGCTGGGCGTTCGGCAGAATGAAGCGGTGCGCGCCGTGCACGACCCAGCGATGCATCATCACCCGGGTGAGCTCGGCATGGAACTGCAGGCCCCAGGCGTTGCCGTCATAATGGAAGGCTTGGTTCGGGTAGGCATCGCCTTCGGCCAGCAGGTCGGCGCCGTGTGGCAGCTCGAAGCCTTCGCGATGAAAATGATAGACCATCTTCGGCCAGTGCATCAGCAGGCGGCCCTTCTCGGTCGGGTGCAGCGGGTACCAGCCGATCTCCGTCGAGCCGTCGGCATTCGGCTGCACCTTGCCGCCGAGATGACGCACCAGCATCTGGGCACCGAGGCAGATACCGAGAAAAGGGCGTTTTTCCCGTAGCGGGACCTCGATCCAGTCGATCTCCTTCTTGACGAAGTCATCCGGATCGTTGGCGCTCATCGGTCCGCCGAAGACGACGGCGCCGGCATGCTCTGCGAGCGTCGTCGGAAGCGGATCGCCGAGGACCGGGCGACGGATGTCGAGGCAGTAGCCTTTTTCGACCAGCAATTGCCCGACACGGCCGGCACTGGACCGCTCCTGATGCAGGACGATAAGGATCGGGCGCCGGTCGCGGTCCGGATTTTGCTCAGTCGGCATCATCTTGCGCAACCTGGATATCCGTGACCCTGGCGGCGGCCTCCTGCCGCTTCTGGATGCGTTCGCGTGAGGAGACCCCGAGCAGATCGGCGATACGCCAGATGACATGGTCTTCCATCTCGCTGCGCTCGCCATCGGCGTAAACGATGTCCCAGAGAATGCCGATCAGCTCCAGCCGTTGCTCGGTATCGAGATGGCGTTTCAGATCGGCGGTGAAGCGATAATAGTCGACGGCGGAGCTTTCGGCTTCGAGGCCGGCGGCCATCAAAGCATCGAGCTGCTTGCTGTCGAGCGAATACTGCTCCTTCAAGAGCTTGCGCAGCCGCTTCTTTTCACTGGCCTTGATCTGACCGTCGGCTTCCATGACCTGCATGCAGAGTGCTGCCACTGCGATGCGCGGGTCATCGGGGGCAAAGCCTTTCTTCGGACGATCGGCGGTGAGATTCTGGAAGAATGCCTGAAAGCGTTCGAACATGCGGGTTTCGTTCCGTGTCAGAAAAGGCGAAGCCGTGTCTTGGGTTCCGGTTCCCTCCTGGGATCGCGAACGCCGGGATCATCCGGCAGTCCGCCGAAAAAGGGCTTTGCTTCGTTCGGTGCCGGCGCTTTGTCGCTGGCGGTGGATTCGACGGGTTTCGGCTTTGCCGGTGCCGGTGCCGGTGCCGGTGCCGGGCGCACGGCCTCGGCGATCGTTGCGGCGCGTTCCAGCTCAATGATGCGGTGATCGTTGACCGGGCTTCCCGGCCTGACGTCACGCAGCGGCGGCAGGGTCTTCAGAGCCGTTTCGATCGAGGCGGGCGCCGAACCGTCTTCGAGCGGCCCCTCGATCTGACCGAAGGGAGCTTTCCATTCGAAGGCGTCGAGACGGCCGGTGACCGGCGACACCGGCAGCCATTTGTCGGAGACGAAACCATCCGCCACCCAGGCGGGATCGCGCGGGGCTTTCAGTGCCTGTGCCAGCCAGTGGCGCACGCGGCCCTGGTCGCCGGTCTCGGCTTCCTCGATGTCGGCCAGGAGCAGGAAGGCGGCTTCACGCGGCTCAATACGCGCCGCTGCTTCCGCCTTGGCGCGCGCCTTGGCGAATTCCTGCGCGTCGAGCGCCGCCTGGGCGACGATGAGAAGAGATTCGACATTGTTCGGGCGCATCGCTTCCAGCCGTTCGGCGCGCTTCAGCCGGTCGAGCGTGGAATCGCCGCTGCGGGCTCTGACATAGGTCTGGCCAATCTCGGGATGAGGCGCCGATTTCCACACCTGTTCGAGGATCGAAGCGGCCTTGCGCAGACCGCCTTCGCGGAACAGTGCCTTTGCGGCAATGAGAGCGGCCGGAACGAAATCGGCGGCGAACTTCAGCGCCTGCAGGGCGTCGTCGCGGGCACCGGCCGGGTTGCCTTCCAGCTTCTCGGCGGCGCGTGCCGTCAGGAGCACGGCGTGCAGGCGGTTGGCCTCGGGTTTTTCGACGACGCGGGCGGCCTTCTGCTGCTCGAGCAGACGGATCGCATCATCCCAGCGGCCAGCCTGGCTGCGATATTCGAGGGTCGCCTGGGCGGCCCAGGGCAGATAGGGCGCGGTGTCGGCGGCCTTTTCGGCATATTGGCGGGCGGCTTCGTTGGCTCCGAGACGGCGGGCTTCGAGATAGAGACCGCGCAGGCCAAGCTCGCGCGTTTCCGGGTCATTGGCCATGGCTTCGAACTTGGCGCGGGCCTCGTCATGACGGCCCTCGATCAGCGCAGCCTGAGCCTCGAGCAGATTGATCAGCGGCTCCTGATCGGCGCGGATGAGGCCGCGCGAACGAGCGGCCATCTTGCGGGCGAGCAACGGATTTCCGGCGCCGGCGGCGATCAAGCCGGTCGACAGCGCCTGATAGCCGCGATCGCGCTTGCGGGCGCGGAAATAGCGGGTCACCGAATGCGGCGAAGTCCACACCAGGCGAACGAACCACCAGGCGATCATCACGGCGGCGATAAGGGCGATGATCGCGCTGACCGCGACGATTAGTTTCGTCTGGTAGATCTGGCCCTCCCAGATCAGCGAGATGTCGCCAGGACGATCGGCGAACCAGGAGAAGCCGTAGGCGAGAGCCAACACGAAGAGGGCGAAGACGACAAGACGGATCAGCATGGTCTTATCCTTCCTTGCCTGTGCCGGAAACCGCTTTCGATAGCGCCCCGCCGACCAGTTCCTCGACACGGATGCGCGCTTCCAGCGACTGCTTGAAGGCGGCGGACGCCTGTTTGCCGGGCGGTGGTAGAGCGTTCCATTCGGCGGAAGCGCCGGGCAGATCGCCGTTCTTCACCTTGTCCTCCAGGCGGGCGGCGATCGCTTCGACGCTCTCACCTTCGATATTGCCGACCGGACGGACCTTGACCAGCGATTTCGCGCTCGCCATCAGCCGGTCCGACCAGCTCTGGTTCGGGTCCGGCTGGTTGACGGTTTCGACGATGGTGGTCGCAACGTCGGGAACCTGGCGCATCAGTTCGGCGCGCGAGGGAACGCCTGTCTCGGCAAAGCCACGCAGGTCGGTGACGGCAGGATCATCGGGCGCGACGCCGGCGAAGGTGTCGAGTTCGGCCATGAACGGGCCGCCGCGATCGATCGCTGCCTTCAGGGCGGCGGCCGCGATCGCCCGCGCGACGGCAACATCCTCGCGCGGTTCGTTGAGTTTCTTTTCGGCCTCGGCGAGGCGCTTGGCGATATCGGCATCGCTGCTCGTCCGCTGGTCGGAGGACTGGGCAAGCATCGAGCGCAGCTGATCGACCTGACTGCTCAGCTCTGCAATCTTCTGGTTGAGCGCCTCGACATTTGCAGGATCCGCCGATGGCGCCGCCGCGGGGTTCTTCGCAGCCGTTTCCAGCGCGGCGATCCGCGTCTCAAGCGCGCCGTCGTCCGCGCCTGCGGGATTGGCGGCAAGGTTGGCGACGGTCTGTTTCAACCCGTCGATCTCGCCGGAGAGATCGGCGCTCTCGGGCGAGGAGATCTCAGGCGCTGAGGAGCCCGGGAGGTAACCGGCATATTGAATGACGCCTGCGCCAAGCAGCGCCACGAGGCCGCCGAAAATGCCGGCCGCGATAAGACCGGAGGTGCCGGCGCCCCGCGGCGCGGGTTGTTCGGCAGGGGGCGTGAAGGAAGGTTCGGCGACTGCCGGCGTCTCCTCCTCCGGCTCCGATTCGGGCTTGCTTTCAGGTTCAGGCTGCGACGCCGCTTCGGTTTCGGGCGGCGGACCGAGATCCGCAGTGGGGCTATCGGCGTCGCCGGAATCATTGTTCACCGGCTTTTCGGTATCGGCTTCGGAGGCGAAGTCCTGTGCATCGAGGTCGATCGTGACCGGCTCATCGGCGCTCTTCGAATGGCGTGGCGGGTTTCCCGATACCATGAGGTCCTCTTTATCCTGCATTGCAACGAAACTAGACAGTGATGCCAATTAAGGGAAGAGGTTAGATCAAATTTGGGCGGTTTGAGCCTTTCCTGGTCAGATTGAAGCATTCTGTTGGCTCAAACGGAGTCGGATGGTCGACCGGCCGGCGCGCGTCGTAGCAAAGCTCTACGGCCAAGCCGGCCGGTCGATCAGGCGGCCCGTTTCAGCCAACCCGAAGGGCCGGGCATCTTTCCGCCAGGATCAAAGGCGATCGGCTCGGACGTACCAAGAGGTATGCCCGTCGCCAATCGCCTTTGCCCTGACGAAAACCTGCTCCGGCAGAATGCTTCAATCTGACCAGGAAAGGCTCAAAAGCCTTCAAAGCAGCGACAAAAGACTTTGCTCATCCGGCATGGATGAGATCGCCACAGTTTTTTTCAGGGACATCGGAATGGCCTGCGCCACCGCTTCGCTCAGGCAGAGAAGACGGATTTCGCGGTGTTCCGACAGGGCTGATCGCAGCTCCGCCAGGTGAAAAAAATCTTCCACCGTCTGCCGGGAATAGAAGAGAACGGCGTTAGGGCGGCGGCCGGAAAAGAGAGCTTCGATCTCGGCCGGGCTCGGAGCGACCGGCGTCATGCGATAACATTCGACGACCGAAAAGCGGATTCCGAGTTGGCACAATCTTGTTTCGAACGTTTCGGCGCGCGGCATGCCGGCGAGGTAGAGTAACTCTTCTGTTGACTGTGCGGCGACGAGATCGGCGAGATCGCGGCCGTTGCCTGCGGCCGCGGCGACCGAGCGGAAGCCGAGACGGCGCGCCTCTTGCGCCGTCATCTCGCCGACCGCAAACAGCGGCCGGAGAAGATGTGGACGAAGTTTCTCGCCGAGCGCGGACACGACCCTGACGGCTTCGGCGCTGGTCACCGCGATCGCGCCGCTGGTGGCTTCGAGCGCGCCTGCGGCTGCGGCACTGTCGTGCTGTGGCCGGCGCAGCGGCAGCAGCAGAGGCTCGTGGCCCATATCGCGCAGACGTTGTGCTGTTCTTGTCGCCGAATGCGCGGGGCGGGTGACGAGCACACGCATGGCCGCTTCAATGCCAGTCGTCGAAGAAGGTGCTGCCGGCTCTTGCGCGCACGTCCTGGCCGGCGCGGGTGCCGAGTGCCGCCGCATCGCGGCGGTGGCCGTCGGTCGTCACCGCATGCTGGCTGCGGCCGTCGGGCGTGAGGATCAGGCCGGAGAAGCGGATCAGGTCGCCCTCGCAGACGGCATAGCCGGCGATCGGCGTGCGGCAGGAGCCGTCGAGAGCAGCGAGGAAGGCGCGCTCGCAGGAGACCGTGTCGAAGGTCGCGGCATCGTTGACTGCCGCCAGCAGGTCATCGATTTTTGTATCGCCGACACGGCTTTCGATGCAGATCGCCCCCTGCGCCGGCGCCGGTGGGAAGGTGTCGGGGTCGAGGATATCGGTGATCACCTCGACCTTGCCGAGCCGTTTCAGGCCGGCCAGCGCCAGCAGGGTCGCATCCGCCTGCCCTTCTTCAAGCTTGCGCAGCCGGGTTTCGACGAGGCCGCGGAAGGTGATGACGTTGATGTCTGGCCGCATGCGGCGGATCAGCGCCTGGCGGCGCAGCGACGAAGAGCCGACGGTGGCGCCATGCGGCAGGTCGATGAGCTTGCGCGCGATGCGGCCGACGACGGCGTCGCGGATATCCTCGCGCGGCAGGTAGGCAGAGAGGTGAAGGCCGTCCGGCAGGTGCGTCGGCATGTCCTTGGCGGAGTGCACGGCATAATCCAGCTCGCCTGACACAAGTTTCTGCTCGAGCTCCTCGGTGAAGAGACCCTTGCCGCCGATCTCGGCCAGCGACCGATCGGTAATGCGGTCGCCCTTGGTGGACAGCACCACGATTTCGAACATCTCTTCGGGCAGATTATGCGCCGCCATCAGCCTGTCACGGGCCTCATGCGCCTGGGCAAGCGCCAGCGGGCTGCCCCGTGTGCCGATCCGGAAAGGTTTTGTTTGCATCCGCTCTGTTCCGTTGTTACCGGAATTCTCGTAAACGGGTTTCCGTTCCATCGCAATGAATGAACAGGCCACATGGTTCCCTTTCTGCGCATCCTCGGCATCGAAACAAGCTGCGACGAGACCGCCGCGGCCGTTGTCGAGCGTGATGCGGAGGGGCATTGCAACGTCCTGTCGGATGTTGTGCTTTCCCAGCTCGACGAGCACAGCGCCTATGGCGGCGTGGTGCCGGAGATCGCCGCGCGCGCCCATGTCGAGGCGCTGGACGAGCTGATCGAGCAGGCGCTGAAGCGCGCCAATGTGTCGCTTGATGATGTCGACGCCATCGCCGCCACTTCAGGCCCGGGCCTGATCGGCGGATTGCTTGTGGGATTGATGACCGGCAAGGCGATCGCCAGGGCCGCCGGCAAACCGCTCTATGCGGTCAACCATCTCGAGGGCCATGCGCTGACGGCGCGGCTGACCGACGGGCTCTCCTTTCCCTATCTGGTGCTGCTGGTCTCCGGCGGCCATACCCAGCTGATCCTGGTGCGCGGCGTCGGACAGTATGAACGTTGGGGCACGACGATCGACGATGCGCTCGGCGAAGCTTTCGACAAGACGGCAAAACTGCTCGGCCTGCCCTATCCCGGCGGCCCGGCGGTGGAGCGGATGGCGCGCGACGGCAATGCCGATCGCTTCGATTTTCCGCGCCCGCTCGTCGGCGAGGCGCGGCTGGACTTCTCCTTTTCCGGCCTGAAGACGGCGGTGCGGCAGGCGGCGCAGGATATCGCGCCGCTCAGCGATCAGGACGTGGCGGATATTTGCGCCTCGTTCCAGCGGGCGATTTCGCGCACGCTGAAGGACCGCATCGGCCGCGGCCTGCAGCGGTTCAAGAGGGAGTTCCCGACGACCGGTGGGAAGCCGGCGCTGGTCGTTGCCGGCGGTGTCGCCGCCAATCTCGAACTGCGCGGTACGCTGCAGGCGCTCTGCGACAAGAACGGCTTCCGCTTCATTGCGCCGCCGCTCAGCCTCTGCACCGACAATGCGGTGATGATCGCCTGGGCGGGGCTCGAGCGCATGGCGACGGGCGTAGCGCCCGATACACTCGACGTGCAGCCGCGTTCGCGCTGGCCGCTCGACGCCAATGCCGAAACGCTGATCGGCTTTGGAAAGAGAGGAGCCAAGGCATGAGCGAAAAGATCGCCGTCATCGGATCGGGTGCTTTCGGGACGGCGCTTGCCGCCGTCATCGCCCTTGCCGGCCGCAGCGCCGTGACGCTCGTCGGACGCAAGCCATCGCTGATGGCCGATCTGAAGAGCGAACGGCTGCATGATGCCGTGCTGCCCGGCATTGTCCTGCCGGAAACGCTCGAATTCTCCGCCGAGACGGAGGCGGTCGCCGGCGCCTCCATCGTGCTCTTTGCGATGCCCTCGCAGGCGCAGGCCGATGCGGCGCGGCAATATGGTCCCTATCTGTCGAGGGATGCCGTTGTCGTCACCTGCGCCAAGGGCATCGAGCGGGCGACCGGCAAACTTTTGACCGACATGCTCGAGCGGGAACTGCCGGATCATCCGGTCGCGGTTCTCTCCGGTCCGGGATTTGCCGCCGATATCGCCAAAGGGCTGCCGACGGCGATGGCGATCGCGGCTGATGACATGGAGACGGCCGAGCGGCTCGCTCAGGCGATCTCCGGGCGGACCTTCCGGCTCTATGCTTCCACCGATCGCATCGGCGTGCAGCTCGGGGGCGCGCTCAAGAATGTACTGGCGATCGCCTGCGGCATCGTCGAAGGCCGCGGCATCGGCGAATCCGCCCGCGCGGCGTTGATTGCCCGCGGTCTCGCGGAAATGTCGCGTTTCATCGTGGCCAAAGGCGGTCAGGCCGATACGGTGCGCGGACTTTCCGGTCTTGGCGATCTGGTGCTGACGGCGACGAGCCAACAATCGCGAAACCTGCGTTTCGGCATTGCGCTCGGGCGCGGCGAAAAGACCGATCCCGCGCACGGCGCGCTGGTGGAGGGTGCGTTTGCCGCTTCCGTCGCCTCCCGGCTTGCCGTGGAGCTTTCGATCAGCATGCCGATCACCGATGCCGTTTCCGCCATCATCGACGGCCGGCTCGATATATCGGACGCCATCGAGCAGTTGATGACGCGTCCAATCACCACCGAATAGGAGAATAGACATGCTTTTCGCCCTGCTCTGCAAGGACAAGCCGGGACATCTGAACGTCCGCATAGAGACGCGGCCGACGCATCTTGCCTATCTCGACAAGCTCAATGCCGAAGGCAAGCTCTCCATGGCCGGCCCTTTCCTTGACGACGAGGGCAAAGCCTGCGGCAGTCTGGTGCTTGTCAAGGCGGAGACGGCACAAGAGGCAAAGGCGCTCGCCGATGCCGATCCTTACGCCATGGCCGGTTTGTTCGAAAGCGTCGATATCAAGCCCTTCAACTGGGTCTTCAACAAGCCGGAGGCGTGAGCATGGCGCATTGGCTCTATAAATCCGAACCTGCCTCCTGGTCCTGGGAGCAGCAGAAGGCCGCCGGCGACAAGGGCACCGAATGGACCGGCGTGCGCAACTATCTGGCGCGCAACAACATGCGGGCGATGCAGATCGGCGACAAAGGGTTCTTCTACCATTCCAATGACGGGCTGGAGATCGTCGGCATCGTCGAAGTCGCAGCGCTGTCGCATCCCGACTCCACCGCCAGGGGCGATCCGAAGTGGGATTGCGTCGATATCCGCGCCGTCATGGACATGCCGAAGCCGGTGACGCTGAAGGACGTCAAGGCGAACCCGACGCTCGCCAAAATGTCGCTCGTCACCTCCATGCGCCTTTCCGTGCAGCCGGTGACGGATGACGAATGGGCCGAAGTCTGCCGCATGGGCGGGCTCGACAATCCGCCGCGCTGACTTTGAAGACCGATCCGGAAGCCTTCATTCGCGCCAATACCAGTCTGATGCCGCCGCCGCATGTGCCGGAGATTTCGCTCAATCTGGCGAGCGAGGCACATGAACTCTGGCTGAAGACCGAAGAGGAGCTGGAAGCCATCGGCCTGCCGCCACCCTTCTGGGCTTTTGCCTGGGCGGGCGGGCAGGGGCTGGCGCGCTACATCCTCGATCATCCGGACATGGTGCGTGGCAAGCGGGTGCTGGATTTTGCCAGCGGTTCCGGCCTTGTCGGCATTGCGGCCGTCATGGCCGGCGCCCGCGAGGTGTTGGCTGCCGATATCGACTCGTGGGCAAAGACGGCGATCCGGCTGAATGCCGAGGCCAATCATGTTGCGCTCGGGTTTACCGGCGCCGATCTGGTCGGTGCGCGTATCGAGGCGGATATCGTGCTTGCCGGCGACGTCTTTTACGACCGCAGCTTTGCCGCTGCGCTCGTTCCGTGGTTCGCGAGGCTGGCGGCCGAGGGCAGGCTGGTGCTGGTCGGCGATCCCGGGCGAAGCTACCTGCCTCGGGACCGGCTGGAATTCTGCGCGGTTTATCAGGTGGCGGTGACGCGGGCGCTGGAGGACAGCGACGTCAAGAAGACGACCGTATGGCGCTTCGCGCCGGGTTGAAGAGAATTTTAAGGCCGGATGACGCAGACATTGGCTTCATAGGAGCAGGGGTCGTCCTGGATGGCGACGTCGATGATCTTCGCCTTCGGCGCCAGCGGCTCAGGCCGGGCTGCGGGATAGTAGCCATAGCCGTTGCCCCCGACATAGGTCCCGCCATCGGTTTCGTAGACATAGGAAGATCCGGCATAGGTGCCGCCGCCATATCTGCCGGCGGCCTGGGGCAGGAGGACGACGAGGCTGCCGCGGGTGACGCGATTGGCCGTCGCCGGCGAAAACCGCTCCAGCATCGGCATCCGCTTTCTGCCGTGTCGATGGCCATAGGCGCTGTCGAAACGAATGCCGCGATCGCGCCAGCTCAGCCTTTCACCGAGATAAAGTCCATCGTGAAAGGTGCGGTGATGACTGTGAAAGCGATGATCGTCGCGGCGCTCGCCCGCCATGGCAGGCACTGCTGCCACCGCGGCAAGGGTGAGCAAGGTAGCTCGCGAAAGAGTGCGAAACATGGATGCCGGCCTCCGGAAATGCAATCGTTAACAAATCATTAACGCCAGATTGCGCCAACAGCGGCAGCTTGTCCATGCGCGCCGGAAAAGGGGTCGAAATATTAAGCCGAAAAGCCCAGTTTCGTCGGCGCGCAAACTTCGCGGTAACCCGAATCGATTAAATTTAAAGCAGACAGCAATTGTGCTTGTCGTATCGCCTTCCGGTGATTAAACGTCGCATTTGATGCAACGCACACAAAGAATTCGTCATTCGTGTGGTTGACTGAGCATGCTCCGAAATCCGGGAGCGCAGAAAAGCCGCCGCGAGGTTCTGATGGCGAACGTGACAAATAACCGGCCCCTGTCGCCGCATTTGCAAGTCTATAAACTTATTCCCACCATGGTCATGTCCATCGTCCACCGCATCACCGGTGGCGCGCTCTACGTCGGCACGCTGCTGGTCGCCTGGTGGCTGATCGCGGCGGCAAGCGGCCAGAGCTCTTATGACTGGGCGAATTGGGTGCTCGGCAGCCTTCTCGGCAAACTCGTGCTGCTCGGCTACACCTGGGCACTGCTGCACCACATGCTCGGCGGTTTCCGCCATCTCATGTGGGACCTCGGCTACGGCTTCGAGAAGGAAGTCTCGACCAAGCTCGCCGTCGCCAACATCATCGGATCGCTCTGTCTGACCGTGCTGGTCTGGGCGATCGGCTTCCTCATTCGCTTCTGAAGGTCCTCTCATGGATATGCGCACCCCCCTCGGCAAGGTTCGCGGGCTCGGCTCCGCCAAGGAAGGCACCAGCCACTTCTGGCGTCAGCGGCTGACCGCGGTCTCCAATATTCCGTTGATCCTGTTCTTCGTCATCTTCATGATCACCTATGCCGGCGCGCCCTATGCGGATGTGGTTCGCGCCCTTTCGAACCCCTTCGTCGCGGTCGTCATGGGATTGATGGTGATATCGGGCGTCATCCATATGAAGCTCGGCATGCAGGTGATCATCGAGGATTACGTGCATGCCGAATTCGGCAAGATCGCTCTGCTGATGCTGAACACGTTCTTTGCGATCGTGATCGCCAGCCTCTGTCTCTTCGCCATTCTGAAAATCGCATTCGTAGGATAAGCTCGACATGGCACCGACTTCACCCGCCCAGAATGGCAAGGCCTACAAATATGTCGACCACTCCTATGACGTGATCGTCGTCGGCGCCGGCGGCGCGGGTTTGCGCGCGACGCTCGGCATGGCCGAGCAGGGTTTCCGCACCGCCTGCATCACCAAGGTGTTCCCGACCCGCTCGCATACGGTTGCGGCGCAGGGCGGCATCGCCGCCTCGCTGCGCAACATGACGCCGGACAGCTGGCAGTGGCATCTCTACGACACCGTCAAGGGTTCCGACTGGCTCGGCGACGTCGACGCCATGCAGTATCTCACCATGGAAGCGCCGAAGGCGGTCTATGAGCTCGAGCATTACGGCGTGCCGTTCTCGCGGAACGAGGAAGGCAAGATCTACCAGCGCCCGTTCGGCGGCCACATGCAGAATTACGGCGAAGGCCCGCCGGTGCAGCGCACCTGCGCCGTCGCCGACCGCACCGGCCACGCCATCCTGCATACGCTCTACGGCCAGTCGCTGCGCAACAATGCCGAATTCTTCATCGAATATTTCGCGCTCGATCTGATCATGTCGGAAGACGGCAGCCGCTGCACCGGCGTCGTCGCCTGGTGCCTCGATGACGGTACGATCCATCGCTTCGCCGCCAAGATGGTGGTGCTGGCGACCGGCGGCTACGGCCGCGCCTATTTCTCGGCAACGTCTGCCCATACCTGCACCGGCGATGGCGGCGGCATGGTGGCACGCGCCGGCCTGCCGCTTCAGGACATGGAATTCGTGCAGTTCCACCCGACCGGCATCTACGGTTCGGGCTGTCTGATCACCGAAGGCGCGCGCGGCGAAGGCGGTTACCTCGTCAACTCCGAGGGTGAGCGCTTCATGGAGCGTTATGCGCCTTCGGCCAAGGATCTTGCCTCGCGCGACGTCGTTTCGCGCTGCATGACGCTGGAGATCCGCGAAGGCCGTGGCGTCGGCAAGAACAAGGACCACATCTTCCTGCATCTCGACCATCTCGATCCGGCCGTTCTGCATGAGCGGCTGCCGGGGATTTCCGAGAGCGCCAAGATCTTCGCCGGCGTCGACGTCACGCGCGAACCGATCCCGGTTCTGCCGACCGTGCATTACAATATGGGCGGCATTCCCACCAATTATTGGGGCGAAGTGCTGAACGCCGATGGCGCCAATCCGGAGCGGATCATCCCTGGCCTGATGGCTGTGGGTGAAGCCGGCTGCGCCTCGGTGCACGGCGCCAACCGCCTCGGCTCCAACTCGCTGATCGACCTCGTGGTCTTCGGCCGCGCCGCTGCGATCCGCGCCGGCGAGGTGATCGACCGCGCAGCGCCGATCCCGCATCTCAACGTCGCTGCCTGCGACAAGATCATGGACCGCTTCGACGGTCTGCGTCACGCCAGCGGCGGCACGCCGACGGCTGTGCTGCGCGAGAAGATGCAGCGCGCCATGCAGGAAGACGCCGCCGTCTTCCGCACGCAGGAATCGCTGGAATCCGGCTGCCGGCGTATTTCGGCGATCTGGGGCGAAATGAAGGACATCAAGGTCACCGACCGATCGATGGTCTGGAACTCCGATCTCGTGGAAACGCTCGAGCTGCAGAACCTGATGGCAAACGCCATCACGACGATCTACGGCGCCGAGGCCCGCAAGGAGAGCCGCGGTTCGCACGCTCGCGAGGATTATACCGAAGGTGCATTCGCCGGCCGCGACGACGTCAACTGGCGCAAGCATACGCTCGCCTGGGTGAGCGAGGCAGGCGAGGTGAAACTCGACTACCGGCCTGTTCACACCGAGCTGATCGCTGAAGGCATCGATCCGCACAAGATCGAGCCGAAGGCGCGCGTCTACTGATCTCAAGAGGAACCTGGCATGGTTGAACTCGCTCTCCCCAAAAACTCCCAGATGCGCGAAGGCAAGGTCTGGCCGAAGCCGGCCGGTGCGACCAACACGCGCGAATTTCGCGTCTACCGCTGGAGCCCGGATGACGGCCAGAATCCGTCGGTCGACACATTCTACATCGATGTCGACGATTGCGGTCCGATGGTGCTCGACGGCTTGCTCTACATCAAGAACAAGATCGATCCGACGCTGACGCTGCGCCGTTCCTGTCGCGAAGGCATCTGCGGTTCCTGCGCGATGAACATCGACGGCACCAACACGCTTGCCTGCACCAAGGGCCTCGACGATATCACGGGCGCGGTGAAGATCTATCCGCTGCCGCATCTGCCGGTCGTCAAGGATCTGGTGCCCGATCTCAGCAATTTCTACGCCCAGCATCGCTCAATCGAGCCCTGGCTGAAGACGGTTTCGCCGACGCCGGCCAAGGAATGGAAGCAGAGCCATGAGGACCGGCAGAAGCTCGACGGTCTTTATGAATGCATCCTTTGCGCCTGTTGCTCGACCTCCTGTCCGAGCTACTGGTGGAACGGCGACCGCTATCTCGGTCCAGCCGTTCTGCTGCAGGCCTATCGCTGGCTGATCGACTCCAGAGACGAGGCGACCGGCGAACGTCTCGACAATCTCGAGGACCCGTTCCGCCTCTACCGCTGCCATACGATCATGAATTGCGCGCAGACCTGCCCGAAGGGCCTCAACCCAGCCAAGGCGATCGCTGAAATCAAGAAGATGATGGTCGAGCGCCGGGTCTGATCACTGCGGGAGTTCACCAGGGAGTCGGGCGGAGATACGGCGCGCAACACCTTCCTGACAAAATTCATGTGCAGGAAGTTTTGCAGCAGGGCAATTGAACTGTATCGTTTTTCGGTTAGGTGTTGTCGCAGGCAATTTCTGCAACCCGACTTGATTAACCAAAGCGAATTACGATAATCGAACTTGTCTCACGCCCGTTCTTTGCGGCGATAGCCGAATTCAGGAGTATGATGATGCAGTTGCGATATGCGATGACAGGTCTGGTGGTGGCTCTCGCGCTAGCCGGTTGTCAGCGTACGGCATATGATTATAGCTCCAACTCGAACGCCGGACCGGCGCCGTTGACGGCGCAGCCTGTCCCCTCCGTGCAGGGCGGTCAGCTTCCGCCGCCGACCGGCAGCTCGCAGTTTCCGGCCGCGCCGACGGCGACGGCGCCGTTGCCCGGGGCACAGTCCGGCGCCATGGCTGCGAATGCGCTCGACGTCACCAAGGAATCGATGGTCGGAAGCTGGCGCGTCAACGGCAGCTGCGATATGTTCCTGACGCTCACCAATCTCGGCAGCGGGTCGCGTGGCGGCACGCGCGGTTGCGTCGGCGAGCTGACGGCGATGGGCTCCTGGGAGGTCGCGGGCAAGCAGGTGCTGCTCAAGGATCGTTCGGGCAACCAGATCGGCAGCGTCTACAAGACAGCCGACAATCGCTTCCAGGGCCAGACGAATACCGGTCAGCAGATCAGCCTCAGCCGGTAAACCAGCTGCGCGGTAAACGATCCGGCGGCGCGCCGCTGATGACTGACAGGCGGACGTGCCCTCATGCAGCCAATGCCAGATTATACGCTCAGCGTTTGCGAACAGCTTAAATCGCTGACGCTTGCCGGTGCATTGCAGGTCGATTCCGCCCAGATGGAGGTGGCCAAAAGCCTGGATCGGGTGCTTGCCGGGCTGAAGCAACTGCGGCCGGCGGCCAAAGCGAGCGCGCTGGGTTGGTTGTTTGCCAAGAAGAAGAAAGCCGCCGACGGCATTAAGGGGCTTTACATTCACGGCAGCGTCGGACGCGGTAAGACCATGCTGATGGACATGTTCTTTGCCATGGCGCCGTGCAGGAAGAAGCGCAGGGCGCATTTCCATGAATTCATGGCGGATGTGCACAACCGTATCGCGGCACACCGGCTGAAGCTCAAGAACGGCGAGACGAAGCAGGCCGATCCGATGCCGCCGGTCGCCGCAACCCTTTACGAGGAAGCGGAACTGCTCTGCTTCGATGAATTCACCGTCACCGACATTGCCGACGCGATGATCCTATCGCGGCTGTTTTCCGAACTCTTCGCGCGGGGATGCGTGCTGGTCGCGACCTCGAACGTCGAACCGGACAATCTCTACAAGGATGGGCTCAATCGCGGCCTGTTCCTGCCCTTCCTCGCTCTGCTCAAGCAGCATGTCGATGTCGTCACGCTGGATTCGCCGACCGACTACCGGATGGAGAAGCTGAATAGCCAACCGGTCTATCTCGTGCCGATCAGCGAACATAACGACATGGCGATGGAGGCGTCCTGGACGCAGGCGCTGCATGGGCGCAAGGCGCAGCCGCTCGATATTCCGATGAAGGGGCGCTCCATCCACGTGCCGCTTGCCGCCGACCGGATGGCGCGCTTCTCTTTCGCCGATCTCTGCGACAAGCCGCTCGGGGCCGCCGATTTCCTGGCTATCGCCGAACGCTTCGATACAATCTTCCTCGATCACGTTCCCTTGCTCGGGCCGGAAAAGCGGAACCAGATCAAGCGTTTCATCATTTTGGTCGATACGCTCTACGATCATGCCGTGCGGCTTTACATATCCGCGGCGGCGTTGCCGGAGAACCTGCTCGTCCATCGCCGGGGCACCGAGGGCTTTGAATTCGATCGCACGGCCTCGCGCCTGTTCGAGATGCGGAGCGCGGAATATCTTGCGCTGCACCATGAGAAACGCGCCGCAGAGTAACACTGCAGTGGCAAAATCTCTTACGTTTACGTAAGAGATTTTGTATCTAAACGATTGAAAATGCTGCATCAAAATTAATGGATTGCCATTTTTAGCCTTTGGGTCTATGCGAGTGCGGCATTGGGCGGTGCCTTCAAGCGTCGTTCGACGAATTTGATCGCAAAGGAAACAGCGAAATGGCGCGTAACAAGATCGCACTCATTGGTTCTGGCATGATTGGTGGCACGCTGGCGCATCTCGCCGGCCTGAAGGAGTTGGGCGACATCGTCCTCTTCGACATCGCCGACGGCATCCCCCAGGGTAAGGGCCTCGACATCGCACAGTCCTCTCCGGTCGAAGGCTTCGACGCCAATCTGACCGGCGCCAGCGACTATTCGGCGATCGAAGGCGCCGACGTCTGCATCGTCACCGCCGGCGTCCCGCGCAAGCCGGGCATGAGCCGCGACGACCTTCTCGGCATCAACCTCAAGGTCATGGAGCAGGTCGGCGCCGGCATCAAGAAATATGCCCCGAACGCCTTCGTGATCTGCATCACCAACCCGCTCGATGCCATGGTCTGGGCGCTGCAGAAGTTCTCGGGCCTTCCGGCCAACAAGGTCGTCGGCATGGCCGGTGTTCTCGACTCTTCGCGCTTCCGTCTCTTTCTCGCCAAGGAATTCAACGTCTCCGTTCAGGACGTGACGGCCTTCGTGCTCGGCGGCCACGGCGATACGATGGTGCCGCTCGCCCGCTACTCCACCGTCGGCGGCATTCCGCTCACCGACCTCGTCACCATGGGCTGGGTCACCAAGGAGCGCCTCGAAGAGATCATCCAGCGCACCCGTGACGGCGGCGCCGAGATCGTCGGCCTGCTGAAGACCGGTTCGGCCTATTATGCGCCGGCTGCCTCGGCGATCGAAATGGCCGAATCCTACCTCAAGGACAAGAAGCGCGTCCTGCCTTGCGCGGCCCATCTGACCGGCCAGTACGGTGTCAAGGACATGTATGTCGGCGTTCCCACCGTCATCGGCGCCGGCGGCGTTGAGCGCGTCATCGAGATCGACCTCAACAAGACCGAGAAGGAAGCCTTCGACAAGTCGGTCGGCGCCGTCGCCGGTCTTTGCGAAGCCTGCATCAACATCGCGCCTGCCCTGAAGTAATCGGCGCTGAAGTAATCGAAACAGGGATAGACCCATGAACATTCATGAATATCAGGCCAAGGCTCTGCTGAAGGGCTATGGCGCACCGGTTGCCGAGGGTGTGGCAATTCTCAAGGTTGAAGAGGCCGAGGCGGCTGCCAAGTCGCTTCCCGGCCCGCTTTACGTGGTCAAGAGCCAGATCCATGCGGGCGGCCGCGGCAAGGGCAAGTTCAAGGAACTGTCGCCGGAAGCCAAGGGCGGCGTACGTCTCGCCAAGTCGATCGAAGACGTCGTTGCCAACGTCAAGGAGATGCTCGGCAACACGCTGGTGACTGCGCAGACCGGCGTAGCCGGCAAGCAGGTCAATCGCCTTTATATCGAAGACGGCGCCGACATCGAACGCGAACTCTACTGCTCGCTGCTGGTCGACCGCTCGGTCGGTAAGGTCGCCTTCGTCGTCTCCACCGAAGGCGGCATGGACATCGAAGCCGTTGCCCACGATACGCCCGAGAAGATCCAGACCATCGCCATCGATCCGGAAGCCGGCGTGACGGCTGCCGACGTCGCCAAGATCTCCGCCGCTCTCAAGCTCGAAGGCGCTGCCGCAGAAGACGCCAAGTCGCTCTTCCCGCTGCTCTACAAGGCCTTCAACGAGAAGGATATGTCTCTTCTCGAAATCAATCCGCTGATCGTCATGAAGAATGGCCATCTGCGCGTCCTCGACGCCAAGATGTCGTTCGACGGCAACGCGCTCTTCCGTCACGACGACGTCAGGGCGCTGCGCGACGAGACCGAAGAAGACGCCAAGGAAATCGAGGCTTCCAAGTGGGACCTCGCCTATGTTGCGCTCGACGGCAATATCGGCTGCATGGTCAACGGCGCGGGCCTCGCCATGGCGACGATGGACATCATCAAGCTGTACGGCAAGGAGCCGGCCAACTTCTGCGACGTCGGCGGCGGCGCCGGCAAGGAGAAGGTCGCTGCGGCGTTCAAGATCATCACCGCAGACCCGAAGGTCGAGGGCATTCTCGTCAACATCTTCGGCGGCATCATGAAGTGCGACGTCATCGCTGAAGGCGTCATTGCCGCGGTCAAGGAAGTCGGTCTCAAGGTTCCGCTCGTCGTGCGCCTTGAAGGCACCAATGTCGAGCTCGGCAAGAAGATCCTGAACGAGTCGGGTCTCGCGATCACGGCGGCTGACGACTTGGACGATGCGGCCAAGAAGATCGTCGCGGCGATCAACGGCTAATTTTGAGGGATCGGAAAGAATGTCTATTCTCGTCAATAAAGACACCAAGGTCCTTGTTCAGGGTCTGACCGGCAAGACCGGCACGTTCCACACCGAACAGGCGCTCGCTTATTACGGCACCCAGATGGTCGGCGGCATCCACCCGAAGAAGGGTGGTGAAACCTGGACCGGCGCAAAGGGCGAAAGCCTGCCGATCTTCGCGACCGTTGCCGAGGGCAGGGAAAAGACCGGCGCCGATGCGACCGTCATCTATGTTCCGCCGGCGGGCGCTGCCGATGCTATCATCGAAGCGATCGACGCCGAGATACCGTTCATCACCTGCATCACCGAAGGCATTCCGGTCATGGACATGGTGCGCGTGAAGGCTCGCCTCGACCGCTCCAAGTCGCGCCTGCTTGGGCCGAACTGCCCGGGCATCCTGACGCCGGAAGAATGTAAGATCGGCATCATGCCGGGCTCGATCTTCCGCAAGGGTTCGGTCGGCATCGTGTCCCGCTCGGGCACGCTGACCTATGAAGCCGTCTTCCAGACCTCCAACGAAGGTCTCGGCCAGACGACGGCCGTCGGCATCGGCGGCGATCCGGTCAAGGGCACCGAGTTCATCGACGTGCTCGAGATGTTCCTCGCCGACGAAGCCACGACCTCGATCATCATGATCGGCGAAATCGGCGGCTCGGCTGAAGAAGACGCGGCTCAGTTCCTGAAGGACGAAGCCAAGAAGGGCCGCAAGAAGCCGATGGCCGGCTTCATCGCCGGCCGCACGGCGCCGAAGGGCCGCACCATGGGCCATGCCGGCGCCGTGGTATCCGGCGGCAAGGGCGATGCTGAATCGAAGATCGCGGCGATGGAATCGGCTGGCATCAAGGTGTCTCCGTCTCCGGCCCGCCTCGGCAAGACGCTGGTGGAAGTCCTGAAGGGCTGAAGCCACCTATAGACCGGGCGGAGGAACGGCATCTGCGCCTTCCGCCCGGCTCGCATACGAGAGCAGCAGATGCGCCGCGGACAGGCGGCGATCGGAATGCGGCAGCCGGCGATCGATCCGGCAAATTCATCAAAGTCAGGAGGCGGACCGAAGCGTCCGCATATCACCATGGCACGGCAAGAAGCCAACGAGCAGTTTCAGATCACCTCGTTTCTGGATGGCGCCAACGCGGCCTATATCGAGCAGCTCTATGCGCGCTACGAAGAGGATCCGGCGTCGGTCGACGATCAATGGCGCGCCTTCTTCAAGGCGCTGGAAGACGATCCTGCCGATGTGAAAAAGGCGGCCAAGGGAGCTTCCTGGCGCAGGAAGAACTGGCCTCTGGCAGCCGGCGGCGATCTGGTATCGGCGCTCGACGGCGACTGGGGCATCGTCGAGAAGGTGATCGAGACGAAGGTGAAGGCCAAGGCCGCAGCCGAGGGCAAGCCTGCCGACAGCACCGACGTGCTGCAGGCAACGCGGGATTCCGTGCGCGCCATCATGATGATCCGCGCCTACCGCATGCGCGGCCACCTGCATGCCAAGCTCGACCCGCTCGGCATCGCCGCCGCCGTCGACGACTATCGCGAACTGTCACCGGAAAATTACGGCTTCACATCAGCCGATTACGACCGCAAGATCTTCATCGACAACGTGCTCGGCCTGGAATACGCGACCATCCGCGAGATGATCGAAATCCTCGAACGCACCTACTGCTCGACGCTCGGCGTCGAATTCATGCATATCTCCAACCCGGAAGAGAAGGCCTGGATCCAGGAGCGCATCGAAGGTCCTGACAAGGGCGTGGCCTTCTCCCCCGAAGGCAAGAAGGCGATCCTTGCCAAGCTCGTCGAAGCTGAAGGCTACGAGCAGTTCCTTGACGTCAAGTTCAAGGGCACCAAGCGCTTCGGCCTCGACGGCGGCGAATCGCTGATCCCAGCGCTGGAGCAGATCCTGAAGCGTGGCGGTCATCTCGGTCTGAAGGAAGCCGTGTTCGGCATGGCCCATCGCGGCCGCCTAAACGTGCTCTCCCAGGTCATGGGCAAGCCGCACCGCGCCATCTTTCACGAATTCAAGGGCGGCTCCTACGCACCCGATGAAGTCGAAGGCTCGGGTGACGTCAAGTACCATCTCGGTGCATCCTCCGACCGCGAATTCGACGGCAACAAGGTACACGTGTCGCTGACGGCAAACCCGTCGCATCTCGAAATCGTCGATCCCGTCGTCATGGGCAAGGCGCGCGCCAAGCAGGACATGAGCGCTACGGTGTGGGAAGGCGACATCATCCCGCTTTCCGAACGCTCCAAGGTTCTGCCGCTGCTGATCCACGGCGATGCGGCCTTCGCCGGCCAAGGCGTCATTGCCGAAATCCTCGGTCTTTCCGGTCTGCGCGGCCACCGTGTTGCCGGCACCATGCACGTCATCATCAATAACCAGATCGGCTTCACGACCAATCCGGCCTTTTCGCGCTCGTCGCCCTATCCGTCCGACGTCGCCAAGATGATCGAAGCGCCGATCCTGCACGTCAACGGCGACGATCCGGAAGCGGTCGTCTACGCAGCCAAGATCGCGACCGAATTCCGCATGAAGTTCCACAAGCCTGTGGTGCTCGACATGTTCTGCTATCGCCGCTACGGCCATAATGAAGGCGACGAACCGTCCTTTACGCAGCCGAAGATGTACAAGGTCATTCGCGGTCACAAGACCGTGCTGCAGCTCTATGCGGCGCGCCTTGTCGCCGAGGGCCTGCTCACCGAAGGCGAAGTCGAGAAGATGAAGGCCGACTGGCGCGCGCATCTCGAGCAGGAGTTCGACGCCGGCCAACACTACAAGCCGAACAAAGCCGACTGGCTGGACGGCGAGTGGTCGGGCCTGCGCACGGCCGACAATGCCGACGAACAGCGCCGCGGCAAGACCGCGGTGCCGATGAAGACGCTGAAGGAGATCGGCCGCAAGCTCTCGGAGATCCCGGCGGGCTTCAATGCGCACCGCACGATCCAGCGTTTCATGGAAAACCGGGCGAACATGATCGCGACCGGCGAGGGCCTCGACTGGGCGATGGCCGAAGCGCTCGCTTTCGGCGCGCTCTGCCTCGAAGGCCACAAGATCCGCCTGTCCGGTCAGGATTGCGAACGCGGCACCTTCTCGCAGCGCCATTCGGTTCTCTACGATCAGGAGACCGAAGAACGCTACATTCCGCTCGCCAATCTTTCGCCGACGCAGGCCCGCTACGAAGTCATCAACTCGATGCTTTCGGAAGAGGCCGTGCTCGGCTTCGAATACGGCTACTCGCTCGCCCGCCCGAATGCGCTGACGCTCTGGGAGGCGCAGTTCGGCGATTTCGCCAACGGCGCGCAGGTGGTCTTCGACCAGTTCATCTCGTCGGGAGAACGCAAGTGGCTGCGCATGTCCGGCCTCGTCTGCCTGCTGCCGCACGGCTATGAAGGCCAGGGTCCGGAGCACTCCTCGGCTCGCCTGGAACGCTTCCTGCAGCTCTGCGCGGAAGACAACATGCAGGTCGCCAATGTCACGACGCCGGCGAACTACTTCCACATCCTGCGCCGGCAGCTGAAGCGCGACTTCCGTAAGCCGCTGATCCTGATGACGCCGAAGTCGCTGCTGCGTCACAAGCGGGCCGTTTCGACTCTTGCGGAACTCGCCGGCGAATCGGCCTTCCATCGCCTGCTGTGGGACGATGCCGAGGTGATCAAGGACGGCCCGATCAAGCTGCAGAAGGACAACAAGGTCCGCCGTGTCGTCATGTGCTCCGGCAAGGTCTATTACGACCTTCTGGAAGAGCGTGAAAAGCGCGGCATCGACGACATCTATCTCCTGCGCGTCGAGCAGCTCTATCCGTTCCCGGCAAAGGCGCTCATCAACGAACTGTCGCGCTTCCGCAATGCCGAGATGGTCTGGTGCCAGGAAGAGCCGAAGAACATGGGCGCATGGTCGTTCATCGACCCGTTCCTCGAGTGGGTGCTTGCCCATATCGACGCGAAGTACCAGCGCGTCCGTTATACCGGCCGCCCGGCCGCCGCCTCGCCGGCGACGGGCCTGATGTCCAAGCATCTGTCGCAGCTCGCCGCATTCCTCGAGGATGCATTGGGCGGCTAAATAAAGGGGGGCGCAATGGCTTATTTCTTTTTGAGACTGCTGCCGCCGCGCCCCACTTTTCCGCATGACGGCACGGGGGAAGAAATGGCGGCGATGAAACGCCATGTCGAATATTGGCATCGGCAGGCCCTTGCGGGATCGGCAATTGTTGTCGGTCCCGTGTTCGAGGGTCAAGGCGCCTTCGGCATGGCAGTCGTCGAAGTGGAGGATCAGCCGGCGGCGCAAGCTCTTGCCGACGGCGATCCGATCATCGCTTCCGGTCTCGGTTTCCGTTTCGATATTCTGCCGATGCCCTCGATCATTTTGCGGCCGCCCGCCGTCTGAAACGCATAAACGAAAACACACGAAATCAGGATTTGAACAATGGCCACAGAAATCCGCGTTCCAACTCTCGGTGAATCCGTCAGCGAGGCAACCGTCGGCACCTGGTTCAAGAAGGTCGGCGACGCCATCAAGGCCGACGAGCCGATTCTGGAGCTTGAAACCGATAAGGTGACCATCGAAGTTCCCGCGCCCGTCTCCGGCACGCTGTCGGAAATCGTCGCCGCCGCCGGCGAGACCGTCGGTCTCGGTGCGCTGCTCGGCCAGATCGCCGAAGGTGCCGGTGCTGCCGCCCCGGCTGCTGCCGCACCGGCCGCCGCTCCCGCTCAGCCGGCCCCGGCTGCCGCGGCCCAGCCGGCTGCTGCTGCCGCTGCATCGTCGTCGAGCGCTTCCGTCTCCACCATGCCGCCGGCACCAGCGGCTGCGAAGATGCTGGCTGAAAGCAATCTTTCCGCCGATCAGGTCGACGGCAGCGGCAAACGCGGCCAGGTGCTGAAGGGCGATGTCATCGCCGCCGTCGCCAAGGGCATTTCCACCCCCGCCGCGGCACCCGCCGCTCCAGCCGCCGCGCGCGGCCCGTCGACGGTAGAGGATGCCTCGCGCGAAGAGCGCGTGAAGATGACGCGCCTGCGCCAGACGATCGCCAAGCGCCTCAAGGACGCGCAGAACACCGCCGCCATGCTGACCACCTATAACGAGGTGGACATGAAGGCGGTCATGGACCTGCGCAACAAGTACAAGGACATTTTCGAGAAGAAACACGGCGTCAAGCTCGGCTTCATGGGCTTCTTCACCAAGGCGGTGACGCATGCCCTGAAGGAACTGCCGGCTGTCAATGCCGAAATCGACGGCACCGACGTCATCTACAAGAACTACTGCCATGTCGGCATGGCCGTCGGCACCGACAAGGGCCTCGTCGTTCCTGTCATCCGCGACGCTGACCAGATGTCGATCGCCGAAGTCGAGAAGGAGCTCGGCCGTCTTGCCAAGGCAGCCCGTGACGGCTCGCTCTCCATGGCCGATATGCAGGGCGGCACCTTCACCATCACCAATGGCGGTGTCTACGGTTCGCTGATGTCTTCGCCGATCCTCAACGCGCCGCAGTCCGGCATTCTCGGCATGCACAAGATCCAGGAGCGGCCGGTTGCGATCGGCGGCCAGGTGGTCATCCGTCCGATGATGTATCTGGCGTTGTCCTACGATCACCGCATCGTCGACGGCAAGGAAGCGGTCACTTTCCTCGTGCGCGTCAAGGAAAGCCTCGAAGATCCGGAACGTCTGGTTCTCGATCTCTAAGGGAGCATTTCGATGCGGAACCGGATGATGCGAGCGGCGCGCCTTCTTCTTTGCGCTGCCGCCGCGCATGCCCCGGTCTCCGCGTCGGCTGCCGGCTGGGATGTCGGCAAGGCCAGCAGCAATTTCGAGCTGGTGGCGCTCAGCGATGGGGAACTTGCCGCGAGATTGATCAGCGTGATCCACATGGGCAATGTCGAGCTGACCTCTGGCCGCATCGTCGCCGCCGATCCGCTCGCCCAGCCAGATCGCCCGGCATTGACAAGAACGGTTGCGCCCGGGGAATACCCGGTCGCCCTTTACCAAGCCTCAGGTCGCATCGCGGCGGCCGGCGTGCGGTTTGCCGAGGGCAAGCCCGATCACTGGGAACTGGCGGTCGTGCCCGGCCAAGATCCGGCGACACTGAAGGACGATGAGATCTTCGGCTATCCCGTCGATGCCGGTCTCGGCTGCTATATGGATGCCGATACGCTGGCGCGGATCGACGAGCGGCAAGCGCAGGTCCAGGCGCAGAAGCCGGATGCCGACATCAATTATTACGACGACGTGCTGGCTTCGGAGCTCGATGCCAACAAGAACCACTATGCGCTGCACCGGCCGATTGCCGGCAAGAAGGGTAATGTCGCCGTGTTCTGGAGTGGCTGGGGCGACGGTGTCTATCCTGTCTTCTGGGGCCTCGACAAGGACGGCCGTCCATTGGTGCTGTTGACGGATTTTGGTGTGATCGAGAATGCCGACGGACGGCGAGAGCCGAAGGTGCAATGAGCGGGACGATCGGGATCATGGCAGGACGGAGAGGTGCGGCTGCGATTGCAGCTGCCGCGGTTTTCGCCATTCCGGTTGTTGCGTTCGCCGCCGACTGCAAACAAGAGCAGGCCGTCTACGTCGATCGTGACGGCGCCTATGAACTGCGTTTTACGCCGCTGAATTCTCCCTCGGCGGCCGCCAGCAACCAGTTCAAGGTCAATGCGCTCAAGACATCCGTCGTCATGGAAGGCTACGTGATGCCATTGGAAGATCCGGTGCGGGCGATCGGCATCCTGATGTTCAACTGCCCGGAGGGAGACGCGACCGGCGCCGACCTCGATGCATGCACCATCTGGCAGGGCGCCGTCTACAGTATGAATGCCAAGGGCGAGATGGACAATCTACAGCCGGAGGGTGCGGCGGCGGCCGAAAAGATCGTGCTTCCCGGCCTTGGTCCCGCCATTCGTGAATCGAGCGCCTGGGGCGAGGGCAAGGCTTCGGTGGCGCCATGGGATGTGCTGACTTTCAAGGAGTGTGCGACATGAGTGATGCACCTGTTGTTCTCGTAACCGGCGGAAGCCGAGGTATTGGCGCCGCGGTCTGCCGGCTCGCCGCGCGCCAGGGCTGGCGCGTCGCCGTGAATTACGCCTCCAGCCGACAGGCGGCGGAGGCTGTCGTTGCGGCGATCACTGAGGCCGGCGGCGAGGCCGTGGCGATCCAGGGCGATGTCGGCACGGCTGCCGATATCGTCGCGATGTTTGCCGCGGTCGATCGCCATTTCGGCCGGCTCGACGGGCTGGTCAACAATGCCGGCATTGTCGATTATCCCCGGAGGGTCGACGAGATGGCGATCGAGCGGATCGAAAGGATGCTGCGCGTCAATGTGACCGGCTCCATTCTGTGCGCGGGAGAGGCCGTTCGCCGCATGTCGAGCCGTTACAGTGGGCGGGGCGGGGCGATCGTCAACGTTTCGTCGATGGCGGCAATCCTCGGCTCGGCGACGCAGTATGTCGATTATGCGGCCTCGAAGGCGGCGATCGATACCTTCACCATCGGGCTCGCGCGTGAGGTCGCCGCGGAGGGTATTCGTGTGAATGCCGTCAGACCCGGCATCATCGAAACCGATCTGCATGCTTCGGGCGGACTGCCGGACCGGGCGCGCGAAATGGCGCCGTCGGTCCCGATGCAGCGTCCAGGCACCGCCGAGGAGGTGGCGGACGCTATCCTCTATCTTCTTTCTCCTTCCGCCTCCTATGTCACGGGCGCGATCCTCAATGTGAGCGGCGGCCGCTAGAAGGACGGGGCAAAAAAAACAGCATGCAGTATATTCTCGAATTCCTCGCCTTGATGGCCGTCTTCTCGATCTTCCTCGTCGTGTCGGGCGCCGATTTCGCCGCCATCATGACCCGCCTCGGCATGGGCTGGTTTGCCGGCGTCTCCTATTTCATCACGGTCAAGACGATCCGTGACCGCTTCATTGCCAGCGGCAAATGGTTCAACCGCATTACCGGAGCGGCACTCGTCGCCTTCGGCTTCCGCCTGGCGCTATCGCGCGCAGCCGACTAAACGAAAAATTCAAAGGGAAAGAAGCAATGTCTTATGATGTGATCATTATCGGAACCGGCCCGGGCGGCTACGTCTGCGCCGTCAAGGCAGCCCAGCTCGGCCTCAAGGTCGCCGTCGTCGAAAAGCGCGCGACCTATGGCGGCACCTGCCTGAACGTCGGCTGCATTCCGTCGAAGGCGCTGCTGCATGCTTCCGAAATGTTCCATCAGGCCGGCCACGGATTAAGCGCGCTTGGCATCGACGTGCCGGCGCCGACGCTCAACCTCGGCAATATGATGGCTCATAAGGATGCGACGGTGAAGTCGAATGTCGACGGCGTCGCCTTCCTGTTCAAAAAGAACAAGATCGACGCTTTCCAGGGTACCGGCAAGATCGTTTCGGCCGGCAAGGTTTCCGTCATCGCCGAGGACGGCTCGGTGCAGGAGATCGAGGGCAGGAACATCGTCATCGCCACCGGCTCCGACGTCGCCGGCATTCCCGGCGTGCAGGTCGAAATCGATGAAAAGACCATCATCTCGTCGACAGGCGGCATTGCGTTGGAAAAGGTGCCGGAAACGCTGATCGTCGTCGGCGGCGGCGTCATCGGCCTCGAACTCGGCTCGGTCTGGTCGCGTCTCGGCGCCAAGGTGACCGTCGTCGAATATCTCGACACCATCCTCGGCGGCATGGACGGCGAGGTCTCCAAGCAGTTCCAGCGCATGCTCGCCAAGCAGGGCATCGATTTCAACCTCAGCGCCAAGGTCACCGGCGTCGAGAAGGGCGGCAAGGGCGCCAAGGTCACGTTCGAGCCGGTCAAGGGCGGCGACGCGGTGACGCTCGACGCCGAAGTCGTGCTGATCGCCACCGGCCGCAAGCCCTACACCGCAGGCCTCGGCCTGGAAGAGGCAGGCGTGGCCCTCGACAATCGCGGCCGCGTCGAGATCGACGGCCACTTCAAGACTAATGTCGCCGGCATCTATGCGATCGGCGACGTGGTGAAGGGTCCGATGCTGGCGCACAAGGCGGAAGACGAGGGTGTGGCGCTCGCCGAAATCCTCGCCGGTCAGCATGGCCACGTCAATTATGAGGTCATTCCGAGCGTCGTTTATACCCAGCCGGAGATCGCTTCGGTCGGCAAGACCGAGGAAGAGCTGAAGGTGGCGGGCATTGCCTACAAGGTCGGCAAGTTCCCGTTCACCGCAAACGGCCGCGCCCGCGCGATGCTGGCGACCGACGGCTTCGTCAAGATCCTCGCGGACAAGGAGACCGACCGCGTGCTCGGCGGCCATATCGTCGGCTTCGGCGCCGGCGAGATGATCCACGAGATCGCCGTGCTGATGGAATTCGGCGGCTCGTCGGAAGATCTCGGCCGGACCTGTCATGCACATCCGACGATGTCCGAAGCGGTCAAGGAGGCTGCACTCGCGACCTTCTTCAAGCCGATCCATATGTAATCTTACATCTTCGTAATGAAGCGCGCAGCCGCTTGCCGAGAGGCAAGCGGCTGTTTTAGTTGTCTCATATCGCAGAGTTCGAGCATCCGGGGGAGATCAGGAATGCAGCAGCCGTCCATCCTGAGTTACAGTCTCAGCCAACGTTTCCTCCACTGGGCGGTGGCGTTGCTGATCTTCTTCAATCTGCTGTTTCCCGACGGGATGAATATCTGGCACCATCTCGTTCGCAGGGGCGAGGTGCCGACGCCCGAGCAGATTGCCTCGGCGAATATTCATGCCTATGTCGGCATCGCCATTCTGCTGCTTGCCGTGCTCAGGCTCTGCCTGCGTTTTATGCAGGGTGTGCCGCCCGAGGTTTCGCAGGAGCCGGCGATCTTTCGTCTCGGGGCAAAGTTCGCCCATGCCGGGCTTTATATCCTGCTCTTCGCGCTGCCGCTTTCCGGCATCGCCGCTTACTATTTCGGCATCAATCCCGCCGGCTTCGTTCACGCGGATGTCTTGAAGGTCATTCTTTGGGGGCTGATCGCTGCCCACGTCGCAGGCGCGCTCGTCCATCAGTTCTATTGGAAAAGCAATGTGCTGCGCCGCATGACCCTCGGCTGACGAAAACGAGTTCAGTTCACGGCGGTGACGGTGAAGCCCTGCTTGCGCAGTAATTCGATGACGCCGTCCTTGCCGGGCAGATGCAGGGCGCCGACGGCCATGAAGACGTTGCCGCCGTCGAGAATGGGGGCGGCGCGTTCCGCCATCACCCTGTTTCGATCGAGGATGACCCGCTGTTCGAAGGTGGCATAGTCGCTGCTTTCGCCTTCGTTCTCCGGTGTCACTGTCTTCAGCATCGGCATGGTCATGCCGATATCGCCGGAGAGGTAGAGATCGGTCATCGTTTCGACGACATCATTCATCTTGGCTCCGAGTTCCAGCGTCTCGATCAGCGACTTCATATGGAATTCGACCGGCAGATCGGCCATGGCCTGGATCTGCTCCGCAAGGGTTTCCAGCCCCTTGACCTCCTTGCCTTCGGCAACGGCGTCGGTGGCGATTTTCTGGTCGAGAAACTGCACACCTCTGGCCTTGCGGGCGAGTTCGCAGACCGGAAGGGCGACGGCGCTGGAGATCATCCATGGCCGCATGCGGGAGACGGCGCTGAGCGGGATGCCGCGCTGCTTGAGGCCGGCTTCCAGGCGCTTGTAGTCCTCGGCAGAGAGCAGCTTATCGATCGTCGTGCCGTCGGTGAACATCGTCAGTTCCGGCCGTGCGAGCAGGGCGGCGGTCGCCTTGCGCTCATCGAGGATCTCGTCGGATTCGATGATGATCGTCTTGGCTGCGTCGTGGGCCGCCTGGGCGCGCGGCGGCAGGGCAAGCACGCGGGGATCGGTCACATGCATGCTGCCAAGCAGCCATGAGGGGGCAAGTCCGGGCTTTTCGATCTTCCAGAAGATGCCCTTGCCGTTCGGCGTTGCCTCGGCTTCCTTGACCGCCTCAGCATATCGGGCGGGGTCGCTCTGCTGCAAGTCGACTATGAGATTGCGGCCGGTGCAGGCTGTGTCTTCGGCCGCCGCCGGCCTTGCGGCGAGGAGGGCGACAAACAGAGCCGCAACAAGCAGCATGTGGAAGGCTGCAATCAGCCAGAGCAGCAGATTGCCCGGTGCTGCGAGGAAAAAAACCCGGCGGTTGATCGAAGTCGTCATCATGGTGTTCCCCACATGCCCTATCGCTTCTGCTCTACGCTCGGCTTGCGCATAATCCTTTAAGAGATTGCGTTAACGAAAACTTAGCACATTGCTTCAGGCGGATTCATGGGCGCTGAGCTTGTCGACAATATGGGATGCCGTCGTCACAAGCGCTGCGCGTTTTGGACGACATCCATCAAGCGCGCGGATGGGCTCGATCATACACCTCAAGCAACCGCGATGCATCGACGCCGGTATAGACCTGTGTTGTCGAAAGGCTGGCGTGGCCGAGCAGTTCCTGGATGGTGCGCAGATCGCCGCCGCCGGCGAGCAGATGGGTGGCGAAAGAGTGGCGGAGCGCATGCGGCGTTGCCGTCTCCGGCAGGCCGAAGGCGCCGCGCAGCTTCTGCATGGACCGCTGGATGATCGCTGCCTGCAGCTTGCCGCCGCGGGCGCCGCGAAACAGCGGCTCACCGCTTTCGAGATCATATGGGCAGAGCGCGTGGTATTTCTCGACCGCGTCGAAAACGACGGGCAAAAGCGGCACCAACCGTGTCTTGTTGCCCTTGCCGGTGATGCGCAACGTCGTCGAGCCCTTTTGCAGGTCGGCGGGAACGAGATCCAGCGCTTCGGAAATGCGCAGGCCGCAGCCGTAGAGCAGGGTCATGACAGCCGCATCGCGCGCGGCGATCCAGGGTTCGTCATGCAATTGGGCTTGATCGCTGACGATGGTGATCGCCTGCGTGTCCGACAGCGGTTTGGGGAGCGACTTCGGCTGTTTCGGCGAACGGATCGCGCCGGCGCCGGCGGCATTGACCAGGCCCTTCTTTTCCAGGTGGCGCAAAAGCGAACGAAGGCCGGCGAGATTGCGGCCGAGCGAACGGGCGCCGGAGCCTTGCCTGCGCCGAGCAGCCAGGAAGGCGCGGAAATCGGCGGGGCGCAATTCCCTGATATCGCCGAGCGTTGCCGGGCCGGCGAGATGAACGGTCAGGAAGGTCAGAAACTGGCGGGTGTCGCGCTCATAGGCATCGAGCGTATGCTCGGAAAGACGGCGTTCACTAGCGAGGTTTTCGAGCCACGCAGCGCGTTCCGCCATCAGGCGCGGGTCGGCGATTACAAGCAGTTCATTCACGTTGCTGGCCTTGAATTTGCCTTTAAGTCCGCCAATTTGAAGCAGGAACGGTTATGGAATTGCTAATGCCGGCCAAGCCTTTGTCATCCTTCGATCATATTGTACTGCGATAGCTTACAGCCCATAGACAGGATCTTTCATGGCACGGCGCGATTCCATGACGGCTTTCGGACAACTCGCGGAAGCGATCGCTCTTGTTTCGCAGGGAAAGCCCGGTCACATCGTCGATACGCTGATTGCCGAACGCGGCCAAAGGATCGTGAAACATCCACTTTGGCCGATCATGCGACCGTTCCTCTACACGCTTCTGCGCTACAACAAGGCGATCGAATTCGCCAATGCGGTTGCCAACATGCCGGGTTTCCAGTCGTTCGAATATCTGAGCGACGTGTTGAAGCTCGACATCGGCGTCGCCAACGGCGAACGCATTCCTGAGAGCGGCGGCTTCATCCTCGTCAGCAATCACCCCACAGGCATTGCCGATGGGGTCGCCGTATTCGACCTGCTGAAAACGCGCCGGCCCGATATGATGTTCTTTGCCAATCGCGATGCGATCCGCGTCAATCCGCGTTTTGCTGAAATGGTCATCCCCGTCGAATGGCGGGAGGAGCACAAGAGCAAGCTCAAGGCGCGCGAGACGCTGCAATTGACGAACCACGCCGTGCGGGAAGGCAAGGCCACCGTGCTCTTTCCATCGGGCCGCATCGCCTATTGGGCCAATGGCCGGCTCAATGAGCGCCCATGGAAAACGTCGGCGGTTGGGCTGGCGCGCAAATACAATCTGCCGATTCTTCCGGTCCACATGACGGCCCGCAATTCCGGCCTTTTTTATTGGCTGGCGAAGTGGTCGACGGAGCTGCGCGACATGACGGTTTTCCACGAACTCTTGAACAAGCGCGGCGACCGTTTCGATTTCGTGATCGGCAGTCTCATTCCCGCCGAACATCTCGATGGCGATGTCAACGAGGTGACGAAGGCGCTGGAGAAACATACGGTCCACGACATGGCCCGCGATGGGGACGCGACCTTCGTGCCGGTCGCCGGGCCGGCTGCGGCGATGCCGCGCGAGATGTCGGTTCTGGCCGTCTAGAACCGTGACGATCGACATTCGCATCTTCCGTGATCGTTTGCCGGAGGCGATGATGGGACTTGCGCACGACGCCCGGCAGGAAGGCCATCTCCATATCGGCCGGCTTATCGATGAGTGGGCAGCAGGCGACATCCGCTTCGCGCGTGACGGCGAAAGGCTGCTCGGCGCCTTTGTAGGCCAAGCACTCGTTGGTGTTGGTGGCATGACCATCGAACCCGCCATGCCGGAAGCGTTGCGGATGCGGCGTTTCTACGTTCGCCCCGCGATGCGCGGTCGCGGCGTCGGCCGGATGCTTGCTCTGGCGCTTGTGGATCACGCGCGACGCTTCTGCCGTTGTGTCACCGTCCATGCGGGAAACGACGGTGCGGCGAAATTTTGGGAGTCGCTCGAGTTTCGTCCCCTTGACCAGGATGGCTATACCCATGTTCTCGATCTGCGCGGTTGAGGCGAGATCGCACACCATCATGCGCCGATCTCCTGGAGGCGGACGGCCTGGCGGGCCAAAAGCCGCTCGACATCGGCAATGTCGAGCGCCGAAAGTCTAGGCCCCGGCTTGCGCAAGGCGGGGGACTTGATGACGCCGCGCTTGGCCAGCACGTATTTGCGGCAGGCAAGGCCGATGCCCTGTTGCTGTTCATAGCGGGCGAGCGGCAGATAGGCATCGAAGATTTCGTGGGCGCGCTCGGCATTGCCGGCCCTATAGGCGTCGACGACGCCGATCATCATCTCGGGATAACAGAAGCCGGTCATGGCGCCATCGGCGCCGCGGCCCATCTCCTCCGGCAGGAAAAGCCCGCCATTGCCGCAGAGGATGGAGATGCGCCGCATGCCGCCCTTGTCGCTGGCTGCGCGAAGCGCGGTGATTTTCGACAGGCCCGGCCAATCCTCGTGTTTGAGCATGACGCAATTGGGCACGTCCCTGACGATGCGCTCGATGACCGCGGGTGCGATCGTCACATTGGTGGTGAGCGGGTAGTCCTGCAGCACGAAGGGCGTATCACCCAGGGTTTCACCAACCGACTGGTAGAAGGCGAAGACCTGATCGTCGGTCCTGATGGTCCAGGGCGGCGCAACCATGACGCCGGCGGCACCTTCGCCCATGACGGCCTTGGCGAGCTCACTCATCGGGGCAAGTCCGGGCGCCGACACGCCGACGACCACCGGCAGGCGCCCATCGAGGCGCTTCAGCACACGCTCGACCACGATCCGCGATTCCTCGGCAGTCAGCTTCGGGGCCTCGCCGAGCTGGCCGAGCACCGTCAGGCCGGTGACGCCGGCGCCTTCATAGAAATCGACCATGCTGTCGATGCTTTCGAGATCGAGCGCGCCGTCATCGGCAAAGGGAGTTACGGCAATAACGTAGACGCCTTTGGCATTCTCGGTCAGTCTGGCCATTCAGTCTCCGATTCAGCTGTCGAACAAATCTTTCGGCAATCTTGGCGGCCAATTGCTTGCCCCGCAACCTTTTCGTCAAGGCGCGGTCCATCTTGGCGAGTCTTCGTTATCCACGTTGTCGCCCGACGAACCATCGCGTCTTTGCGGTTCCAATTCCATCGATTTGCGGGCATGGTCTCGCGCGATGAGCATAGATTCGTCCGATCTCTTTGGCGCGCTTTTCGAAGCACCGCCCGTGAACCGAACGGTTCCGGTGCTGGTGCCGATGCCGGCGCCGAAACCCTATTCCTACTCGGTGCCGGAGGGCATGGCGATCGAGCCCGGCTCGGTCGTGCAGGTGCCACTCGGGCCGCGGCAGGTGATCGGCGTCGTCTGGGACGGCGGCGAAGATGGCGTCGATCCGAAGAAGCTTCGGCCGATCAGCCATGTCTTCGATTGCCCGCCGCTTTCCAAGGAGATGCGGGATTTCATCGATTGGGTGGCGAGCTACACACTCTCCCCGCCCGGCCTCGTCGCGCGCATGGCGCTCAGGGCGCCGAACGCCTTCGAGCCGGAGCCGATGGTGGAGGGGCTGAAATTCGTCGGCGGCGAACCCGAGCGGATGACACCGGCGCGTGCGCGCGTGCTCGCGGCCGCTTCCGACGGCCTGTCCTGGACGCGCAGCGGTCTGGCGCATGCGGCCGGCGTTTCGACGAGCGTCGTCGATGGGCTGATCACGCTCGGCATTTTCGAAACGGTGTTCCTGCCGCCGCCGCCTGTTGTGGCGATGCCGGATCCCGATTTTGCCGCCGCGCGCCTCGAAGGGCCGCAGAAAGAGGCGGCCGTGGAAATCGTCTCCGACGTCTGCCGGGGCGAATTTTCGGTGTCGCTGATCGACGGCGTGACCGGCTCCGGCAAAACGGAAGTTTATTTCGAGGCGATCGCCGAGACGCTGAAACGCGGCAAGCAGGTGCTGATCCTGCTGCCGGAGATCGCGCTGACGGCCAGTTTCCTCGAGCGTTTTCAGGACCGCTTCGGGGCAAAGCCGGCCGAATGGCATTCCGATCTCGCCCCGCGCATGCGCGAAAAGGTCTGGCGCCAGGCGGTGACCGGCGAGGTGCGCGTCGTCGCCGGCGCCCGCTCGGCGCTCTTCCTGCCTTTCGAGGACCTCGGCCTCATCATCGTCGACGAGGAGCACGATCCCGCTTACAAGCAGGAGGATCGCGTCTTCTATAATGCTCGCGACATGGCCGTCGTGCGCGGCCGCATCGGCGATTTTCCCGTCATCCTGGTCTCTGCGACACCGTCGGTCGAAAGCCAGGTCAACGGGCAGAACGGCCGCTACAGCACCGTCCACCTGCCCACGCGGTTCGGCGACGCGGCGCTGCCGGACCTGCATCTCATCGATATGCGCAGGCACGCGCCGGAGCGGGGCGGCTTCCTGTCGCCGGTGCTGATCCGGGCGATCGGCAAGACCGTGGAGAGGCGCGAACAGGCGCTGCTCTTTCTTAATCGGCGCGGTTATGCGCCGCTGACGCTCTGCCGGGTCTGCGGCCACCGCTTCCAATGCCCGCAATGTTCGAGCTGGCTGGTCGAGCATCGCTTCCGCAAGCAGCTGCAGTGCCATCAATGCGGCCATGCCGAGCGCACGCCGGAGGCATGCCCGGAATGCGGGACGCTCGATCATCTGGTCGCCTGCGGGCCCGGCGTCGAGCGCATCGCCGAAGAGGTGGAACGACATTTCCCCGAGGCGCGGACGATCGTTCTCTCCTCGGACATGATGGGCGGCGTGAAGCGGCTGCGGCTGGAGCTTGATGCAATCGCTAAGGGTGAGGCCGATATCGTCATCGGCACACAGCTCGTAGCCAAGGGGCATAATTTTCCGCTGATGACGCTGGTCGGCATCGTCGACGCCGATCTCGGCCTTGCCAATGGCGATCCGCGCGCGGCCGAGCGCACCTTCCAACTCCTGTCGCAGGTGACGGGCCGCGCCGGACGCACCGGTCTCAAAAGCCATGGGTTGCTGCAGACCTACCAGCCGCAGCATCCGGTCATGCAGGCCATCGTTTCCGGCGATTCGGATGCCTTTTACGAGCGCGAAATTACCGAGCGCGAACGCGCGGCATTGCCGCCCTTCGGCCGGCTCGCCTCGATCATCGTTTCGGCCGAAACGCGCCATGACGCCGAAAATCATGCGCGCGGCATGCGCAACGCAGCACCCCAGGTCTCCGGCATCTCGGTGCTCGGCCCGGCGGAAGCGGCGCTTGCCCTGGTGCGCGGCCGCCATCGCTTCCGTCTTCTGGTCCACGGGCGGCGCAATTCCGACATGCAGGGGTTTCTGCGGGCAATGCTGTCGCAATCGCCCAAGGAGCGCGGATCCGTACAGGTGCAGCTCGACATCGATCCGCAGAGTTTTCTCTAAAACATAACGCCGCCATTTCTTCCTTTTCCGGCGCATGCCATAAAGCAGCGATTTCTCCGGGTGATTTGGGGTTGATGCATGGAATTTTACTTTCCGACCGAGCTCGGTGAGCAGCTGGCGTTCTGCTCCGCCGCTTTCACGGCGCTGGCCGGTTTCATCATGATGTTTGCGCCGGGGCATGCCTTCCGTCTTCTTGGCCTCCAGGTGCAGGAGGGACGGCGGGAAGGCTTCGGCGAGGGGCGCTCGATGGGCGGCTTCTATCTCGGCTTCGGGCTTTCGGCGATCATGCTCGCGCAGGACTGGATCTATATGGCGCTCGGCGCCTCCTTCAGCATGGCTGCCTTTGCGCGGCTCATCTCGATCCTGTCCGATAAGGGGAGCAATCTGGTCAACTATTTACTTCTGGTTGTGCAGATCGTGCTGGCTGCGCTGCCGCTGCTCTATGTATTCGGCTTCATTCAAACGTGAATTTCACCGCCGGCGGGCCGCCTTGGCGGCCTGTCCGCAAGCCTTTGCGCACTTTTGCGAACAGAAATTCATGCGAAAGGCGTATTCGGACGTTACGCGTGTTGCGAGTCCGAACATCCTATGTTAGACGGACCCCGAATTTCGGAAGAAGCAAGAGGCTTCTCTTGTGATTTCTGGGGGAAATCAAAACGAATTCAAGATCATAGGTTCGGCGCCCGCCGAGAGCCGGATTTTGGATTGAAATCAGGGAAATTTGTGCCAGTGGCAGACACGTCCCAGCTTACTTCTGGTGTTGCCGAGCGCTATGCCTCGTCGCTTTTCGAGCTGGCGCTCGAACAGGGCGCCGTCGACAGCGTAACCGCCGATCTCGACCGTTTCCAGGCGATGCTGGATGAAAGCGCCGAACTGAAGCGCTTCGTCGCGAGCCCGGTTTTCTCCGCCGAGGACCAGCTGAAGGCGATCGTCGCCATCAGCGAGAGGGCCGGCATCGGCGGCTTCTTCGCCAATTTCCTGAAGGTCGTGGCGCGCAACCGCCGCCTGTTCGCCCTGCCGGGCATGATCAAGGCCTTCCGCGTCATCGCCGCGAATCACCGCGGTGAAATCTCCGCCGAGGTCACCTCGGCCCATGCTCTGACCGCAGAGCAGGAAAATGAATTGAAGGCGGCGCTGAAGGGCGTCACCGGCAAAGACGTGGCGATTGCCGTCACGGTTGATCCGTCAATTCTTGGTGGTCTGATCGTCAAGGTCGGGTCCCGTCAGATTGATACGTCTCTTCGTACCAAACTCTCTACCCTTAAGCTTGCATTGAAAGAGGTCGGCTGATGGATATCCGCGCCGCGGAAATTTCCGCAATTCTCAAAGACCAGATCAAAAATTTCGGCAAAGAGGCAGAAGTCTCGGAAGTCGGCCAGGTTCTCTCCGTCGGTGACGGTATTGCTCGCGTTTACGGTCTGGACAACGTCCAGGCCGGTGAAATGGTCGAGTTCCCCGGCGGCATCCGCGGCATGGCTCTGAACCTGGAATCTGACAACGTCGGTGTCGTTATTTTCGGCTCCGACCGCGACATCAAGGAAGGCGACACCGTCAAGCGGACCGGCGCCATCGTCGACGTTCCGGTCGGTCCGGAACTGCTCGGCCGCGTCGTCGACGCGCTCGGCAACCCGATCGACGGCAAGGGCCCAATCAATGCGACCCGCCGTTCGCGCGTCGACGTCAAGGCTCCCGGCATCATCCCGCGCAAGTCGGTTCATGAGCCGATGTCGACCGGTCTCAAGGCCATCGACGCCCTCATCCCGGTCGGCCGCGGCCAGCGCGAGCTTGTCATCGGCGACCGCCAGACCGGCAAGACCGCCATCCTTCTCGATGCCTTCCTCAACCAGAAGGCCATCCACGACAACGGTCCGGAAGGCGAGAAGCTTTATTGCGTCTACGTCGCCGTCGGCCAGAAGCGTTCGACCGTTGCCCAGTTCGTCAAGGTGCTCGAAGAGCGCGGCGCGCTGAAGTATTCGATCATCGTTGCCGCGACCGCTTCCGATCCGGCGCCGATGCAGTTCCTGGCTCCGTTCGCCGGCTGCGCGATGGGCGAATATTTCCGCGACAACGGCATGCACGCGCTGATCGGTTACGACGACCTGTCGAAGCAGGCCGTGTCCTACCGCCAGATGTCGCTGCTGCTGCGCCGCCCGCCGGGCCGCGAAGCCTATCCGGGCGACGTTTTCTACCTGCACTCGCGCCTGCTCGAGCGCGCTGCGAAGATGAACGACGACAAGGGCGCCGGTTCGCTGACCGCTCTGCCGGTCATCGAAACGCAGGGCAACGACGTGTCGGCCTTCATTCCGACCAACGTGATCTCGATCACCGACGGCCAGATCTTCCTCGAAACCGACCTGTTCTATCAGGGTATCCGTCCGGCCGTTAACGTCGGTCTCTCGGTTTCCCGCGTCGGCTCGTCGGCACAGATCAAGGCGATGAAGCAGGTCGCCGGCTCGATCAAGGGCGAACTTGCCCAGTATCGTGAAATGGCCGCCTTCGCCCAGTTTGGTTCTGACCTCGACGCTGCAACGCAGCGCCTCTTGAACCGCGGCGCACGCCTGACCGAACTCCTGAAGCAGCCGCAGTTCTCGCCGCTGAAGACGGAAGAGCAGGTCGCCGTGATCTTCGCCGGCGTCAACGGCTACCTCGACAAGCTGCCGGTCGCTCAGGTCGGCAAGTTCGAACAGGGCCTGTTGTCCTATCTGCGTTCGGAAGGCTCCGCCATCCTCGATGCGATCCGCACGGAAAAGGCTATCAGCGATGACACGAAGGGCAAGCTCGTTGCTGCTCTCGACAGCTTCGCCAAGTCTTTCCAGTAATCGGGCCCTAAGTTAGGACGGATCACGGATGCCTTCACTCAAGGATCTGAAAAACCGGATCGCCTCCGTCAAGGCGACGCAGAAGATCACCAAGGCGATGAAAATGGTCGCCGCGGCGAAGCTTCGGCGTGCGCAGGAGGCGGCCGAGGCCGCCCGGCCTTATTCGCAGCGCATGGGTGCGGTTCTGGCGAACATCGCCAAGGCCGTCACCGATGCGGATGGCGCACCGGCGCTGATGACCGGCAGCGGCCAGGACAAGGTCCATCTTCTGGTGGTCTGCACGGCCGAACGCGGTCTCTGCGGCGGCTTCAATTCGCAGATTGCCCGCTTTGCACGCGACCATGTCCGCAAGCTGCTGGCCGAGGGCAAGACGGTGAAGATCTTCACCGTCGGCAAGAAGGGTTACGACATCCTTCGCCGCGAATTTGCGCCGTTGATCATCGAGCGCAAGGAACTGCGCGAAGTCAAGAAGATCGGTTTCGAGAATGCCGACCAGATCGGCAAGCGCATCATCGACATGTTTGCCGCCGGCGAGTTCGACGTCTGCACGCTGTTCTACTCCGAATTCAAGTCGGTCATCTCACAGGTTCCGACCGCGCAGCAACTGATCCCGGCCAAGGCTCCGGAAGCGGTCGCTGAAGATGCCGCTCATGCCGGCGCCGTCTATGAATATGAGCCGGATCCGGCGTCGATCCTCGACGATCTGATCCCGCGCAACATCTCCGTCCAGATCTTCCGCGCGCTTCTTGAGAACGTCGCAGGCGAGATGGGCGCCAAGATGAGCGCTATGGACAATGCCACGCGCAATGCCGGTGAGATGATCAACAAGCTGACGCTGAACTACAACCGTCAGCGTCAGGCTCAGATCACCAAGGAACTGATTGAAATCATTTCGGGCGCGGAAGCGCTCTGAATTAGGGAAAGAGGGTAAGAAAATGGCTGAGGCAGCTACCCGCTCTGTCGGCAAAGTCACCCAGGTTATCGGCGCCGTCGTCGACGTTGCTTTCGAAGGCGAACTGCCGGCGATTTTGAACGCGCTTGAAACCGACAACAACGGCAACCGCCTGGTTCTCGAAGTCGCTCAGCATCTGGGCGAAAACGAAGTCCGCACGATCGCGATGGACTCGAGCGAAGGTCTCGTTCGCGGCCAGCAGGTCACCGATACCGGCGCTCCGATCATGGTTCCGGTCGGCAACGAAACGCTCGGCCGCATCATGAACGTCATCGGCGAGCCGGTCGACGAAGCAGGTCCGCTGGTCACCGCGCACAAGCGCGCCATCCACCAGGATGCGCCGGCTTATGTCGATCAGTCAACGGAAGCACAGATCCTTGTCACCGGCATCAAGGTCGTCGACCTTCTGGCTCCCTATGCGAGGGGCGGCAAGATCGGCCTGTTCGGCGGTGCCGGCGTCGGCAAGACCGTTCTGATCATGGAACTGATCAACAACGTCGCCAAGGCGCACGGTGGTTACTCGGTCTTCGCAGGCGTGGGTGAGCGTACCCGCGAAGGCAACGACCTTTACCATGAAATGATCGAATCGAACGTCAACAAGCATGGCGGCGGCGAAGGCTCCAAGGCCGCGCTGGTTTACGGGCAGATGAACGAACCGCCGGGCGCCCGCGCCCGCGTCGCTCTGACCGGCCTGACCGTCGCTGAACATTTCCGCGATCAGGGCCAGGACGTTCTGTTCTTCGTCGACAACATCTTCCGCTTCACCCAGGCTGGTTCGGAAGTGTCGGCTCTGCTCGGCCGTATTCCTTCGGCCGTGGGCTATCAGCCGACGCTCGCAACCGACATGGGTCAGATGCAGGAACGCATCACGACGACGACGACGGGCTCGATCACCTCGGTCCAGGCCATTTACGTTCCGGCCGACGACTTGACCGACCCGGCACCGGCAACCTCGTTCGCCCACCTGGACGCAACGACGGTTCTGTCGCGCTCCATTGCTGAAAAGGGCATCTACCCGGCCGTCGACCCGCTCGACTCCACCTCGCGCATGCTCGACCCGATGGTCGTCGGCGAAGAGCACTACGAAGTTGCCCGTAAGGTTCAGTCGACGCTGCAGCGCTACAAGGCCCTGCAGGACATCATCGCCATCCTGGGCATGGACGAACTGTCGGAAGAGGACAAGATTGCCGTCGCCCGCGCCCGCAAAATCGAGCGCTTCCTGTCGCAGCCGTTCTTCGTCGCAGAAGTCTTCACCGGTTCGCCGGGCAAGCTGGTTGCTCTCGAAGACACGATCAAGGGCTTCAAGGGCCTCGTCAACGGCGAATACGACAATCTGCCGGAAGCCGCCTTCTACATGGTCGGTTCGATGGACGAAGCTATCGAGAAGGCCAAGAAGCTCGCTGCTGCTTGATGAGCGACGCTCAGGACGAGATATTCTGCTGCGACTCCCTCAAAGGGGTCGTGGCGGAACTTCCGGAACCGGCCGCGCCGACTGTCTATCGTGCCGATAACGGCGTGCTGATGATGGTCGTCGGACTGGTTCAGACCGAGGAGGGCCTCGGATATCTCGACCAGGCCATACTGCACTGCCCGTTCTGCGGGACAAAATTGCAAGATGCAAAAGCCATAGCCGAGAAGGTAAGTCACTGATGGCTGACAATTTCAACTTTGAGCTCGTTTCGCCGGAGCGTCTGCTGCTGTCGGAGATGGTGACGGAGGTCGTCGTTCCCGCGACCGAGGGCGAGATGACCGTCATGGCGAACCACGCGCCGACGATGACGACGATCAAGCCGGGCGTGGTGAGCGTGCGTTCGGCGTCCGGCAAGAAGCAGGACTACGTGGTGTTCGGCGGTTTTGCTGATATTCTGCCGACGGGTTGCACACTGCTGGCCGAATCCGCCGTTCCGGTCGAGGAACTCCATAAGGACGAGCTGACCCGCCGCATCGAGGCTGCCCGCAAGGAGCTTGAACATGCCGAGCTGAACGAGCATAAGTCGAAGCTCGAGCACTTCATCATGGAACTGACGCATCTTCGCGGCATCGTCCAGGATTGATCACACCGACAGCATCACTGAAAGGCGGCCCTCGAAGGCCGCTTTTTTTGTTTTTGCCGTCTTCGAGCGAAGATCGAAGCCACATCATCGAAGAGCTTGAAAGAAAGAGTGGGCGTTCAAAGCCGCTTTTGCCCGGCTTATAACGGAAAAGCCACACTTGCAGCGCCGTCCGCCCCCAAGGCGCGCAAAGGCGCTGCGGCCCTTAATAAACCCATAGTGTTTTTCTGATTTGGGTCGATGTGCTGAAGCACGTCGCGATCTTTCAGATTCGCTTGTCGTGCTTCAGCGCCTTGTTTTGCCATGTCGTTTTCGTGGCCGCACATCTTTGCGCGCCATGCTTTGAACCGGGTAGACTCTCACTAGAAGCCGGTGCCGCCGCGCAACTCGATGACCAGCGTCTTGAACAGAATTTTCAGGTCGAGCAGCAGGCTGAAATTCCTGACATAATAGATATCGCAGGCGATGCGAGCCCGGGCTTGCAGCGGGCGCGCCGTCGGTCCGCGCCAGCCGCGTGTCTGCGCGAGGCCGGTGATGCCGGGGCGCATGATGTGGCGATGGTGGTAGTTCGGCACCAATTCTTCGTAGAGCCTGCCGGCTGCGCGCATGTTGATGGCATGACAGCGCGGACCGACCAGTGACATGTCGCCCCTGAGGACGTTCAGAAGCTGCGGCAGCTCATCAATGTTGGTCCTGCGGAGCAGAGCGCCGATGCCGGTCACCCGTCTGTCGCCCTTGACGGTCTGCTGGATGCCGCTGGGATCGCAAGCGTCGGTGTGCATCGAGCGGAACTTGAAGACGGTGATCTTCCGGCCGTTCAGGCCCCAACGGATCTGACGGAAGAATACGGGGCCACCATCGTCGAGTTTGATGAAAAGAGCGATTGCCAGGAAAAGCGGCGCCAGCACGAGGAGAGCGCTGGCCGACATGACGATGTCGATCAGCCGCTTTACCGCCAATCGCAGAGCGGCCTTTCTGTCGGAATCGAAAAAGCTCTCCGGCTGGCGAATGTTGGAGTTCGCTACAACCAGGGTCCGGATTTTGTTCTGACGCTGAGACGAATCGAAGCGTGAACTTATCTTCGAAGTAAAAGCATTCATTACTCAAAGCCCAGAAGTTTAGATGCGATACTGAACAGCGGGGAGACAGATACATGCTTACGTATGGTTTGTCATCGTTATAAATAAGAAATCGCTAAGCATAAAGACGCCAAAAATGGGAGTATTTCGCGTTAACCTTAATGCCTCTAGTTGAGTGGTGTTCGAAATTATACTTCTAAAGGAGTAGCCCGATTACGCGGGCGCGATGTCAGGCGGTTACCCAAATCGATTACCGGTCGTTCCAACAGATAATAACTGAGGCTTGCCACCAGAAGAACCAGCGCCGCCGTCAGTGTGCAGGATTGCAGCCAACCGGTGACCACATTCTCCGAGGAGGCCCCGAACGAGCCGGGGGCGAGTCTCTGAATCAATGTCAGGATGATCTCCTGCCAGATATAAATGCCGAAGGAGATCTTGGCGACGTAGCGGACAGGAGCGTTATCAAGCAGCCTGCCCAGACGCTGCGAATGGCTGAGTGAAATCAGCGCTGTTGCGACCGCCAGTGGAAAGACCGGAAATCCATAGGGGATGTCAAGCCAGCCGTAACCTTCGGGCGAGCCGCCGGGGGATATGAGAAGGCGGTAACCGGCAATCGCAAGGGCGAGGAGTGCCGCGGCGTCGAACCAGGGGGAGCGTCTTGCGGGCAACATCACTTCGATGCCCGCGGCAAGCGCGCCGAGCGCGAAGACGGCAAAGAAGCCGATCGGATTATAGTTGGGCATCCATTCCTTCGCCCCACCCTGAAGGCCATTTGCCCAGCCGCGCCCGATATCGTCGAGCGCAAAGAGCCTCAGGATCGTCAGATGGGCAAGAAGGACGACGGCAATGAAGCAGAGCCAGGCGGCGCGGGCGAAGAACGGACGTTGCCGCAGCAGCGGCAAGCGAAACAGCAGGAAAAAGCCGACCGGCAGGAGCACATAGCTGGTCACCTCGAAGGGAATGGACCAGAGCGGCCCATCGGCTTCGACGGGAAAAAACGTGCGCCAATGCCACTGGCTCATGAACAGCAGTCCCGAGACGTAGCGGACGACGAGTTCCGGCGTCAGCGGCAGGGCAAGCAGCGTCAGGCTGAGGACGAAGCTGACGCTGGCGGCGAACCAGAAGCCCGGAGCGATGCGCGCCAACCTGCGGATGGCGTAGTGCCCAAGGCTCGGCACGGCGCCGCCGGCGTCGAGAGCATGCCAGAAGGGGCGGGCAAGCAGAAAGCCGCTGAGCACGAAGAAGATGGCGACGCCGAAATTGCCGAAGCGGAGGACGTTTGCCGTCGGCGCCAATTCATCCGGAATTCTGCGCATATCCAGCCGGAGCGCGAGATGATGAGCGAGCACCAACAAGCAGGCCATCGCGCGCAGAAAGTCGGCTCCGGCCAGTCTGTTCTGTGCTCGCATGTCGTTCCCCGCCCTGCCCGATTCGGCTCAAACCGCCCAGGCTCGAAGCATTGCCGCGGAAGACCGCCTCGGCAAGGCCGGGCGGGCTCAGCCGAGGAGTTCGTTGGTGTAATAGGTGGAAAAGTCCGGCTTCTCCTTGAGCACGACGCCATTCGCATCGACGAGGATGCCGTTCTCGACCAGGAAGCCGCCGATGGCATCGGCCTTTGCCGGGTCAAGGGTGCCGATCACGCCGGTTTCGGATCTCAGGAAATGGCCTTCGATCAACGCCTTCTGAGATGCTTTTACCAGTTCCGTGTTCATCAGCGCACCGTTGCTTCCTGATATCAGCAGGTCGCAGGCTTCGTCGGGATGGTCGATGGAGTAGACATAGCCTTGACGTGTGGCCTGGATGAAGGCGCGCGCGTGTTCTCGACTGGCCGAGAGATAGGCGTCGCTGGAAACGATGACCGTCGTCTGCTCGTCGGGAATGCCGTAATCGGAATAGTGGAAGCGGCTGATCTTCCGGTTTTCCAGCTCGGCGGCGATGCCCTCCCAGGTGTAGATCTCCAGCGTGAAGTCGATCGAGCCATTGTCCAGCGCCTCATAGGCGGAGGTGCCGAGGGTGACGGTCTTGACGTCGCCCTTGCCGCCGTCGTTGCGGATCATCGCCGAGACCAGCGCGCTCTCCCAAGTGCCGCCGAAGCCGCCATAGGTCTTGCCGTCGAGATCTCTAGGGCTCTTGATGTCGTCGCGTCCGCCCTTGAAGATCAAGCGGGCGGTTTCCGTCTGGACGACGCCGTAGACCATCTTCACGTCACCGCCGCCAGCCCGCTGCGTGAGGGCCTCGATCTCGCTGCTGATGCCGAAGTCGGCGACCCCGTTCGACACCAGCGTGCCGGCGCTGGTGTCGGTAAAGGGTAGAATTTCGACGTCGAGGCCGGCGGCCGTGTAGAAGCCCTTCGCCTTGGCGACATAGATGCCGATATGGTTGGTGTTGGGCGTCCAGTCGAGCGCGATACGAACCTTTGCGGGGGCCGATTGGGCGAAGGCGGCGCGGCCGGCGAGGCTTGTTGCAATGGCGGCGAGGATCGTCTGGCGACGAGTGAGAAGCGGCATGGTGACCTCCTCAGGTCTTGAGAGCATGGCGCCGAAAAGTGTGAGCGTTTTCGCACGACATCAGGCTCTAACTCTTTAAATTGGAACAGGATTCGGACTTCAGGCCGGCCGGCCTAAAATCATCCTGTTCTTGCGGATGAAGCAGGGTTTGCAGGATTTCGGTCTCGATTGCCTGGGCCGCGGGTGAACCGAGATCGGCGATGCTTCTCGGGCGGGGCAGGGGAACGCGGAATTCGCGGATGACACGGGCCGGACGGGCAGACAGCACGTAGATCCGGTCGGAGAGGAAAACGGCCTCGCGAACATCGTGGGTGATCAGCAGCGCCGTCCAGCGATGTTCGGTCCACATGCCTTGCAGCCACTCCTGGATCTGCGTGCGGGTCAGCGCATCGAGCGCGCCGAAAGGCTCGTCGAGCAGCAGCATGTCCTGCTTCTGGATGACGGTGCGCAGCAGCGCAGCACGTTGGCGCATGCCGCCGGAAAGAGAGGCGGGGTAGTGATGCTCGAAGCCGGCGAGGCCGAACCGCTCGAAAAGGGGCGCGACAGCGGCGCGGGCCGCCCGACGGCCCATGCCCTTCACTTCCAGGCCGAGCGCGGCATTGTCGATGATCCGGCGCCAGGGCATCAGCGCATCACGTTGCGGCATGAAGGCAAAGGAATGCGGCGTCTGTTCCAGCGCTGCACCGTTGAAAAGCATGGCGCCGGAATCCGGCCGCAGCGCCTGTGTCAGCAGTCTCAGCACGGTCGATTTTCCGGAGCCGGATGGGCCGACGATCGATACGAACTCGCCGTTTGCGACGGTGAGTGAAATGTCGCTCAGAACCTTCATGCCTTCGAAGGACTTCGAGATGTTGCGCAGCTCAAGCATCTGACCGGTCATCGGCGCCGCTCCTGGGATGGCTGCCAGGGCATGACGAAATGCTGGATAACCAGCGTCAGCGCAAAGAGGCAGAGCGTCAACAGAGCGCTGACGATCACGGCGGCGAGCACGAGATCGGGACGGAAATTGTTCTTGGCGTTGAGGATGTAGATGCCGAGGCCGCTTGCTGCGCCGGCATATTCGGCAAAGATTGCGCCGACGACGGCATAGGTGATCGAGATTCGGAGGCCGGCGAAGAAATAGGGCAGCGACGAGGGAAACCGCGCCAGGCGGAAAATGCGCCAGCGGCTCGCCTTCATCGAATTCAAGAGCTCGGCAATGTCGCGATCGGTCGCCTCGTAACCCTGAAGCAGGGCAACGAGCAGCGGGAAGAAGGTGACGAGCGCCACCAGCAATATCTTGGGCACGAGGCCGAAACCGAACCAGAGAACGACGAGGGGTGCGATCGCCACCAGCGGCAAAGTCTGGCTGGCGATGAAGATCGGCAGCAGTGCCCGGCGCATGAAGGGCATGAAATCCATCAGGATCGAAGAGGCGAAGGCGAAGGCGAGCGACAGGGCGAAACCGCCGAGTGTCGCGCCGAGCGTCGGCCAAGTGTTTGATATCAGCCCCTCTCGGTTCAGCCAGCCCTGGACAAGGATGCGCGAAGGCGCCGGCAGGATGGACGGTTTGATGCCGGAAAGATCGACATAGAGTTCCCATGCCGCCAGAAAGGCAAAACCTGCGAGCAAGGCGGGCATTGCCCGGTACACGGCGAGACAGAGCGTCGCAAGACGCGAATCCGATGAGCGTGGCGATGTCATCGGCGTTCGATTTCAGGCTTTCGTCGGGCCGTTCGCGCAAACCTGTCGAGGGCATCGGTCTCGATGCCCAGCCTGCCGCGATTGGGGGCGATTGCCTTGACGGCATCGATAGGGATGCCGGCGGAATTGCCGGATGTCGGGTAGAGTGACACTTGCGCGCCGGAATGCATTTGGACCTCGCTCCGCTGGCATTACCCAGATCAGCTTAGAAGGGTCCGGAAGCTTGCGCCTCGCATCTCAGCCCCGGCGACACGGAGCTCCCCTGTTATTTCGGCGAAAACTATCATCGGGGTTTTCTTGCCGCAACCGCAAAATTGCAAAGCCGTCCGGCCGGTCGGGACGGGGCGCAGATGAAAAAACACCCGGACGGAGGTCCTGTCCGGGTGTTTTCCGAGGTTCCGTACCTGCCGGGAACGGAACCCGAGCGCTCGCCTCTCGGCGGCTATATCGGCGAGGGCGATCGGTACGGGGGCGGACGAGCGCCGATGCCATCATTCCAGCTTGTATCGGCCGGATACTCTCGCTGTCGCTTCTTCCTGCGCCTCGCGCTTTACGGCCGCGGGAGCAGGGGTTATAAAACCTCAACTAATATTGAGGTCAATAGGCGATGAATAGGATTTCTGCAGCGCCGCTCGGCAGGCTTCTGACGGTCGGCGAAGTGGCGCAACGCAGTGGCCTTGCCGTCTCGGCGCTGCATTTCTATGAGGCCAAGGGGCTGATCTCGAGTATCCGCACGCGCGGCAACCAGCGGCGCTACGGACGCGATGTGCTTCGCCGGCTCGGCATCATCAAGGTGGCGCAACGTGTCGGCATTCCACTTTCGGAAATCCAGTCGGCATTTGCCTCCCTGCCGCAGGGACGCACGCCGACGATTGCCGACTGGCAGACGCTGTCGGCGCGCTGGAAGGATGAACTCGACACGCGAATCAGACGGCTGAGCCTACTGCGAGACCGCCTGACCGGCTGCATCGGCTGCGGCTGCCTGTCGATCGAAAGCTGTCCGTTGCGCAATCCCTTCGATCGGCTCGGCGAGGAAGGGCCAGGCGCACGGCTGCTGGAAAGCGAAATCGAAGTGTGAGCTTTCATGGAAAAGCTCTAACCTCTCTGGGAAAGATGATGCGTCCTTTCTTTCGGCCGGCGCGCTCATATGTTAAGGGCGAATGGCGCAACAGGCGGCTTTGTCCGCGAGGAGGACGGCTTCGTGTTCCATCCGAGACTATTCGAAAATCGCAATGTCATCGTGACTGGCGCCGGGCGGGGCATTGGCCTCGAAGTGGCCCGGCAGTTCCTAGACTGCGGTGCGAAGGTGATCGTCCATACCGGACGCAAGCCAGGACGCGACCTGCCGGATTTTCTGCTGACGGCTGAATCCGAAAGGCGGGCGCTGCTGCTGCACGCCGATTTCACCGCCGCTGGCGGCGCTGCGCAATTTGCCGAAAATGCGCTCGCTTTCTTCGAGAAGGTGCATGTGCTCGTCAATAACGCCGGCACCATGCTCGGCCGTTTTCCTGCTGCCACACTGACCGACGCAGATTATGAGGCGATCGTGCGTTTGAACCAGACGTCGGTGGTGGCGCTGACGCGTGCGCTGCTGCCTGCCTTGAAGGCGGCGGAAGGTGCTGCCATCGTCAACACCGTTTCAATTTCCGCGCTGACCGGCGGCAGTCCCGGTTCTTCGATCTATTCCGCCGCGAAAGCCTTCGTTTCCACCTATTCCAAGGCGCTTGCCCGCGAGCTCGCGCCGGATGGCATCCGCGTCAATTGTGTCTCGCCCGGAACGATCGAGACGGATTTCCATGAGCGCTATTCCTCCCGCGAAAAGCTGGAGCAGACGAGAAAGTCTATTCCCTTGCAGCGGCTGGGCACAGCGGAGGACTGCGCTCCGGCCTATCTGTTCCTGGCGGCACCCTCCCTCTCCGGATACATTACCGGCCAGGTCCTCGAGATCAATGGCGGCCAGCTTATTTGCTGATTTAGTTAGACCTTTTTTGACATTTCATCACTTTTGGCAAATTCGCGTGTGCGAATATGCTATTGTGCTGATCTGCCTTTTCGCTCCCCTTCCGAGATGTCGAATGCCATTGCCCAAGCCCGAACCGGGAATGTCCGGTCAGGAACTGCACAAACTCGCTGGAAACGCTCGTGAGGCGAGCGATCTGCTGAAGGCGCTGGCGCACCAGACCCGACTTCTGATTCTTTGCATACTCGCGAATGAGGAGCGGACGGTCGGTGAAATCGAAAACATCCTCGGCATTCAGCAGGCAATGGTCTCGCAGCAGCTCGCGCGTTTGAGGCTCGAAGGCCTCGTCAATACGCGCCGTCAGGGCAGGCTGGTCTATTACCGTATCGGCAATACGAGCGTGCTTGCCTTCCTCGAATCGCTGTTCGATCTTTTTCCGGCTGCAGAAAACAATTAGTACCCGCCCTTGCGGAGCACGGTTGCTGCGTCGAAGATAGGCTGATCCGGATGATTTCGCGCCGGATCGGGAGACCGGATGATCGACAAGCTGGAATTTTTCATTGCCCTTGCCAACGAAAAGCATTTCGGCCGCGCCGCCGAGGAGTGCGGGATCTCGCAGCCGACACTCTCGGCCGCCATCCGGCAGCTTGAAGATCAACTTGGCGTCATGCTGGTGCAGCGCGGCTCGCGGTTTCAGGGGCTGACGCCGGAGGGGCAGCGGGTGCTTGAATGGGCGCGGCGCATCGTCGGCGACGCCCGCACCATGCGCGAGGAAATGCGCGCCGCCCGCCGTGGTCTTTCCGGCCACATCCGCCTCGCTGCCATTCCGACCGCGCTCGCCATGCTTTCGCGCATCACTTCGCCCTTTCAGGAACGACATCCCGGCGTGACCTTCTCGATCGTCTCGCGGAACTCGCTGCAGGTGCTGAGCATGCTGGAAAATCTCGAAATCGACGCCGGCATCACCTACCTCGAAAACGAACCGCTTGGCCGCGTTACGACCGTGCCCCTCTATGCCGAGCGCTACAATCTGATTACGGCCGCAGGCAGCCCGCTGTCCGATCGCGACAACGTGACTTGGCGGGAAGTCGGCGATCTTCGGCTTTGTCTATTGACGGCCGACATGCAGAACCGCCGCATCATCAACCGGCATCTGACGGAAGCCGGCGCCACGGTGCATCCGACGCTCGAATCCAATTCGATGATCGTGCTGTTCTCGCATGTCAGGACCGGACGCTGGGCAAGTATCATGCCGCGCAACGTCGCGAAATCCTTTGGTTTTCCCGTGGAAATCCGCATGATTCCGATCGTCGAGCCTGAGGCGCATCATCTGGTCGGTCTTGTCGCGCCTTATCGCGAGCCCTTCACCCCGCTCGTTTCGGCCCTGCTGCACGAAGCGAGAGTGCTCGTGCGGGATGAGGAGCTTTGATAGAAAAAACCTATCAATCCACGAGATAGCTTTATTGATCGTCATCGGCATCCCTGAGATGTTGTCGGCACGATGGCGCTCGGCTGGGGAGGCCTGCCATCCCGAAACGAGCAAGCCGCCGGGAGGGCTGCCTGATGACCATTCATATCGCCGCAGGCGATATCGCAGCGCGTACACGGACCATCGTCGCCGACCTTCGCTTCCTTGAAGGACCGCTGCTTCCCATTCTGCACGAGGTTCAGCGAGAATTCGGTTATGTGCCGCAGGAAGCCCTGCCTGTGATTGCGGAGGAACTGAACCTCTCGCGCGCCGAAGTGCACGGGGTGATGACATTCTATCACGATTATCGCGACCATCCCGCTGGCCGGCATGTGCTGAAGCTCTGTCGTGCCGAGGCCTGTCAGTCGACGGGCGGCGACGCGCTGGCTGACCGCGTCAAGGCGCTGCTCGGCATCGATTTTCATCAGACGACGCTCGACGGCGCCGTGACGCTGGAGCCGGTCTATTGTCTCGGCCTTTGTGCCTGCGCCCCGTCGGCGATGCTCGACGGCGAGGTTTATGGCCGGCTCGACGATCAGCTGGTGGCGGAACTCGTTGCGGAGGCACGTCGATGACAGTCAGGATTTATGTTCCGCGCGATGCCGCTGCGCTGGCGCTCGGGGCCGAAAAGGTGGCAAAGGCGATTGCCCAGGAGATCGCCGCCCGCGGCTTCGATGCAGAGATCGTGCGCAACGGCTCGCGCGGAATGTTCTGGCTGGAACCGCTGGTCGAAGTCGAGATCGCCGGCAAGCGCATCGGCTACGGGCCGGTGAAGGCAAAGGATGTGCCTGCTCTGTTCGACGCCGGAATGATGAACGGCGGCGGTCACCCGCTCTGTCTCGGGGAGGTTGAAGTCCTCCCGTTCCTGAAGGAACAGACCCGCCTGACCTTCGCCCGCTGTGGCATCACCGACCCGCTTTCGCTTGGCGATTATGAGGCGCATGGCGGCCTTGCCGGTCTTCGCCGCGCCGTTTCGATGACACCTGCCGAAATCGTCAAGGAAGTCACCGATTCCGGCCTGCGCGGACGCGGCGGTGCCGGTTTTCCCACCGGCATCAAGTGGAAGACCGTTCTCGATGCCAGCGGCGAACGCAAATATATCGTCTGCAACGCCGATGAGGGCGACAGCGGCACCTTTGCCGACAGGATGATCATGGAGGGCGATCCCCTCGTGTTGATCGAGGGCATGGCGATTGCAGGGCTTGCGACCGGCGCCACGAAGGGGTTCGTCTACACCCGTTCGGAATATCCGCATGCGATCGCGGTGATGAGCGAGGCCATCGGCCTCGCCCGACAGGCCGGCATTCTCGGCCCGTCGATGCTTGGCTCGGGCCGCGCCTTCGATATCGAGGTGCGCACCGGCGCCGGCGCCTATGTCTGCGGTGAGGAAACGGCCCTCTTGAACAGTCTCGAAGGCAAGCGCGGCATCGTGCGCGCCAAACCGCCGCTGCCGGCGCATAAAGGTCTGTTCGACTGTCCGACCGTCATCAACAATGTGATCTCACTGGCCTCGGTACCCGTCATCCTGGAAAAGGGCGCCGCCTTCTACCGCGATTTCGGCATGGGCCGCTCGCGCGGCACCATCCCGCTGCAGATCGCCGGCAATGTCAGATATGGCGGCCTCTATGAGACCGCCTTCGGTCTTTCGCTCGGCGAGATCGTCGACAGGATCGGCGGCGGCACGAGGACCGGCCGGCCGGTCAAGGCGGTTCAGGTCGGCGGGCCGCTCGGCGCCTATTTCCCGCGGGCGCTGTTCGATACGCCTTTCGACTACGAGGCCTTCGCCGCCAAGGATGGGCTGATCGGCCACGCCGGCATCGTCGTCTTCGACGACACGGCCGACATGCTGAAGCAGGCGCGTTTCGCCATGGAATTCTGTGCCGTCGAAAGCTGCGGCAAATGCACGCCCTGCCGCATCGGTTCGACGCGCGGCGTCGAAACGGTCGACAAGATCGCGCGCGGCATTGAGCCGGATAAGAACCGTGTGTTGCTTGGCGATCTCTGCAACACCATGAAATTCGGGTCGCTCTGCGCGCTCGGCGGCTTCACGCCCTATCCGGTAATGAGCGCCATGACGCATTTCCCGGAAGATTTTTCGCCGGCGCCGGTCGTGGAGGCGGCTGAGTGATGGTTTTTTATTCGAAGTTGCCCCTCACCCTAACCCTCTCCCCGCCTGCGGGGAGAGGGGACGTGCCACGAGGGCGCGTATCGAGTGAAGGTGGTGCGGCATACCCCTTCGCCCCGCTTGCGGGGAGAAGGTGCCGACAGGCGGATGAGGGGCATGCCTCACGGCGGTCGATACAGAAATCTAGCGGAGGTGCAATCCTTGTCTCTCATTCATGAAATCGATTACGGCACTCCCGCTTCGAAATCCGAAACCATGGTAACGCTCACCATTGATGGGCAGCAGATCAGCGTGCCGGAAGGCACCTCCGTCATGCGCGCCTCAATGGAAGCCGGAATCGAGGTGCCGAAGCTCTGCGCCACCGACATGGTCGATGCGTTCGGCTCCTGCCGGCTCTGTCTCGTCGAGATCGAGGGCCGCGCCGGCACGCCGGCCTCCTGCACGACGCCCGTGGCGGCAAACATGGTGGTGCACACGCAGACGGGACGATTGAAGGATATCCGCCGCGGCGTGATGGAGCTCTACATTTCCGATCATCCGCTCGACTGCCTCACCTGCGCTGCCAATGGTGATTGCCAGTTGCAGGACATGGCAGGCGCTGTCGGCCTGCGCGACGTGCGCTACGGCTATGAGGGCGACAACCACGTCAAGGCGCGCAGCAACGGCGACATCAATCTGAAATGGATGCCGAAGGACGAGTCCAACCCCTACTTCACCTATGATCCCTCCAAATGCATCGTCTGTTCGCTTTGCGTGCGCGCCTGCGAGGAAGTGCAGGGCACTTTTGCGCTGACGATCGAGGGGCGTGGTTTCGGCTCCCGTGTGTCACCCGGCATGCATGAGAACTTCATGGATTCCGAATGCGTCTCCTGCGGCGCCTGCGTCCAGGCCTGTCCGACGGCGACGCTGACAGAGAAATCGGTGATCGAGATCGGCCAGCCGGAGCATTCGGCCGTCACCACCTGCGCCTATTGCGGCGTCGGCTGCTCCTTCAAGGCGGAGATGCGCGGCGAGGAGCTGGTGCGCATGGTGCCGTGGAAGGACGGACAGGCCAATCGCGGCCATTCCTGCGTCAAAGGCCGCTTCGCCTACGGTTATTCCACTCACAAAGACCGCATCCTCAACCCGATGATCCGCGAAAAGGTCAGCGATCCCTGGCGAGAGGTGAGCTGGGACGAGGCCTTCGCCCATGTGGCGTCGGAGTTCCGCCGCATCCAATATCAGTATGGCCGCGACGCGATCGGCGGCATCACGTCCTCACGCTGCACCAATGAGGAAACCTATCTGGTGCAGAAGCTGGTCCGCGCCGGTTTCGGGAACAACAATGTCGATACCTGCGCCCGCGTCTGCCATTCGCCGACCGGCTACGGTCTGGGCCAGACATTCGGGACCTCGGCCGGTACACAGAATTTCGACAGCGTGGAACAATCCGATGTCGTCGTCATCATCGGCGCCAATCCGACGGACGGCCATCCGGTGTTCGGCTCGCGGCTGAAGAAGCGGCTGCGTCAGGGGGCGAAGCTCATCGTCATCGATCCGCGCCGCACTGATATCGTCCGGTCGCCACATGTCGAGGCTTCCTACCACCTGCCGCTGAAGCCGGGCACCAATGTCGCGGTGATGACGGCGCTGGCGCATGTGATCGTCACCGAAGGACTGTATGACGAGACATTCATCCGCGAGCGCTGCGACTGGTCGGAATTCGAGGACTGGGCCGCCTTTGTCGCCGAACCGCAGCATAGCCCCGAACAAACTGAGGTTTTCACCGGCGTACCGGCGGCGGATCTGCGCGGCGCGGCAAGGCTCTACGCCAAGGGCGGCAATGGCGCGATCTATTACGGCCTCGGTGTCACCGAGCACAGCCAGGGTTCGACCACGGTCATCGCGATCGCCAATCTGGCGATGGCGACCGGCAATATCGGCCGTCCCGGTGTCGGCGTAAATCCGCTGCGCGGCCAGAACAATGTACAGGGCTCCTGCGACATGGGTTCCTTCCCGCACGAGCTGCCCGGCTACCGGCATATTTCCGACGATGCGACGCGTGATATCTTCGAAAAGCTCTGGGACGTGAAGCTTAGCGACGAGCCGGGCCTTCGCATTCCGAATATGCTCGATGCGGCGGTCGACGGCTCGTTCAAAGGGCTTTACGTCCAGGGCGAGGACATCCTGCAATCCGATCCGGATACGAAACATGTCGCGGCCGGGCTTGCGGCGATGGAATGCGTCGTCGTGCAGGACCTATTCCTCAACGAAACCGCCAACTACGCCCATGTCTTCCTGCCCGGCTCGACCTTCCTCGAGAAGGACGGCACATTCACCAATGCCGAGCGGCGCATCAACCGTGTGCGCAAGTTGATGTCGCCACGCAACGGCTATGGCGACTGGGAGGTGACGCAGAAGCTTGCGCAGACGATGGGGCTCGACTGGAATTACGCCCATCCGTCGGAGATCATGGACGAGATCGCCGCGACGACGCCGAGTTTTGCGCTTGTGTCCTACGATTACCTCGACAAGATGGGCTCGGTGCAGTGGCCCTGCAACGAGAAGAACCCGCTCGGCTCGCCGATCATGCATGTCAACGGTTTCGTTCGCGGCAAGGGCAAGTTCATCCGCACCGAATATGTGGCGACCGACGAACGCACCGGCCCGCGCTTCCCGCTGCTGCTCACCACTGGCCGCATCCTCAGCCAATATAATGTCGGAGCGCAGACACGACGGACCGAGAATGTCGTCTGGCACGCGGAAGACCGGCTGGAGATCCACCCGCACGATGCCGAACAGCGCGGCGTCCGCGATGGCGACTGGGTTAAGCTCGCCAGCCGCTCCGGCGACACCACGCTCCGGGCGCTGATCACCGACCGTGTCGCGCCGGGCGTCGTCTATACGACCTTCCATCACCCCAATACGCAGGCCAACGTCATCACCACCGACTTTTCCGACTGGGCGACCAACTGCCCGGAATACAAGGTGACGGCGGTGCAGGTCTCGCCGTCGAACGGGCCGAGCGACTGGCAGCTCGAATATGACGAGCAGGCGCGGCAATCGCGCCGCATCGCCGGCAAGCTCGAAGCGGCGGAGTGACAATGCCGGGGCGATTTGACATTGTCGGCGAGCTCCTCCCTTCTCCTCGCGAGGAGAAGAGGAGGCGTCTGTGATGACTTTCGCCATCACCGCCCGTGCTCCCGAAACCGCCCGCCGCAACGGCGTCATGCACAGCGGTTCGCGCATCGTGCCCGAGGAAGTGCCGATCGCCTTTTCCTATGGCGGTAGTTCGCATGCGGTGATGATGGCGACACCGGCGGATCTTGAGGATTTCGCCGTCGGCTTCAGCCTGACGGAAGGAATTATCGCCAGGCCGGCGGAGATATCCGCCATCGAGATCGTCGCGGGTAGGCAGGGCATCGACGTGCAGGTCAGCCTTGCCGACGACGTCGCCGATCGGCTGCGGGCCCGCCGCCGCAGCATGGCCGGACCAGTCGGCTGTGGGCTCTGCGGCATCGAATCGATCGAACAGGCGGTGCGGCCGGTGCCCGATGTCTCGACATCGCCGTTGACGCTGTCTCATGCTGATATCGTTCGCGCCGTATCATTTCTGAACGAGGCGCAGCCGCTGCATCGTGAAACGCGGGCCGTACATGGCGCTGGATTCTACCTTCCCGGCGGCGGGATGATCGCGGTTCGCGAAGATGTCGGCCGCCATAACGCGCTGGACAAACTCTGCGGCGCCGTTATCCGCGCCGGTGAAAGCGGCGGAAACGGCGCGGTCGTCGTCACCAGCCGGCTGTCGGTCGAAATGGTGCAGAAGGCGGCGATCCTCGGCAGCCCCGCACTTATCGCCATTTCAGCGCCGACGGCCCTTGCCATCCGCACGGCCGAAGCGGCCGGCATGACGCTCGTCGCGCTGGTGCGCGGCGAAGATTTCGAGATTTTCACATACCCGCACCGCATCTCGCCCGAAAGCATCGCCGATGTCGCATGATACCAAAACCAAGCTTGTCTATATGGCAAATCAGATCGCCACCTTTTTCAAAAGCCAGCCGCAAAACGAGGCCGCACAAGGCGTCGCCACGCACATCAACAAATTCTGGGAGCCGCGCATGCGGCGGCAATTGTTTGAAATTCTCGAAAAGGAGGAAAACGGTCTGGATGCTCTCGTGCTTCAGGCCGCTCCCATGATCCGCAAGCCGGAGGCGGAGGCAAACCGGGTCCGGTAATTCAAAGTGGTGTCTGCCGGAGGGGAGACAGCAGCAAACTCCTGCGCACGCGCCACTGCCCTCTATACCGGCACCATGTATATCCTTGCCGTCATGCCGGCGCCCGGTCTCATCGCCAACGCGCTGGTCAGGCCGCTTCCGGACAAGTGGTTCTGAGGGATGGCGAGGTCGCGGCGCTGCAAGAAAGTCGGCGGCAATAAAAAACCGCCGAAAGCGGCGGTTTTCCGATATCCAATTGTTCCGGCAGATCAGGCAGCCAGTTCATCCGTCTCATTTTCCTTGAACATCTTGGCGAGGTTCAGGAAGCAGATCATGCCGTTTTCCGAAGCGATGATGCCTTCGCAGAAAGCGCGGTCGAAGGAGGCGGTCACCTCGGGCACCGGCTGGACCTGGCTGGACGAGATGGTGAGAATATCCGAGACGCGGTCCACGAGCATGCCGATGACCATGCTATGAACTTCGGCGACCACGATGGCGCTGCGTTCGTTGGCAACCGTACTCTTCATGCCGAGCTTATAGGCGAGATCGATGATCGGGATGACCGAACCACGCAGGTTCATGACACCGATAACATCGGCCGGCGAATGCGGGATCGGGGTCGAGGGCGCCCAACCGCGGATTTCGCGGATGGTCGTGGTCTTGACGCAAAATTCCTGATCATGGAGGCGGAAGGCAATGATCTCGAGCGTATCGCCGCTGAAGCTAGTGGAATTGATCGTGGCCATTAGAATTCTTCCCAACTGTCGTAAGCCAAAGCAGAAGCGGGTGCGCCACCATTGGCGCGGACGAGCTTTGCCTTCACACCACGCGATGACTTTGCACTCAAAGCATCGTTACGGTTAGCGACGACATTAACGGAAGAGTGTTGCCCAAATCTAAATCGGGAACGGGAGTGTGAAGCTTTTCCGCCTCGCTCTACTTCAGCCGATCGTCATTTCGATCTGCGAGACGGCCCAATCGACCTGCTCCCTCGTTATAACAAGTGGCGGAGCGAGGCGAATCGTGTGGTCATGGGTGTCCTTGGCGAGAAGGCCGCGCTCCTTCAGCGCATGGCAATATTGCCGCGCGCCGCCGGCTTCGGGCTCCAGCTCGATCGCCATCATCAGGCCACGGCCACGTACATCTCTGACAATGTTGGAGCGGATCGACCTCAAGCCTTCGAGGAAATAATCGCCCATCGCGGCGGCGTTCTCGATCATGCCTTCCTCCACGAGCACCTTGAGGGCCGTGCGCGCCACCGCGCAGGCGAGCGGATTGCCGCCGAAGGTCGAACCGTGCTGGCCAGGCTTCAGCACGCCCAGCACCTCGGAATTGGAAAGGACGGCGGATACGGGATAGAAGCCGCCGGAAAGCGCCTTGCCGATCAGCGTCACATCGGCCTCTATGCCTTCGTGCTCCTCCGCCAGCAGCTTGCCGGTACGGCCGAGGCCGGTCTGGATCTCATCGAGGATCAGAGTGACGTTGTTGTCGGTGCAGAGCTCGCGGATGCGGGTGAAATAACCGGCCGGCGGGATGATGACGCCGGCTTCGCCCTGGATCGGCTCGATCAGGGCTGCCACGGTATTGCCGTTGATCGCGGCCTCGAATGCCTCGGCGTCGCCGAAGGGAATGATGCGGAAGCCCGGCGTGTAGGGGCCGAAGCCGGTGCGGGCGTCGGGATCTGTGGAGAAACTGATGATGCTCAGCGTGCGGCCATGGAAATTGTCGGCGCAGACGATGATTTCCGCATTTCCTTTAGGAACGCCCTTGACCTCGTAACCCCATTTGCGCACCGCCTTGATGGCGGTCTCCACAGCCTCGGCGCCGGAATTCATCGGCAGGATCTTGTGCGAGCCCGTCAGCGCCGCAAGCTCCTCGTAGAGATGGGCGAGCTGATCGTTGCGGAAGGCGCGGGATGTGAGCGTCAGTCTGCCCGCCTGTTCGACCATGGCGGCGAGGATCTTCGGGTGGCAATGGCCCTGATTGACGGCAGAATAGGCCGAGAGGCAATCGAGATAACGATTGCCGTCGGTATCCCAGACATACACGCCTTCGCCACGCGTCAGCACCACGTCGAGCGGCTTATAGTTGTGGGCGCCGAGTCGCTGTTCCGTTGCGATCAGTTTTTCCGAAGTGTTCATGGCGCTTCTCCCTCAGCTTGTCTATGCGGCGCGTGTCGGACGATCGAAGATGCGGCGGCCGAAGAGGCTTGCCGTCAGTTCCACCAGTATACGGGCGCTCTTGCCGCGATCATCGAGGAACGGATTGAGCTCGACGAGATCGAGCGACGAGACGAGGCCGCTGTCGGAAAGCATTTCCATGACAAGATGCGCTTCGCGGAAGGTCGCACCGCCAGGCACCGTCGTGCCGACTCCGGGCGCGATGTCGGGATCGAGGAAGTCGAGATCGAGGCTGACATGCAGCAGGCCGTTGGCCTTGGCGACAACAGCGAGAATCTCGCGCATGATGGCGCCGATGCCCTGCTCGTCGATCGCCCGCATGTCGAAGACGTTGACGCCGTGTTCATGGATTTCCTCGCGCTCGCGCGCATCGACCGAACGGATACCGACTTGGAAGACATTCTTCGGGTCGACGAAGGGCCGGTCCTTCGGGAGGATTTCGGCGAAATCCGCCTCGCCGCAGAAGAAGGCAACAGGCATGCCGTGAATATTGCCGGAGGGTGATGTTGCCGGAGAGTTGAAATCGGCATGGGCATCGAGCCAGAGCACGAAGAGCGGGCGCTCCTTGCTGGCGGCATAACGCGCCATGCCGGAGACGCTGCCCATCGACAGGCTGTGATCGCCGCCGAGAATCAGCGGAAAGCGGCCGGCGGCGGCGACGTCATAGACGCTGCTTTCCAATGCGCGGGTGAAGGCACCGACGATCCTCAGATTATGGGCTTTCGGATGATTCGGCAGATCCATCGCCGGCACGACAGAGAGATCGCCGATATCGGCGACGTCGTGGCCGAGATCAATTAGGGTCTGGTCGACGCCGGCGATCCGCAGGGCGGCAGGGCCCATGGCGGCGCCTCTGCGACCCGAACCTTCTTCCAAGGGTGCGCCGATGAGGGTGACAGATCGCGATTGCGCATTCATTCGAGGGCTCCGTTTGAGGCCTGTTTTCGGCCGATAGTGGGATAAAGGGCTGGCGGCAAAAAGATGGAAAAGTGCCAGAAATGGATTATGATTGCGCAGATTGATAAAGCTATTTTGACAAAGTGTTCGACGTGGACGATCTCGATACCGAACTTCTGAGTGCGCTTCGCCACAATGCTCGCATGTCCGTCTCCTCGCTCGCGGCAATGACCGGTGCATCGCGGGCAACGGTCGCCGCCCGTATCGACCGGCTGGTCGCCGGCGGCACCATCGTCGGCTTCACCATCCGCACCAGTCACGAGACGCGATCCGCCGGCGTGCGCGCGATCGTCATGATCGAGGTGCTCGGCAAGCTCGCCGACCGGGTGGCCGATCAGCTCAGGGGCTTGCCGCAGGTGCGGGCGCTTCACAGCACCAACGGCAAATGGGATTTCGTCGCCGAACTGGAGGACCGCGATCTTGCCGCCTTTGACGAGACGCTGCGTCGAATCAGGTTGATCAACGGCATCAATTCGACCGAGACCAACATTCTTCTTAAAACGAGCAAGACGGGTTTCTAAGCTGCTTTAATATTCCCGTTCATAGACGATGCCCGCTTCGCCGGCGCCATTCCCGCCGGCGGCTCCCCGCAATTTGACGCCGCGGCCGACATCGAGATTGATGATTGCCTTGGCGCCGGCCGAGCCGCCCTGCTGCAATTCGAAATAGGTACGGTCGTTGAGATAGCGGCCGACGCTGACGCTCGTCTGGCCCTTCGCGTCGGTGCTGATGTCGAAATCGTCGACGCCGAGCTGGTTGCGCAGACCCTCGAAAAGCGAGGTGGAGCGGTTGCCGGCCAGCTGGCTGACGGCGTCGGCGAGCTGGGCGATCTGCACCGGCGAGAGCTTCGACATCGACTGGCCGAAGATCAGCTGCGCCAACACCTCGTCCTGCGGCAGCTGGGGCGAGGAGGAGAAGGTGATTGACGGATCGGTGGCAAGGCCTGAGACATCGACCGTCAGGGTCGTCGTGCCGGAGGTGGAGGTCGCTTCCATGTCAAGCGCCGGCGTCAGGTCGCCGGCAAAGGTGATTTTGCTCTTGTCGGAGAAATTGAGGCGACGATTGAGAATGGTGAGCCGGCCGCGGCGCATTGTAAAGCCACCGGTGACGATCGGTGCTGCCGCCGTTCCGCGGATCGTCACGAGACCTCCAAGCTCGGCATCGATGCCGCGGCCGCGCACGAAGATCTGCGAGGGCGCATCGATTTCGAGGTCGAGTGTGATAGTCGAGGACTTCTCGCCCGGCTTCCGTTCACCGTCATGGCGCAGCTGCGCCAGCACTGCTCGCGGTGCGTTTTTATGCCGGATGTCGATTTCACGGAGTGAGGTCGGCAATCTTTCCGGGACAGTGATCGAGGTCTTGTCCAGCCGAAGCTTGCCGCTCAGCGTCGCACTCAGGATCGGCCCGCGCAGGCCGACCGTCCCGTTGACGGTCGAGACGACAAGCGTTCCGTCAACATAGACGGCCTTGTCGAGCTTGATCGAAATGTCGGCGGGAAATCCGCCGGCGGGCTGGATGCCGATGGTACCGCTTGCCGAAATCGTGCCGCCGCCGCCCAGATTGCCGCTGAGGCGCGAGATGACGGCCTGGTTGCCATTGAAGGTGACTGTGGCTGCGAGATTGTTGACGGCAAGATTGCGCCTGACGTCGACAAGCTTGGCGCCTGATGTCGAGACCGTGCCGTTGATGACGGGGGCTGCGGCCGTTCCGCCAATCTTAAGATCGACGCTGGCGACGCCGTCGGCGACAAAGCCCTGCTGTGCGAGCGGGGCACCAAGTACGGCGAAGGGAACATTGCCGTTGAAGCGCATGTCGATGGCGCGGTTGCCTGATATCACGACGCTACCGCCGCCTTTCAGCGACATGCCGGCGTCGCCGGCAAGGCTGGTATCGACCGTCAGCCTGTTGTCGGCAAGCTTGCCGGATGCCCCGATGCTGAATGACGAAAGACCGGCGCCTTTCGTCTGGCTCGTCGCGGCATTTTTCCAGTCGACCTTGAAATCGACGGCGGGCGAGGACAGCGCGCCCGTCGCCTTGGCCGTTGCCGTGATCGTACCTTCGGCTCCGATGCCCGGAACAAAGCCGTTGGCGATGGCGGCCGGAACATTGGCAGCGTTCGCGGTGACGTCGATCGATCGGATCGTAGTGCCTGCAATGGAAAGATTACCGGCGGCTTTCAGCGAAATGCCGCCACTGCCGCTGAGGTCGGCATCGAAATCCAGTCGGTCGCCGGCATATTTTCCCGTCGCCGCCAAGGCAAGGCGGGAGAGGCCGGCGGCCTTGGTGTGGCTGGTCGCGGCATCTTTCCAGTTCAGCTTGAAATCGACGATCGGGTCGGCGGGCGTTCCCGATGTCTGGGCGCTCGCCGACAGTGTGCCTTCGGCACCGAGGCCGGGAACAAAGGCATTGGCGATATTCGCCGGCAGCGCCGGAATATCGGCATTGATCGAAAGGTCGCGTATGGCCGTTCCCGCGATCGTCACGCCACCCGCCGCCTTGGCCAACATACCGTCTTTGCCGGCAAGGCTGGCATCGAAGTCGACCCTGTCATTGGCGAACTTGCCGGAGGCCGCGGCACTCAGGCCCGACAAGCCGCTGCTCCTGGTCTGGGCGGTGGCGGCGTTCCTCCAATCGAGCTTGAAATCGACGGCGGGTTTGGGCAGCGCTCCTGAGGCAGATGCCGTTCCAGACACGGTGCCCTCCGCGGCAAGACCGGGAACGAAGCCGTTGGCAAGGCCCGCGGGCAGATTGGCGAGATCGGCTTTGACATCAATGTTGCGGACCGAAGTGCCCGATATCGCCACATTGCCCGCGGCATTCAGTGAGAGACCGTCCTGGCCGCCAAGATTGGCGTTGAAGTCGAGCTTGTTGTCCGCGAGGTGTCCCGATGCGGCAAGCGCGAGGCCGGAAAGATGCGCGCTTCTGGTGTGGCTGGTTGCGGCGTCCGCCCAGTCGAGCTTGAAATCGGCCTTGGGTGCTGCGGGTGTTCCGGCTGCCGAGAGCGTGCCGGATATCATACCGCCGGCCGCCAGATCGGGGACGAAGGCATTGGCGAGAGCGGCGGGGAGTTTGGCGATTTCGGCATCGACTTTCATACTGTCGATTGTCGTACCAGCGAGAGCGACATTGCCCATGGCCTTCAATGAGAGACCTTGATCGCCACCGGCTGCCGCGTTGAAATCCAGCTTGTTATCGGCAAATTTCCCCGATGCGGTCATGCCGAGAGCGGCAAGGCCGGCACGCTTCGTGTGGCTCGTCGCAGCGTCTTTCCAATTGAGGTCGAAATTGGCGGTGGGGGCCGAAAGCGAGCCCGCAGCCGAGACCCTCCCGGAGACCGTGCCTTCGGCGGCGAGATCGGCGACGAAGCTGTTTGCCAGGCTTGCCGGGATATTTGACAGCGTCGCATCGGCCGCGACGGTGCCGATCGTCGTGCCGGTAACGGCGACGTTGCCGTTCGCTTTCAGCGAGAGGTTGTTGGCGCCGGCAACCGCCGCGTCGAAATCAAGCTTGTTGTCGGCGATCTTTCCGGATGCGGTGACACCAAGACCGGCGAGACCGGCCCGTTTCGTGTGGCTCGTCGCAGCGTTTTGCCAATGGAGATCGAAATCGGCGGTCGGAGCTGCAAGCGACCCGCTGGCCGCGACCGTTCCGGAGAGAGCGCCTTCCGCTGCGAGATTGGGAACGAAGCCATTGGCAATCGCTGCCGGGATATTGTCGAGTGTTGCGTCGACCTTGACGTCGCCGATCGTCGTCCCGGCGATATCAACGTTGCCGTTTGCCTTGAGCGAGAGTCTGTCGGCACCGATGGCTGCGGCGTCGAAATCGAGCTTGTTGTCCGCGAATTTGCCGGACGCGGTCACATCAAGAGCCGCGAGGCCGGCGCGCTTGGTGTGGCTCGTCGCGGCGCTTTTCCAGGCGAGGTCGAAATTGCCGGTTGGAGCCTTAAGGGAACCGGAGGCGGTCACCTTTCCCGTGATCGCGCCTTCGGCGGCGAGATCGGAAACGAAACCATTGGCGACCTGCGCCGGCAGGTTGAGAATATCGGCGTCGATATCGATCACCGGCGCCGTCGGATCAGCGAGCCCGACATCGCCGCGGGCCTTGAGCGACAGGCTGTCGGCCCCGGCGATGGTCGTATCGAAATCGAGCTTCTTATCGGCAAACTTACCGGTGGCGGTGATGCCGAGCGGTGCCAGGCCCGCGCCCTTAAGCTGCCCTGTCGTCGCATCCTTCCAGTCGAGTTTGAAATCGGCGATGGGTGCTGCCGGCGTTCCCGTCACGGCAATCGTTCCCGAGATCGTGCCGCCGGCCGAAAGGTTCGGCACGAAACCATTAGCCAGCGCTGCTGGCAGTTCGTGGATGTCGGCATTCAGCTTCAGCGTCTCGCCGACGGAGCCGGTGACGCTCACCGAACCGGTGCCTGTTTTCAGCGTCAGTCCGTTCAGACTGGCGGTGCCGCCGCCGATCGCGACCTCAGTCGGTGCGGCAAGCTCGACCGGGATGTTGCGGGGGCTGGCCGAGAAGCGGTCAAAGTTTACCGCGATCGTGCCGCCTGGCGCCTGGATATTGCCGGCGGCCAGCACCGGATTGCCGTCATAGGCGGCGTTAAGATCGAAATCGGTTCGGTTCTGCTGCCTGGTGAAATCGAGCGAAAGGCCGGCGAGCCTGTTTTCTCCGGCAGCCAACTCTTCGGCGCGGATTGTGCCCTTTGCCGCAAGGGCGCTGAGATCGCTGACCGTGAGGTCAATATCCGGCTTGACGATCGCCAGCGTATCGCGGCGGATCGAGGCGCCTGATGCAATGAGCTTGAGCGCGATCTTGCCGCCGTCGCTCTCGATGCCGAGCGAACCCTTGAGATCTCCTTCGGCTTTCTGGCCGCCGAGCGCAGCTAGCAAGCCGAGCTTGGGAAAATCGAAGGTCAATGCGCCCGAGGGCGTCAGGGAGGGCGAAAGCTCCAGCTTGCCGGTCAGCCGGTTGCCGCCGACATCGGCGGTCAGTGCGGGAATGCTCGTCTTGCCGTTCTCAGAACGGATGTCGCCGTTGATACCGATCGGCTGTCCGTCGATCGTGCCGGTGGCCGCAAACTTCCCCTGCGGCGCCTTGGGATCGGCGACACCCGACAGATCGATATTGAGGTTGGCGAGCGCGCGATCAGCCATCTGCAGGCTGGGAGCCTTGATATTGGCGGTCACGGAGATCGCCGGCAGTTCGCCTCCGATCCTCAGCGCGTAACCGGCGCCGCCACTCGCGCTCGTCATCAGCTTGCCGACATCGGGCAGCCGACCTGAAAGATCGGCGTTCAACATCGAACCGTCGAGCGCGACGTTGCCGGCCGCTTCAAGCGTGCCGGATTTCAGGACGAGATTGGACAGCGCGAATTTCCACGGGATCGTGCCGGTCACCTGGCTTTCGAGCAAGATCGGCTGATCGAACCTGCTCGTCGCCGCGGACGGCAGGGCCGCCGGTTCGACACTCACCTTGACATTGCCGGTCAGCGCGCGGTCCGCCAGCCGATAGGAGCCGTTGAGGCTGCCGTTGATATTGGCGCTTTCGACGGTGGTGCCGTTGAAGCCGATGTCGCCCGACGAAATCTGGAGCGGCGAGGCGATGGTGATAGGGCCTTGAACTGCGCGATTGAGGTTCGGTTCGGCAAAGGTCGCGTCGCCGGCTACGAGGCGCAGCTGAACGCTGCCGGAACGGGCGGCAAGATTAAAGGCGTCGCTCTTTGCCGTCAGCTTGACGTTGCCGATATCGGCCTGCGGCAGGGTTGCGCTGTCGAGCGAGCCGCTGAGGCTCAGTCGGGCGGCCTGCGCGTCGCCTGTCAGAGCCAGGTTGAGGCCCGATATCAGGAAGCGCGCTTCGCCTTCGGCCAGCGGCCAGCGGAAATCGACGGGGCCGGATGTGCCGAGCAGATTGGCGTTCAGGCTGTTGTTGCCGGCCGGATCAAGCGCTCCCGATGCGGCGATGACGACGCTGCCGGTGGCGATATTGCCGGTCTGGATATCGATCTTGCCGTGGTCGTCGAAGGTGGCGGCAAGGTCGATATTGGTCTGGCCGGCGAAAAGCGGCCGGAATGCCGCGGGAAGAAGCGAGCTCAGGTCACCGCCACCCTTGAGATCGAGATGGTGCAGCCCCTCTGCGCCAATCGCATGCCGGCCCTCGATTGCAGCGCGCTGTTGCCCGTCGAGCGCAGCCTGTATCTTGCCTGTCCAGTCGGATATCGGACCCTGGCCGTCGAGGTCGATGTTGACGGCAGGATTGCCAGGCAGGCCGAGGAAGCCCGCCAACAGCCCACCCTTCGGCTCGGCAAGCTGCGCCTTCAGCCGCAGCCGGTTTTCGGCCGGCGCGTAGGCGATATCGGCAGTAAGGCGCGCATCCGGAACCGCGTGGCGGCTGACATTGACCATCGCTTCGCCGCCGTCGCCATCCGCCGAAAGGCTGCCGTCGGCGGCGAGCGCGAAGGCCCGCCCGGCAAAAGCTTCGGCCAGTTTGATATCGGGCAGGGCCACATGGTCGACATCGATCTTGACCGGAAGTGCGAAGCCGCCGGAATTTTCGGCGCCGGGCCGCGAAGGCAGGGTGCGCACCGGCTTGCGCAGCACGTTGATCGTGTCGATCTGGAAACGTTTGGCGTGGAATGTTCCCGTCAGCAGCGCCAGCGGGTTCCAATCGATTGCCACACCGTGGATTTCCGCAAAAACGCCCCTCGTGTCGGATAGGGAGATTTCGGCGGCGCGAAGCCCGCCGGTCAAAAGGCCTTCCGGTTCGCGCACCTCGATCGTCATGTCGCGGTTGGAAAGGGTGGAGGCGATCCTTTCGGTGACGATGCGGGCGCCAAACGAGGTGAAGCCGAAGATCGCGAGCGCCGCCACAGCGAGAATCAAAATGGCGCCTACGGCATAGCCGGTGACCCGCACAATCCAGTTGACGATTTTTGCCAGCGTTTGCATCGGCGCGGACTACCCCGTTTTCATGCGGCCCATCGATCGGAAAGAACCAAAATCGGCAACCCTAGAAGGATTGGCCGATGCCGGCATAAATTCCATAATCTGTGCCATCTTCGTACTTGTTCAGCGGCACGGCAAAATCAAGCCGCAGCGGCCCGAAAGGTGTGGCATATCGTATTCCCGCGCCGGCGCCCGCGCGGATATCGGAAAAACCCGGGAAGGTGCTGTCCGATACGGTGCCGACATCGATGAAGGGCACGAGGCCGATCGTATCTGTGATCTTGAAGCGGGCCTCCAGCGACCCCGTCACATAGGAGCGGCCGCCGGTGGCATCGCCATTGTCATTGTAAGGCGAAATTTCCTGATAACTGTATCCCCGCACCGAACCGCCGCCGCCGGCGAAAAAGCGCTGCGTGGCAGGAATGTCCTCGATCCCGCCGCCGCCGATCAGCACGCCGGCGGCGACCTTGCCGGCAAGCACGAGGCGATCTTCAGCGCCGAACGGTAGATAGCCGGAGATCGAGCCCTCGAACGCCGCATAGGGTGTGGCGTTGAATACCTCGTAGCCGGGCTTTGCCGAGGCTGTCGCGCGATAGCCTTCGGTCGGATTGAACTTGTCGTCGCGTGCGTCACGATCATATTGAAGCGGGAGGGCGATGGTCAGATAGTCATTGGTGCCAAAGGCGTCGTCATCGCGCTCCCAGCTGACTTCGCCGCTCGCCGACACCGTGTCCTTCTCGGTCAGTTCATAGGAAAGGCCCAACGAGGCGGTGACGAGCGTCGCGTTATAAGCGTCCGGATTCTGGGTCTTGGCGACGATACCGGCCTTCAGCGTGGCGGCCGGGAAGAAGGCGCCGGGCTTGGTGAAGAGGATGCCGGCGGAATAGTCGAGGCTGCCGACATCGGTGGCTTCGCCGAGCCGCGAGACCGAGCCTTCGATCCTCAGCGTCTCGGCCTCGCCGAACAGGTTGCGGTGGCCCCAATAGCCCTGGATGCCGAGGCCGTCGGTGGTGGAATATTGCGCGCCGACGCCGAAATAGCGCCTCTTGCCTTCGGACACCTCGATCGTCATCGGCAGCGTACCATCAGGCGCCAGCGCATCGCCCTCATGAATGGTGACGCTCGAAAAGACGCCGAGGGCGCGAAGCCGCTCGCCGGCCTTCTTCAGCCTTTCCGGCGAATAGGCGTCCCCTTTGTTCAGCCGGGAATAACGCTGGATAAAACCTGGCCGCACGGTTTTTTCGCCGGTGACCCCGACATCGCCGATCGGGGCGACAGGCCCGCCTTCGGCAGCAAGCACGATGTCGACCGTATCGCTCCTGTGATCGGCGACGACCTTGCGTTCGGTCAATTTGGCAAAGGGCCGGCCTTCGCTTTTCAACTGTTCGACAATCTTGTCGCCGGCCTTAATGATGGCGAGCGAGCCGGCCTCGGCGCCGGGGGCAAGGTCGTAATCGGCGGGATTGCGATCCGCGGCGTCGCCGCCGAATTGCACCTCTCTGACCCTGAAAACAGGGCCGGGTGTTATATTGACGATGACGGGGACCGGCCCGGAGCGGTCGAAGGTCGGATTGGGCGGCAGGTCGTCGATATCCTTGCCGTCGATGGTGACCGTCACCACGCCGCCGTAACGGGCTTTTTCATACAGGGTGGCGATCAGCCGCTCGCGGTCGTCACGGGCCTTGACGACGATGCCGAGATCGCCGGAGACGGGCTGTTTCTGGTCGCTGACGAGGCGGGAGCTGTTTTCGAGCGCTTCCTTAAGATCGGGATCGGCGGTGTCGGCCTTGAGGTCGACGTGATAGCGCACCGGATCGGGCACCTGTTCGCTCTCGTCCTCCTCCTTGCCGAAGATGGTGATGCCGAAAAGCTTGAAGGCGTAAGCATCGCCGATCAGGACCGGTGAGAAAGCAGCTGCCGCTGCGACCACCATCATGGTGCCTGTTCGCCGATACGCAGTACCTATTTTCGGACTTGTCCCTCTAATCCGCATCCGCTGCTTTTGGTTACGCCTACATGAAGCTTCGTTGCCCAGCCGTGAACAGCTTAGCGGCAAAATCGCGCAGGGTGTACCATTTTAAATTGCCCACGCGCTAATTCAGTACAAGAAATCCCGGATGTGTGTCCGGGATTTCCTGATTTTGCGTCTTGCCAGCGCTGTCAGCGCGGGCAAGCGTCGATATAACGGCGACCATAGCGGTCGCGATAGTAGCACTGGCCGGGCTGTTCCGCGACGCTACCGATCAAGGCCCCCGACACGCCGCCGATGGCGGCACCGACCGCAGCACCTCGGACATTGCCGGTGACTGCACCGCCAATGACTGCGCCGGATGCAGCACCGATTCCGGCGCCCTGCTGCGTCGGTGTGCAGCTTGCGACCGACAGGCCGATCAATGCGAGTATGACAGCTTTTTTCATCTCTTTTCTCCTGGGTTATCGCCCAATGGGCATAGGCCGTCCCTATTGTTTTTTTGGCACGCTAGCTCGAAAACTATGTCGGAAGAAAGGGTTGTCCACTCCTGTCCGGATTTTTTTGCTTTGAAGGGGTGTTGCGGGCCTTGCGGAATTTGCGCCTATGTCGGGCGCTTTTGCCGCATGGCCCCATTGATTGTGGCGCACGTATTTTTTTGTCTGGAATCATTCAAAAAACTGGGCCTTTTGCCGCAGTTGATGTTAAACCAAAGGGTAAGCATTGACGCGCGGACGTCCGATCGGCAAGAACGGCCGCGTGATACTGGAGCATATGATGGATTTCGAAGCATTTTTCAAAAACGAGCTTGACGGGCTTCATGCCGAGGGCCGCTACCGCGTTTTTGCCGATCTCGAACGTCACCGCGGCAACTTCCCACGTGCGACGCGCCATACGGCCGATGGCGAGAAGGAAGTCACGGTCTGGTGCTCCAACGACTATCTCGGCATGGGTCAGAACCCGAAGGTGATCGAGGCGATGAAGGCCGCCATCGACCACTGTGGCGCGGGTGCGGGAGGCACCCGGAATATTTCTGGCACCAACCATTACCACGTCCTGCTCGAGCGTGAGCTTGCCGATCTGCACGGCAAGGAATCGGCACTGATCTTCACCTCAGGCTATGTCTCCAACTGGGCCGCACTCGGCACGCTCGGCGCGAAAATTCCCGGCCTGATCATCTTCTCCGATGCGCTCAACCATGCCTCGATGATCGAGGGCATTCGTCATGCCAAATGCGACAAGGTGATCTGGAAACACAATGACGTCGCCGATCTCGAAGCCAAGCTTGCGGCCGCCGATCCGAAGGCGCCGAAGCTGATCGCCTTCGAGAGCGTCTATTCGATGGATGGCGACATCGCCCCGATCAAGGAGATCTGCGATCTCGCCGACAAATACGGCGCGATGACCTATCTCGACGAGGTGCATGCGGTCGGCATGTACGGCCCGCGCGGCGGCGGCATTGCCGAGCGCGAGGGACTGATGGACCGGCTGACGGTGATCGAGGGCACACTCGGCAAGGCCTTCGGCGTGATGGGCGGCTATATCGCTGCCTCAGCGGCGTTGTGCGACTTCATCCGCTCGTTTGCCTCCGGCTTCATCTTCACCACGGCGCTGCCGCCGGCATTGGCCGCTGGTGCGGTCGCCTCGATCCAGCATCTGAAGGTCAGTCAGTTCGAGCGCGCCCGCCATCAGGACCGGGTGCGCAAATTACGCTCGCTGCTCGACCAACGCGGCATTCCGCATATGCATAATCCCAGCCACATCGTGCCGGTGATGGTCGGCGATGCCGCCAAGTGCAAGTGGATCTCCGACCTCTTGCTCGACAATTGCGGCGTCTATGTCCAGCCGATTAACTATCCCACAGTGCCGAAGAAGACCGAGCGGCTGCGCATCACCCCGACACCGCTGCATTCCGACGCCGATATCGCCCATCTCGTGGACGCCCTGCATTCGCTCTGGTCGCGTTGCGCGCTGGCAAGGCACGTCGCCTGATCTTTCAACGATCGCCCGGGTTCTAATCCCGCGAATCGGAACCTCCATCGGAGGTTCTGACGGCGATTGTTTGTTTCGTATTCATTAGCTGGACAAGATTATCTAGCCTTCGCCCTGTCGCTCTGCCGATGAATGACGCATTGCAATCCGGTCTCATGGATTCGCATCGGCTTTTTCCACGCCCTCCTTCCTGCAGTTCACGCTCGTTGTTCGATCTTTCGAATTGCATGAGAAAACCTTTTCTCACTTGACAATAAGACTGGTAAAAGCTTTTCTCAAGCCAATTCAGAAGGAGGACGTTCTGAACGTATCGGGAGGAAAAAGAGGCAGGATCACCATCCATGAGGTCGCGTCGGCTGCTGGCGTGAGCATTTCGACGGCGTCGAAGGCGCTCAACGACACCGGCCGGATGGGAGCGGAAACCCGCGAACGGGTGAAGCGGATCGCCGGCGAAATCGGATATCGGCCGAATGCGCTGGCAAGAGGGCTTCTCAGCAAACGCAGCTTCACCATCGGGCTGCTGACCAACGACACGTACGGCCGTTTCACGCTGCCTGTGATGGCGGGTATTTCGGACGCGCTGGTGGATCACGGGGTCTCGGTTTTCCTGTGCGCCATCGAAGACGATCCGGCGCTCGCCCAGATCCACGTCGATGCGATGCTGGACAAGCAGGTCGACGGCATCATCGCCACCGGCAAGCGGCTGGACAGGCGTCTGCCTGTCGACCTGTCGAATTTGCATGTGCCTGTCGTCTACGCCTTCACCGAGGGAACGCAGAACAGCGTTACCTTTCGTTCGGACGACGAGCAGGGTGCGAGGCTGGCGGTCGAATGGCTCGCGACGATCGGGCGGCGGCGGATTGCCCATATTACCGGGCCGGAAGACTTCTTTTCGGTGCGGGAGCGGGCCGGCGCCTATCATCAGGTGGCGGGCCACCGCGAGCCGGTGCTCTATGGCGTCTGGTCGGAAAACTGGGGCCATGAGGCGGTGGAACAGCTTTGGGAGAGGCCGGGGGAAAAGCCGGATGCGCTCTTCTGCGGCAACGACCAGATCGCCCGGGGCGCCGTAGATGCGCTGCGCGAGCGCGGCGTCAAGGTGCCGCAGGACGTCTCGGTGATCGGCTTTGACAATTGGGAGATTGTTGCGGCCCAGACGCGGCCGCCGCTGACGACGGTAGATATGGAGCTGAAGGAGCTCGGGCGGCAGGCCGGATTGACGGTGCTGGCGCTTGCGGAAGGACGGCCTGTCGAGCCGGGAGTGAGGAAGTTGCCCTGCCGGCTCGTCGTCCGGCGGTCATGCGGGGGCAGGACCCCCGAGGAATAAGAATCAGGGAAATGAGCAAAGGCGCGAGGAGATGCGCCATATTGGGAGGAGTGTCATGATCAAGCGTCTATTGGCGGCGACCGGCATCGCTACTTTGTGCCTGGTGTCGGCTGCATCGGCTGCCGAAAACGTCGAAATGTGGGTCCGGTCGGGGATCGGCGACGCCTTCAAGAAAGTCGTCGAAGCCTATAATTCCAGTCATGAGAACAAGGTCGTGATGACCGAAGTGCCGTTCTCCGAACTGGTGCAGAAATATGCGACGGCAATTGCCGGCGGACAGGCGCCCGATGCGCTGTCGATGGACCTCATCTACAATCCAGCCTTTGCGGCGGCGGGCCAGCTGGAGGATCTGACGGACTGGGCGAAGTCGCTGCCCTATTTCAACTCGCTGTCGCCGTCGCATGTCCGCCTCGGCACCTATCAGGACAAGATCTACGGCCTGCCGCTCTCCGTCGAGACATCGGTTTTCGCCTGGAACAAGGATCTCTACAAGAAGGCCGGTCTCGACCCGGAAAAGGCGCCTGATAACTGGGATGAAATCACCGCCAATGCCGAGAAGATCCGGGCTCTCGGTGACGATACTTATGGCTTCTATTTCTCCGGCGGCGGCTGCGGCGGCTGCATGATCTTCACCTTCACGCCGCTCACCTGGGGTGCCGGCGCCGATATCCTGTCGGCCGACAGCAAGAAAGCGACGCTCGATACGCCTCAGACGCGCAAGGCCGTCGACATCTACCGCAACATGGTCAAGAAGGACCTGGTGCCGGCGGGTGCGGCCAGCGACAACGGTACGAACTTCCTGACCTTCACCAACGGCAAGATCGGCCAGCAGAGCCTCGGCGCCTTTGCCATCGGCACGCTGGTGACCCAGCATCCCGAGATCGATTTCGGCGTGACCCTCATTCCCGGTGTCGACGGCAAGCCTTCCTCCTTTGCCGGTGGCGACAATTTCGTCATCACCAAGGGAACGAAGAAGATCGACGCGGTGAAGGAATTTCTCGAATATATCTATTCGATGGACGGCCAGAAGATCATGGCGAAATATGGCAGCCTGCCGACACGCGGCGATATCGCCGACAAGGTGCTGGAAGGTCTCGATCCGCGCATGCAGGTCGGCCTGAAGGCGATCAGTGTCGCCAAGACGCCCTATACGCTGCAGTTCAACGACCTGATCAACAGCGCCAACGGTCCGTGGGCAAGCTTCACCAACGCGGCGATCTTCGGCGACGATGTCGACGGTGCGTTCTCCAGCGCCCAGTCGGAAATGCAGTCGATCATCGATAGCGGCCAATAACTCTCCCAAGGCCGCGGCCGGGGAGCGGTGGCAGCTTCCCGGCCAACTTCCATAGACAGATGCGGAGCGTTTGATGACCGGTTCCGGTTCAGAGACCCTATTGCCTCGGCTGAGGCGGCGGCGCAGATCCAACTGGCGCGGCCCTCTCTACATCGCGCCTGCCATGGCGCTGGTCATCGTCTTCTTCGTCATGCCGGTTCTTTTCACCGGATGGATGAGCCTGCACAACTGGCCGCTGATGGGAGCGTCGCGCTGGATCGGCTTCAACAATTACTACCGCATGGTCAACGACACCCGTTTCATGGCGGCACTGAATTTCACCGCCTATTACACCGTGATCGTCACCATCGCGATCTTCGCCGTCGCCTTTCCGCTGGCGATCTTCGTCGAAAAGGAACGGCAGTTCGTCAGCGCCTACCGCACGATCATCTTCCTGCCGGTCGTGGTCGGCCTTGCCACGGCCTCGCTGCTCTGGGTCTGGCTCGCCAATGTCGATAGCGGCTTCATCGGCCCCGCCCTGAAAGCGCTCGGTCTTGTGGAAAAGAGCCCCAATCTTCTTGCGACCTTCGACACCGCCTTCCTGACTGTTGTGGTGATGGTCGTCTGGAAGATCGCCGGCTTCACCATGATCATTCTGCTGACCGGGCTGCAGGCCATTCCATCCGAGCTGACCGAGGCGGCCCGCATCGACGGCGCCGGCCGCTGGCAGCGTTTCCGGCATCTGACGCTGCCGCTGATGCGCAAGACGATCGCGCTGGCGCTGATCGTCTCGGTCACCGGCTCGATCCTCGCTTTCGACCAGTTCTACATCATGACGGCGGGTGGACCGCAGAACAAAATGATCTCGGTGGTCTATTACATCTTCAACCAGTCCTTCGTCTCCTTCAATCTCGGATATGGCGCAGCGCTCTCGATAGCCCTTCTCGCCATCCTGGTCGCCATCAGCATCGTGCAGCTCTGGCTGCTTCGCGTCGGAGAGGAGCGTTCATGACGACATCAAGGCAACGCCGCGCCCGCAAGGCCATCCGCACGAAGTCGGCCTATCATCTGACAGGCATCGCCATTTCGATCTTCTTTCTGGCGCCCTTCGCGATCACGCTGCTCGCCTCCTTCCGGCCGGGTGCCGAAGCCAGCCTGCCGCCCTTGCCGCCGTGGCCGACATCCGGCGTCAGCTTCGACGCCTATGCGCTACTCGATACGTTCGGCGCCGGCATCTGGCAGCACATGATCAATTCGCTGCTCGTTTCGGTCGCTACCGTGGTGCTCACCGTCCTCGTCAGCCTGCTCGCCGGCTATGGCTTCTCGCGTTATCGCTTCCCGATGAAGAATGCACTCTTCGTGCTGATCATCGCCACTTTGATGATCCCGTTCCAGTCGATCCTGACGCCGCTCTTCATCATCCTGGCAAAACTCGGCCTCAACAATTCACTGCTCGGGCTGACGCTCGTCTATGTGACGCTGCAGCTGCCCTTCTCGGTCTTCATGATGCGCAATGCTTTCGATGCCGTGCCGAAGGAAATCGAGGAGGCCGCGCGCATCGACGGCGCGCGCGATCTGAAGCTCCTGGCGCGGGTTCTCCTGCCGCTGGTGCTGCCCGGTGTCGCGACGGTGGCGATCTTTGCCTTCCTCAATGCCTGGAACGAGTTTCTTGCCGCGCTCGTGCTCCTCTCGAGCAATGAGAAATACACCCTGCCGGTGCTGATGACGGCGGTTCGCGCCGGACGGCTCGGCGCCATCAACTGGGGAGCGGTGCAGGCCGGTGTCGTCGTCATGACGATCCCCTGCCTGATCGTCTTCCTGCTCCTGCAACGCTACTACATGCGCGGGCTGATGGCCGGCGCGGTGAAATGATCCCAAGAACAGGATGATTTTAGGCCGTCGGCCTAAAATCTGAATCCTGTTCTAAATTAAATAGTTAGAGCATGATGTCGTCCGAAAACCGCTCACACTTTTCGGCATCATGCTCAAGGTAGAGCCCATGACCAAATCAAGCAACGACCGCCAGTTTCGTCTCGTCGCCGTTCCCGATGTCGAGCTCGGCGGTTTCTGGGGCAAATGGCAGGACGCCGTCTGCAATTCCACCGCTGAAACCTTGCTCGACCGCTGCGTCGAGGCCGGTATGCTGAAGGCGATCGACGTCAGCCAGCCGAGCCCCGGCGTCGTCATTCCGATCCAGCCCTGGGGCGGCACGACGCAGATGTTCTGGGATTCGGATCTTGGCAAGTCGATCGAGACCATCGCCTATTCGCTTTATCGCCGGCCGAACCCGAAGCTGGAGGCGCGCGCCGATGAGATCATCGACATGTATGAGAAGATGCAGGACAAGGATGGTTATCTGAACGCCTGGTTCCAGCGCGTCGAGCCATCCCGCCGCTGGACCAACCTGCGCGACCATCACGAGCTCTATTGCGCCGGCCATCTGATGGAAGCCGCGGTCGCCTATTATCAGGCGACCGGCAAGCGAAAGCTGCTCGATATCATGTGCCGCTACGCCGATTACATGATCAAGGTTTTCGGCCATGGCGAGGGTCAAATACCAGGCTATTGCGGCCATGAGGAAATCGAGCTGGCACTGGTCAAGCTTGCCCGCGTGACCGGCGAGAAGAAATATCTCGACCTCTCGAAATTCTTCATCGACGAACGCGGCACCGAGCCCCACTTTTTCACGGCGGAGGCCGCTCGCGACGGCCGCAGCGCTGCCGACTTCCATCAGAAGACCTATGAATATGGACAGGCGCACCTGCCGGTACGCGAACAGACGAAGGTCGTCGGCCATGCCGTGCGCGCCATGTACCTCTATTCCGGCATGGCCGACATCGCCACCGAATATAAGGACGACAGCCTGACGGCGGCGCTCGAAACGCTCTGGGACGATCTGACCACCAAGCAGATGTACATCACCGGCGGCATCGGCCCGGCCGCCTCCAACGAAGGCTTCACCGATTATTACGATCTGCCCAACGACACGGCCTATGCGGAAACCTGCGCCTCCGTCGGCCTGGTCTTCTGGGCAAGCCGCATGCTCGGGCGCGGGCCGGACCGGCGTTACGCCGACATCATGGAGCAGGCGCTCTATAACGGCGCGCTGCCGGGTCTTTCCACCGACGGCAAGACCTTCTTCTATGACAATCCGCTGGAAAGTGCGGGCAAGCACCATCGCTGGAAATGGCACCATTGCCCGTGCTGCCCGCCGAACATCGCCCGTCTGGTGACGTCGATCGGCTCATACATGTATGCGGTTGCCGACGATGAGATCGCCGTGCATCTCTATGGCGAAAGCACCGCCCGGCTGAAGCTTGCCAATGGCGCCGAGGTGGCGTTGGAGCAGAGCACCAACTATCCGTGGGACGGCGCCGTTGCCTTCACGGCCAGGCTGACAAAACCGGCTCAGTTTGCACTGTCGCTGCGCATTCCGGACTGGGCGGAGGGCGCAACCCTCAGCGTCAACGGGACGATGCTCGAGCTCGGCGCCCATGTCCGCGACGGGTATGCCAGGATCGACCGCGAATGGGCGGACGGCGATCGCGTCGCCCTCTACCTGCCGCTGGCGCTTCGCCCGCAATATGCAAACCCGAAAGTGCGCCAGGATGCCGGCCGTGTCGCCTTGATGCGCGGCCCCCTCGTCTATTGTGTGGAAACAACGGACAATGGCAAAGACCTCAACGCCATCGTTCTGCCTCGCGAACTCCCGGCCGCCGAAACCGTCGTGCTGAAGGACCTCAATAATGCCGTCGCACTCGATCTCAAGGTTGAGCGTGAGGAAACATCGAATTGGGGCACTTCGCTCTATCGCAAGGCGCCGGCCGAAAGGCGGGTCGCCACCGCGCGCTTCGTGCCCTATCATCTCTGGGACAACCGCGCGCCCGGAGAGATGCTCGTCTGGGTCCAGGCGGACAAGTAGGTCGTTTGGGGATGACGAACGGTATGGGTAACAAGAGCGTCGTCCTTCAGGACGTGCGAAAAAGCTATGGCAATCTGCCGGTGGTCCACGGCATCGACCTGACGATCGAGGAGGGCGATTTCGTCGTCTTCGTCGGTCCGTCCGGCTGCGGAAAATCGACGCTGCTTCGCATGATCGCGGGTCTTGAGGACGTGACCGATGGGGAGATCGAGATCAAGGGACGTGTTGTCACCGATCTCGATCCGTCCGAGCGCGGCATCGCCATGGTCTTCCAATCCTACGCGCTCTATCCGCATATGAGCGTGCGCGACAACCTGGCCTTCGGCCTGAAGATGGCGCGTACGAATGGTGCGGAGATCGAGAAGCGCGTCAAGGCAGCCTCGGCGATCCTGAAGATCGACCATTTGCTCGACCGGCGCCCCGGCCAGCTTTCCGGCGGCCAACGCCAGCGCGTGGCGATCGGCCGGGCGATCGTGCGCGAGCCCGATGTTTTCCTGTTCGACGAACCGCTGTCCAATCTCGATGCGGAGCTGCGTGTGTCCATGCGCATCGAGATCGCCCGCCTTCATCGCGAGCTCGGCAACACGATGATCTATGTCACGCATGATCAGACCGAGGCGATGACGCTCGCCGACAAGATCGTCGTGTTGCGCGACGGCCGCGTCGAGCAGGCCGGGACACCGCGGGAAATCTACGAGAATCCTTCGAATACATTCGTGGCGGGCTTCATCGGCTCGCCGAGGATGAATCTCCTGAATGCCCGATGGAGCAAAGACGGCCTGGTCGACGTTGCCGGCGGGCGCGTCGAAAGTGGCCTGCTGCCGAAAGACAGGCCGGCCGGTGCGGCCGTGACGCTCGGTCTGCGGCCGGAGCATCTGAAAGTGGCGCCCGAGCTGACTGGCGGCCTTACGGCAAGGGTCGATTTTTCCGAGTATCTCGGCGGAACGCAGTATCTCTACTGCCAGCTCTGCGATGGCCAGTCGCTCACCGTCGAGCACCGGTCGCCGACCAGCATTGCGGCCGGCGAAGAGGTCAGCCTGCAGTTCGAGCCGTCGAATTGCCGATTGTTCGATGAGGGCGGCAATCGGCTGCGATAGAGCGGTTCAGGTTTTCACGGAAGTGCTGAACCGCTCTAACTTTTTGGATTTACGCAATTCCCGGCAAAAGCGCTTTGCGCTTTGCCTGGGAAAACCGCTTCGCACTTTTCCTGGAATTGCTCTGCAGCCGCCCGAGCCCTCACCCGACGAGATCGAGTTTCATCAGCTTTGCCGCCCGTTGCCGGGCTTGCCTGTCGGCGTTGAAAACGTCGTCCATGCCGGCAGCCGGCGGCAGGCCGGCCAGTTCGTCCATGACCCTCTCGGTGACCTCAGCCATGGCGAGGAAGGACAGGCGCCCTTCGATGAAGGCTTCGAGCGCTACTTCCTTGGCGCCGTTCAGCACCGCGCCCTGAACGCCGCCGCGCGTCATCGCAAGGCGCGCCAGCCGCAAGGCGGGGAACCGCACCTCATCCGGCGCCTCGAAATCGAGCCGCGCGAGTCTGGCGAAATCCAGCCGCTCGACCGGCAAGTTCGGCCGGCGCGGGAAGGACAGCGCGTAACCGATGGCGGTGCGCATGTCAGGCGCGCCGAGCTGCGCCAGCACCGAACCGTCGGTATAACCGACCATGGAATGGATGATCGACTGCGGATGGAAAATCACCTCGATCTGTTCGGGCCTCAGCCCGAAAAGGTGGCGGGCTTCGATCATCTCCAGCGCCTTGTTGAACATCGAGGCGCTGTCGATCGAGATCTTCAAGCCCATCGACCAGTTCGGATGGGCGCGCGCGGTTTCCACCGTCACATCGGCCATCTCCTTCAACGAAGCGGTACGGAAAGGGCCGCCCGAGGCGGTCAGGATGACACGCTCGACGGCATGGCGCTGGTTTTCTTCCAGCACCTGGAAAATCGCATTGTGCTCGCTGTCGACGGGAAGCAGTTTTCCGCCGCCGGCGCGGATCGCAGCGATGAAGAGATCGCCGGCCGAGACCAGACATTCCTTGTTGGCAAGGGCGATATCGGCGCCACGGCGTGCAGCGGCAAGCGTCGGCGCCAGACCCGCAGTGCCGACGATTGCCGCCATCACCCAGTCGGCATCGCGGTCGGCCGCTTCCATGAGGCCGGATTTTCCCGACGCGACCGCGATGCCGCTGCCGAAAAGTTCGCTCTTCAGCGCTTCATAATGCCGGTCGTTTGCCGTCACTGCCAGCCGCGCACCGAAGGATCTGGCCTGCCGGGCGAGCAGCTCGACATTGCCGTTGCCTGTCAGAACGGAAATTTCGAAGTTCTCCCGCCCGCCCAGATGTTCGACAACATTGAGGGTATTGCGGCCGATCGACCCGGTTGAGCCGAAGATGCTGAGGCGCCGCGGCGCGGTTTTGCCGGTCATCATTTGGAATTTCGCGAAAATGTCTCTCGTAGGCTCAGGCTCTACTAGGGTTTGGAGGGTGCGGCAAGTGTGCGGTGCAGCAGATATCAGCCCTTCGGGGGTTTACAGAGCGGCGGTGGGATGTGATCCTTATGACATTCCCGAAGGGATGTGATTCCCATGCGGTCTGTCTTGGGCGCATGGGCTATCGGGGCGCTGCGGCGGCCATTGAAAAACGGGCACTTGGCTGCCCTCGGCTTTTTCGGCCAACATTAAATCGAGGATGACATCGGGATGAACGGCTTGGCCGTGCTGCCCGTTCGCGTTCGCTGCGAGCACTTTGGTGCGGTATCGTGCCGTTCGATGAGCCGGCACGTGTCAGGTCAAAACGATCGGATCACATGACGACATTCAGAATAGCCATCCTTCTTTTCGCCATCGTGCCTCCGCTGAGCGCGGCTGCGAAGGCGGACGACCTGCTGATCTGGTCGCCTGCCAAGGTCTCGGATCGGTCGTACAAGGCGACGATGGGTTTTCGTCTGCCGGCCGAATGGGAGACGAGCGCCGGCGCCGACCTCGCATTGGCAGCAACAAAAGCCGGTGCGCCGCTGCCAGATTCCGAACAGGTCATGCTCTGGGGCAGGATCAGCAAGACGACCGTTACGCCGGCGGGTCAATCGCAGCGGGGCGCCAGGGTCAGCGTCGATACGCTGCGCGGCAGCGGCGCTCTGACGCTCAGCCGCTCGCGCAGCTGGATCCTGTCGGACTCGCTCGACATGCAATCGAGCCGCTCCCTCAGCGTCCGTTACGACCCGGTCGATGCCAGGGAGACTTCGGTAACGGCATCGCAGGCGCTGAAGCTGATCTATCCCTGGACCGGGACCTCGCTTTCGGCCGGCGCAGGCGTCAGCAATGCCAGCGGCGACTTCTCGAGCACGGTGGCGGTCAACCAGGCGATCCTGCCGAATCTCAACCTCGATGCCTCGGTCAGCAATCCGTTCTCGCCCGATGAGGCCGGCAGCGTCAATCTCCGCTATCGCGTCAGCTGGTAACGCAGGAAACCAAACGGGGCCGATGGCGTTTCTTCTTGAGATCTTTCGGAGGAACGGAATATGGTTTTCAAAGAGCCGACATTTCACGGACTTGCGCCCGAAATGGAAGCGGAGATCGCCAATCGCGCATCTCTCGAGGCCGCCGTCGCCAATGCATTGGCAATCGCCGGCGGCATCGATGCCTCGGATGTGGAAGTGACGATGGAGGAAGGTCAGGTCGTATTGACAGGCACTGTCGGTACGGTCGGGGAGATCGAACGGGCAACCGCTGTCGCCAGGGCGGTCGAAGGCGTCAATGCGGTGCAGAACCGAATCCTGCTCAGCGGGTCTGCCGTCGGCAACCCGCATTGATATTATCGAAACCTACCCGCTTGCGAGCGCGCCCGGCGCCTTCACGGTGCTACGCCGGCGCTTGGCCGATCAACCAGCGAAGCGCTCGACGAGGAAGGATGAACCGGCCGGTCGATCGGTCTTCGCTGTGGCCACCGGCCCCTGCGGCTGATAGGCGATGGCGAGCAGCAGAGCGCTGACGGCGACATAGGCGATTGCCAAAAGAGTCATCTTGATACGCATGATGCGTTCTCCCGTTTTCGCGATAAACGCGGCCGATGTCGCGAAGTTCCTCATGGCGAAATCAGAGGAAAAGCCCGACCAGGGGAGGAGCGGCCGGGCTTTTCGTGCCTAGACACTGCCTTATCGGCAGATCCGGGTCTCCTTGATGATCGTATGGCCGTGACGGCGGATTCTTTCCGTCTTGGTGAAGCAATCCTCGGAGACGCGGCGCATCATGTGATGGCGGTAGTAGGGCCGGTGGCGATAATAGGGGCGCTCCGAATCGGTATAATAAGGACGCGGGTTATCCGTGGTGATAGTCACGCTGGCCGCCTGGGATGGCATGGCGGAAAGGACGGACGCTGCAGCGAGCGTGCAAGCAAGAATGAACTGTTTCATGACGAGCCTCTCTTTCTGAGTTGGTCACGGTGTCAACGGCCGGAAGCGCCGCCGGTTCAATCACATAGCGTTACCGATTGTGTCGAAGGCAGAAACCTTTGCGGCCGCGGATCGTTAGCGCAGGAAACAGCCGGAGGCCACGGTCGTGGGACAGATTGCAAGGATCATCGCCATTGTTGCCGGTCTTGCCGGCGGCACGGTGTTTTCGCAGGCGCCGGAATTTGCGCAACAATATCGCCAGCGGATCGGCGGCGCGATCGATGAGCTGCGTGTCATCGTCGAGGACTTCAACCGCCAAGCCGCCCAGCACCAGCTCGACCGCCAGCAGGCGCTGAACGCCTATGCCCAATCTTCCGACGATTTCCTGCGCGACCGCGGCATTTCCATGCAAAGCACGATCACCCGTTATGAAACGCTGCAGTCGCAGCAACTGAAACTCGGCACCGCCGCTCCTGTCGCCAAGCCCTTCGTGCTGCTGAGGAATGCGGATGATGTGGTTTTCGCCAATACCTGGCGCGACTTCGTGCCCGGCCTGCCGGTCAGCTTCGCCGGACTGGTCTGGGGCGCGATCGGTTTTGTCGGCGGATCGGTTGCGGCGGCGCTGCTGGGATGGGGGGCGCGACGCGTTGGCCGCGGACGACGAGCCTATCGTCAGCTGCCGTGAGCCAATACCGGAGGTCAGGCGCCCTGCTGCCCATCTTCAAGACGAGATCAGTGCTTCCATTCCTCCGGCAGCATGTGCCGAAGCAGACGAATTAAAGCAAGCGGCCGCCGCAAGATGCTCTGCCCAGCTCAATGAAGAACGGCGATGGTCGTTCCGCCAGCTTCATCCGCGGCGCGAATAATCGCCGCCCTCAGTTGCTCAGGTTTAGCGTGACCGTTCACTTCGTTGGCATCTCTGGGATAATCGCACTCGCTGGGCTTACGGCCGGCGCGACCATCACCTGGGCGAGCGATGGAGCGGTTGCGTGGCTGCGGCACTGGTTGAGGATCAACTGAAGATTGGGATAGCAGCGCTATCGATCTCGTTTTCGATGCGCGATCTGGGGTATTGCTGCATCGATATGAACTTCGGCAGCCAGATGACCATGGACGTCCCGAATCTCGATCGCCTGCGGGAGTTCCTTCTGATTGGATAAGATGGCCCTGCCAACTAGTTCTCTGAGGGCTTCGCCTGCCTCTTCTCTTGCTGCGTTCAAGTCAAGGAACATCTCACCGTCTGGGTCGAGCACGATGTGGTCAGCGTGTTTGATGTGAAAATAATAGGTGGGCAATGCACTCCCCATCTCCAGTCGTTCCACGTCTGGCAATCACCTGCACGTGGCGGCTGAGAATGAGGCTTCCAGGCCAGGCTTACACAGGTGGCAATTCCCTGCAGTTTGTCGCCAAACCGATTTTTCGCATGCAGGTTCCGCTGGGGTGGAGCATATTAGCAATTGGGATTAAAACGGTATCGATTGCCTCGCTCGTGCGTTTAAGAGGGCGAATGGGTCTGAATCGGCAAATGACTATGCCAACGCAGACACAGGGAGGCGTGACGCTGTGACACAAATTGCGCAAAAAAATACCAGGAACAAGTTGCTGCGAAGGCTTCGAGAGGAGGCTTTTGAGCATATCGCATCAGACCTGAATCGCGTTGATCTTCCGGTCCGCCGGTCTTTGGTTGAACCTAATCAACCCATTGAGCGCGTTTGTTTTATTGAGAGCGGCTTAGCTTCAATGGTGGCCGTGGCTCCAAACGGAACAGGCATCGAGGTGGGTCAGATTGGATACGAGGGGATGAGCGGATATCCGGTGGTGCTCGGCGTCGATCGGATGCCAAACCGCGCTTTCATGCAGGTTTCAGGGGACGGCATTGAACTGCCCACCAGCCGCTTCCTGCCGCTCTTGCGCGACGAAGCAACTCGCCTGATGTTTCTCCGCTATGTTCACACGCGGGAGTTGCAACTGGCTTACTCGGCTCTGGCGGCGGGCCGATACAACATGCATCAGCGTCTCGCGAGATGGCTGCTTATGTGCCATGACCGTCTTCTCGTGGACACTATGCCCGTTACTCACGAGTTTCTGGCATTAATGCTTGGTGTCAGGCGGTCCGGTGTCACCGACCATCTGCATATCCTCGAGGGCATGCGCGCCATTAGGTCGACGCGAGGGAACGTCCAGATTTTAAACCGCCAAGTTCTCCTCGATGTTGCCGATGGTTGTTACGGCGCCCCGGAAGCCGAGTACGAACGTCTTCTTGGGTCCCCGTCGTCAGACGATCAAAGACCGGCAAGATTGAAGGGGGCGTGGGGTACGTGGTCTGGCTCTACTATCGAAAATCAATAAGCAGGCTCAACAAACTGTCCTCATCCTTTAAGCCGTGCTGATAAGACTGAATGATCCGAGAGGCTAGGTCCTGGCGCTGCGGGTCCGAGGTGATCTTTTTCGCCGATGCCACGTGATCGAAGACCCTTTGGCAGAGGGCCACTTCGGCGTCATTCAGCACGTTCTGCGCCTGTGCAATTGGCGATGGGATCATGACAGCCTCATTTCCCCGGCAAGCGAAGGGTAGGGCTGAATGGCGCCTGATCAAGCAGGATCGCAAACACGAAGTATTTCGTGGGTTAATCACACCAATCGTTTCGTTGAGCGGGGCTCCTGTCCGGGCGAATCCCTCCCGGAGCAGCTTGGCTCCGATCTCTTGTAGCACCGGCGGAGTCCAGATCGCCCGCCATCTTTTTCGTGATCTAGATTACAGCCCTTTCAAGCAAGAACCGCCGGCCGGGCGCAGCATTTCAGCGCAATTTTCTATGATCTGGTCAATCTTGTCGAACTCGCAGAAGCAGCTTTGGATATTGTGCGCGAAATGGATTACACGCGTGCCGATGGAGCCCGGAATACTGAGCTTGATGGGGTTTCAGGTTTACAGCACGTCTTGTGTTCAAACCTCGGCAGGCTTCGTGAGTCCGCGGCGGTACTCGATGGACCAACTGCATGGGTGCCGGCGAGAAGCGTTTGAGAGATTCGCGGCTTCCATGTTGCACCGCATGTTGCATGGATTTGCCGCTAGCTCGTTGAAATGACTGTAAACCAATGCGAGCGGTTGCAACATGAATGCGACACAGAATGACGGAAAATCAGTGCTAAGCACTTGATTTGGATGGTGATCCCGGCGCGATTCGAACGCGCGACCCCCAGATTAGGAATCTGGTGCTCTATCCTGCTGAGCTACGGGACCACTTGGATGCCATGCATACAAAAAGCTTGGCGCGAAGCCAAGCCTTAATTCTTGTCAGAGACCCAAGCGTTGTTCGGCGAGGCGCACCCAATAGGAGATGCCGTGGGCGATGGCTTCGTCGTTGAAGTCGTAGGCAGGGTTGTGCAGGCCGGCGCTGTCGCCGTTGCCGATGAAGATGAAGGCGCCGGGACGGGCGTTCAGCATATAGGAGAAGTCCTCGCCGCCCATCATCGGATCGATTTCGGCATTGACGTTTGCTTCGCCGGCAATGGCGCTCGCAGTGGCGACCGCGTGCTCGGTCTCATCGGGATGGTTGACGGTGACGGGGTAGTTGCGGTTGAAGCTGATTTCGGCCTCGGCGCCATGGGCTGCGACCAAGCCTTCGATAATCTGCCGGAAGCGCGTTTCGGCAAGTGTGCGCATCTCGCCATCGAGGGTGCGGACGGTGCCGGCGAAAGTCGCGTCATTGGGGATGACGTTATGGGCAAAACCGGCATTGAACTTGGTCACCGAGACGACGACCGAGCGGATCGGATCGGCGGTGCGCGAGGCGATCATCTGCAGGTTGCTGACAATCTGGGCGGCGATGGCGATCGGGTCGATCGTCCGGTGCGGCTGGGCGGCGTGGCCGCCGCGGCCCTTGATGGTGACGGTGAATTCGTCGGTCGCCGCCATGATGGCGCCCTTGCGGATCGCAAACTGTCCGACAGGCAGGCCCGGCAGGTTGTGCATGCCGTAGACCTCTTCGATGCCGAAGCGCTCCATCATGCCATCCTTGACCATCAGATTGCCGCCGCCGCCGCCTTCTTCGGCGGGCTGGAAGATGACCGCGATATTGCCGTTGAAATTGCGGGTTTCGGCGAGATATCTCGCGGCGCCGAGCAGCATGGCGGTATGGCCGTCATGGCCGCAGGCATGCATCTTGCCCGGCGTCTTCGAAGCCCAGGGCTTGCCGGTGACTTCGGTCAGCGGCAGGGCATCCATGTCGGCGCGCAGGCCGATCGTGCGGCGGCCTTCGCCCTTGCCCTTGATTAGGCCGACGACGCCGGTGCGGCCGATGCCTGTGACGATCTCATCGACCCCGAATTCCTTGAGTTTTTCAGCGACGAAAGCGGCCGTGTTTTCCACCGCGAAAAGAAGCTCGGGCCGGGCATGGATATGGCGGCGCCATTCGGCGACTTCGTCCTGCAATTCGGCGGCTCTGTTCAAAATCGGCATATTGGCGTTCCTGTTATCAAATTCCGACAATCGTTCGTCGCTTCAAAAGGGCGTGAGCCCGTGCAAATTACTTCGTCAATGACCTTTGCCATGTCATAGCCATATAGGCTAGATAGATGAAGGTTGCGAGATTTTCCGGACATCTGAAGGACGAACCGTGTCGACGAGCCACTCCCGTTTGTTTGCCGCTATGCGGCCGTTTCGTTTCATGATTGCCGCGACTGCCGCTTTTGTCGCCTCCGCTTCGCTCGTTCAGGCCAACCCGCATATTCTCGTCGACGTGCAGACAGGCCGCGTCCTCGAACACGAAGAAGCCTTCCGCAAGTGGTATCCGGCCTCGCTCACCAAGCTGATGACCGTCTATACGGTCTTCGATGCGATCCGCGCCGGTCAGATCAGCCTCGATACGCCCATCGTTATCAGCAAACGCGCCGCCGCCCAACCGGCCGCCAAGATGTATTTCAAGCCGGGCCAGAAGCTGACACTCGACAGTGCCTTGAAGATCCTGATGGTGAAATCGGCCAACGACATTGCCGTCGCGGTCGCAGAAGCCGTCGGCGGTACGCAGGAAGGTTTCGTGACCCGGATGAACGGCGAGGCGCTGAAGCTCGGCATGACGGATTCGCACTTCGTCAATCCGAACGGCCTGCCCGGCAAAGGCCAGTACACCACGGCGCGCGACCTGGCGGTGCTGACGGTGGCGCTGCGTCGCGACTTTCCGCAATATGCCAGTTATTTCGCGCTCGAGGGCTTCACCACCGGCCAGCAGAACGTGCCGAACCTCAATATGCTGATCGGCCGCTTCGCCGGCGCCGACGGCATGAAGACCGGCTTCATCTGCGCCTCGGGCTTCAACCAGATCGGTTCGGCGACGCGCAACGGCCGTACGCTTGTTTCCGTCGTGCTCGGCACGGACAGTCTCGCGGCGCGTGCCGACGCGACGGCGAACCTGTTGCAGAAGGGCTTTACGACGCAGTTTCCCGGCAGCGACACGCTCGGCTCGCTGAAGCCCTACGGGCCGGGACAAGACCAGGTGACCGACATTACCGCCGATATCTGCAGCGCCAAGGGCGCCAAGGTGCGCAGCGAAACGCGAGACGAGGTCGGCCGCATGAAGGTGCACTCGCCCTATATTCTGGAAATGGACCACGACCCGCAATTCGTCTTCGCCGGCCTCATTCCGGGGCAGGACCCGCAGCCGCCTCAGCAGCCGGAAAAGGTGGCGACCGGCGATACGGCTGGCGGCATCGCCAACGTGCCGGTGCCGCTGCCGCGCCCGACCGCGTTTTAAGACGAGATGGCTTCCAAGGTAAGGCAGATATGAGCGCGTTCAACGACAGGATTCCGGTCACCATCCTGACCGGCTTTCTCGGCGCCGGCAAATCGACGCTGCTGAACCGCATCCTCAAAGACCCCAAGATGAAGGATGCGGCTGTCATCATCAATGAATTCGGTGATGTCGGCATCGACCATCTGCTGGTCGAAAGTTCCGGCGATTCGATCATCGAATTGTCCGATGGCTGCCTCTGCTGCACCGTGCGCGGCGAGCTTGTCGATACGCTGGCGAACCTGATGGACGCCGTGCAGACGGGCCGCGTCAAGCCGGTGAAGCGCGTCGTCATCGAAACAACCGGCCTTGCCGATCCGGCGCCCGTCATGCAGGCGATCATGGGCAATCCGGTCATCGCCACGAATTTCGAACTCGACGGTGTCGTGACGGTCGTCGATGCGGTCAACGGGCTGCAGACGCTCGACAATCACGAGGAAGCACGCAAGCAGGCGGCCGTCGCAGACCGGCTGATCGTCTCGAAGACATCGATGGCCGGTGGGACGGCGGAGCTGGAACAGCGCCTGCGGACGCTCAATCCGCGCGCGGCGATGATGGATGCCGATGGCGCCGAGGCCGGCAGCGCCGCCGTGTTGGTGAACGGGCTCTATGATCCGGCGACGAAGATCGCCGATGTCGGCCGCTGGCTGCAGGACGAGGATGCGCACGAGGCGCATCACCACACTCACGGCCAAGATCATGATCACGATGGCGATCACCATCACCACGGCCACCGCCATGATCACGGCCATGCGGGTCAGGATCCGCACGACATCAATCGTCACGATGCCGCGATCCGGTCTTTCTCCATCGTCGAGGAGAAGCCGATCGATCCGATGGCGCTCGAAATGTTCGTCGATCTCTTGCGCTCGGCCCATGGCGAAAAGCTGCTGCGGATGAAGGCGATCGTATCCGTCTCCGACCGGCCGGAACGGCCGCTGGTACTGCACGGCGTCCAAAGCATCTTCCACCCGCCGGTGCGGCTGCCGGCGTGGCCGGATCCGCAAGACCGGCGCACGCGCATGGTGCTGATCACCAAGGACCTGCCCGAGGCCTTCGTGAAGGATCTCTTTGACGCCTTCCTCGGCAAGCCGCGGATCGACACGCCGGATCGTCAGGCGCTGTCCGACAATCCGCTCGCCATTCCGGGTTTGCGCATCTAACGGCGCGCCGCGTCGTTCTTATCGAGTCCGATTTTCAGGTCGATGCGCTGGTGACATGTTTTACCGCTTGCGGATCAGGAAGCGATGACCGCTGTCGGTCTTTTCCGTCTCGACCAGGTCGTGGCCGTCCTCATTGCAGAAATGCGGCATGTCGATCACCGCCATCGGATCGCTGGTATCGACGAGGATGAGCATGCCGCTTGCCATGGCGGCAAGCTTCCGGCGTGTCTTCATCACGGGGAGTGGGCATTTCAGGCCGCGAAGATCGTAGAGAACGGGGTTCAAGCCGTTCAGTTCCGTGCCCAGAACTTCCAGAACGGCTTCTTTGCCGCAGCCTCGGCCGTTTCCTGCGGCTCGGGCGCCGTATAGGCCAGCGGGTTCGGCGTCGGCACCGGCACGGACGCCGGGGTCGCGGCAGCGACTGCCACTGCCTGCGGCTGCGCCGTTGCCTGCAGCTGGGCCGGCGCTGCGGGTGTGGCGCCGGCCGCGGAGTTGGCGGTGAGGCTCTGCGTCGTGCGCTTGGCCATCAGGTCTTCGAGTTCGGCGACCTTGACCATGCGGCCCGCTTCCAGCGAGGTGCCGGTCGGGGCATAAGCCAGTTCGCGGCCCTTGCGCGTCTTGGCGACGACGGCCTTGCGCTCGGCTTCGGACGGATCGTACCAGGCCATGCCGTCATATTTGCTCATCGCCTTGGCGTAGTCGGCGTCATAGGTCTTGCCATAGGAGGCAAGGGCTGCCGTCAGCGCCGGCGGCGTCGACATGGCAGGGCATTTGCCGGCGGCATTGAAGGCGCCGCCATCGGTTGCCTGCTGGTTGAAGACATATTTCTTCTCGCAGACGTTCACCTCGGGCGGGCGCTTCGTCACTTCGAAATTGTCGTAGCCGACCTTCAGCATCTTCCAGAAGTCGTTGTTCGGGTCGAGACGATGCTTGACCATGTTTTCCGCCGTCATGCGGAATGGGAAGGCCTGCAGCTGCACCGTCGACTGGCCGCCCTTGAAGGCGTCGCGGGCGAACGCATAGATCTCCAGCACCTGCTGGTCGGTCATCGAATAGCAGCCGGAGGACGAGCAGGCGCCGTGGATCATCAGATCGGAGCCGGTCCGGCCGTTCACCGCGTCGTAGCGGTTCGGGAAGCCGGTATTGATCGCCAGATAATATTTGGAATTGGGGTTCAGGTTGGCGCGTGTCAGCTCGTAGAAGCCTTCCGGCGCCTGCCGGTCGCCGGTCTTGACCTTCGGGCCGAGGCGGCCGGACCAGGCGCAGATCTTGTAATCGGCGATCTTGTCGAAACGGTTGTCGGTCTTCGCCTTCCAGATCTCCATGGCACCTTCTTCCTTGAAGATGCGGATCATGATCGGCGAATTGCGGTCCATGCCCTTGGCGGCCATGGCGTTGAGGATATGGGGAGGGAGCGGCTGCTCGACCTTGTTTTTGACCTTGGAGAGATCGACCTGCGCGGTTTCCAACGCGTCATTGCAGCCGGTGAGAGCCAGCGCCATGAGGGAAACATAGGCAAAATGACGTATGCGCATCCAAATTAGCCCATAAAGATAGTGCGACCCGGTCCGCCTATGGAGTTCGGGCATTGGAAGGAATCATAGGCGGCTTATACTTTATAAAACCTTACCAGCCTATGACGTGCCCCGAACATCCCCGCAAGCGCGAATGTTACAGATAATATCAATGTGGCCAAGATTTGGCCCCAATCGCTGAAAAGCGCAACTTGTCTTAGAGGTTGCGGCCCATATTCAGGAATTTCTGACGTCGCTCATTGCGCAGCTGTTCGCCGGAACGCGATGCCATTTCGCCCAGCGCATTGGCGATCACATCGCCGGTTGCGGCGATCACGCTGTCGGGATCGCGATGGGCGCCGCCGAGCGGCTCGGAAATGATGCCGTCGATGACGCCGAGCGATTTCAGGTCTTCGGCGGTGATCTTCATGTTGGTCGCCGCTTCCCGGGCGCGGGTCGAATCGCGCCAGAGGATGGAGGCCGCCCCTTCCGGCGAAATCACGCTGTAGATCGAATGCTCGAGCATATAGACCCTGTTGCCGGTGGCAATCGCGATCGCGCCGCCCGAGCCGCCCTCGCCGATGACGACGGAAACGAGGGGAACCTTGACGCCGAGGCACATTTCCGTCGAACGGGCGATCGCCTCGGCCTGGCCACGCTCTTCGGCGCCGACGCCGGGATAGGCACCGGCCGTATCCACCAGCGAAATGACAGGCAGGCCGAAACGATCGGCCATCTCGAGGATGCGGATCGCCTTGCGGTAGCCTTCCGGCCGGGGGCTGCCGAAATTGTGTTTCAGGCGGGTTTTGGTGTCGTTGCCCTTTTCCTGGCCGATGACGGCGACGGGCTGGCCGCGGAAGCGGGCAAGGCCAGCCTGGATTGCGGCGTCCTCGGAGAATTTGCGGTCGCCGGCAAGCGGCGTGAATTCCTGAAACAGCGTCTTGGCGTAATCGACGAAATGCGGGCGCTGCGGGTGGCGAGCGACCTGCGTCTTCTGCCAGGCATTGAGCTTGGAATAGATTTCGACGATCGCCTCACGGACGCGAACCTCCAGCCGGCCGATTTCATCGGTGGTGTCGATGCTCTCGTCTTCCGTTGCGAGCTTCTTCAGCTCGATGATCTTGCCTTCGAGGTCGGAGATCGGCTTTTCGAAGTCGAGATAATTGTGCATGAGGTGCGTTTCCGTTCCTTGTGCCGCGGGGCGTTTTCCTGGCTCCGCCCCTTGTCGCCGGTCCTATTCGTGCTTTTTCGCCTGTTTGGCAAGGGGGTGATGCGTCTGGACGAGCTGCTGCAGCCGCTCTTCGAGGACATGTGTGTAGATCTGTGTGGTCGAAATGTCCGAATGGCCGAGGAGTTCCTGCACGACGCGCAGATCGGCGCCGTTGGCAAGCAGGTGGCTGGCAAAGGCGTGGCGCATGACGTGCGGCGAGATCAGCGACGGCGTCAGGCCGGCGCGGATCGCCAGGTTTTTAAGGTCGCGCGCGAAAACCTGGCGCGGCAGATATCCCTCCTTGGAGGCGGCGGGAAACAGCCAGGGGCTTTCCTGCGGCTGCTTCGCCGCGGCGGTTTCGGCCGCCAGCAGGCGCCCATAGGTTTTCAGGGCCGCGATCGCCGAGTGCGACAGCGGCACCAGCCGCTCCTTGTTGCCCTTGCCGCGGATCATCAGGAAGCGGCCCTCCTGGTCGAGCACGCGGGCGGGAAGCGAGACGAGTTCGCTGACACGCATGCCTGTGGCATAGAGCAGTTCCAGCAGCGCCAGCATGCGCAGGCGCTGCAACTGGCCGGGGGCCGGGTCGTCGGCCTCGGCCTGCGCTTGGGACAGCAGCCTGCCGACCTCCTCGACCCTCATCGTCTTCGGCAGCGGACGCCCCTTCTTCGGCGCGTCGAGAACGCCGGTGGGGTCGTCGGTGCGCAGGCCCTCGGCATAGAGAAACTTGTAGAATTGCCGCATGGCGGCAAGCCGGCGTGCCTGCGAAGAGGGCTTGAAGCCTTGGCGCGCCAGCGAGGCGAGATAGGCGGCCAGGTCGGTCGAGACGGCTTCGGTCAACCTTATGCTGCGGCCGTTCAGGAAAGCGCTGACATCGTCGAGGTCGCGCTGGTAGGATTGTAGGGTGTTGACGGCAGCGCCACGTTCGGCGCTCATCATTTCCAAGAAGGATTCCACGTGGACGCGGCTTAGATCCATCATCTCACTCACTTCCCGGTCGTATCGATCGTGCCCGTCGCCGGCGGATTGACCCGCTCGGAGGGAATACGGATCGTCACGTCGCGCTGCTGCGGCTCGACGAAGGTCACGAGCGCCCACATCGCTCCGTAAACCGTCCCGGCGAGGATCGCGCAGAAGAACAGGAAACGGAACAGGGTCGGCATCCGGCAACTCCTTCATGCTCTGCTTCTGTTATAAGAAGCGTGTTCGCAAGTGCAAGAAGCGCTATTCAAGCCATGATTCCCTTGTCCGCGACTTGACGCTCCACATGCATTTGTCGATACGGTTTGCAAACAAAGTGTGAATGGACCGATGAGTGAACCACTGCTGACCGTTGCTGACAGCCTGAAAGACAGAGCTCGCGCTGCGCTCGGTTCACGCAATCTGGTCCTCGTCGGCCTGATGGGCGCCGGGAAATCCTCCGTCGGGCGCATCGTCGCCAGCCAACTCGGCATTCCCTTCATCGACAGCGATCACGAGATCGAGCGGGTGTCGCGCATGACCATTGCCGAACTTTTCGCAGCCTATGGCGAGGAAGAGTTCCGGGCGCTGGAAACGCGAGTGATGAAGCGGCTCCTGAAGAGCGGACCACGCGTCGTCTCCACCGGCGGCGGCGCCTTCATCAATGACCGCACCCGCAGGCATATAAAAAAGGGCGGGCTGTCGATCTGGCTGAAGGCTGATCTCGACGTGCTTTGGGAGCGGGTCAACAAGCGTGACACGCGGCCGCTGCTCAAGACCGAAAATCCCAAGCAGACCCTCGAAAATCTGATGAAGGCGCGTTACCCGATCTATGCGCAGGCAGACCTCACCGTACTCTCGCGTGATGTGCGCAAGGAAATCATGGCGGACGAGGTGCTTAAGGCTGTGGTCGAACAGAAAGAAAGTGCAGCATCATGAATGCGATAAGCTCCGCCTCATCAGTCCAGACGGTGCATGTGCCGCTCGGCGAGCGCGCCTATGACATCCTGATCGGGCCAGGGCTGATTGCGCGGGCCGGCGCCGAGATCGCCTCGCGTCTCAAAGGCCGCAAGGCGGCCATCATCACCGACGAAAACGTCGCTCCGCTCTATCTCGAGGCCGTCGTCGCGAGCCTCAATGCGGCAGGTATCGTCTCGGCCGAGGTCGTGCTGCCGGCCGGCGAGAAGACGAAGAGCTTCGAACATCTCATCGATGTCTGCGACAAGGTGCTCGAAGCCAGGGTCGAGCGCAACGACTGCGTAATCGCGCTCGGCGGCGGCGTCATCGGTGACCTCTCGGGCTTTGCGGCCGGCATCGTCCGTCGCGGCGTGCGCTTCGTGCAGGTGCCGACTTCGCTGCTGGCGCAGGTCGATTCCTCCGTCGGCGGCAAGACCGGCATCAATTCCTCCCGCCACGGCAAGAACCTGATCGGCGTCTTCCATCAGCCGGACCTGGTCCTGGCCGATACGGATGTGCTGAATACGCTGAGCGGGCGGGAATTCCGCGCAGGCTACGCCGAGGTCGCAAAGTATGGGCTGATCGACAAGCCGGATTTCTTTGCGTGGCTGGAAGCGAACTGGAAGTCGGTGTTTACGGGCGGCTCGGCCCGCATCGAGGCCATCGCTGCCAGCTGCCAGGCGAAAGCCGATGTCGTCGTTGCCGACGAGCGGGAAACCGGCCAGCGGGCGCTGCTCAATCTCGGCCATACGTTCGGGCATGCGCTGGAAGCGGCGACCGCTTATGACAGCCGCCGCCTGGTGCATGGTGAGGGCGTTGCGATCGGCATGGTGCTGGCGCATGAATTTTCCGCACGCATGAACCTTGCGAGCCCAGACGATGCACGGCGCGTCGAGCGGCATCTGAAGGAGGTCGGCCTGCCGACTACCATGGCCGAAATTCCGGGCGAGCTGCCGCCGGCGGAATCGCTGATGGAGGCGATCGCGCAGGACAAGAAGGTCAAGAGCGGCAAGCTCACCTTCATCCTGACGCGCGGTATCGGCCAGTCCTTCGTCGCCGACGATGTTCCGGCATCCGAAGTGCTGAGCTTTCTCCGGGAAAAACATCCTTGACGACGATCGAAGGCGCTTTGGCGTTTCTTGCGACATACTGGCCGGAGATCCTTTCGATCACGGCGCTCGTGCTGACGTCCGCCTTCTTCTCCGGCACGGAGACGGCGCTCACCGCCGTTTCGCGCAGCCGCATTCATACGCTTGAGGTCAACGGTGACGAACGCGCCGGCCTCGTCCGGCAGCTGATCGAACGGCGCGACCGGCTGATCGGTACGCTGCTGATCGGCAACAATCTTGCCAACATCCTCTCTTCCTCGATCGCCACCAGCCTTTTTCTCGGGCTGTTCGGCAGTTCGGGTGTGGCGCTGGCGACGCTCGCCATGACCATCATCCTCGTCATCTTCGCGGAAGTGCTGCCGAAGAGCTGGGCGATCTCGGCGCCGGAACGCTTCGCGCTCGCCGTCGCACTTCCCACCAGACTGTTCGTCGCCATCGTCGGCCCGGTGTCCTCCTTGGTCAATGCGGTCGTGCGACAGATCCTGGCGCTGTTCGGCATCAATCTTTCGCGGGAAGTTTCGATGCTGACGGCGCATGAGGAGCTGCGCGGCGCCGTCGATCTGCTGCACCGCGAGGGATCAGTGGTGAAGGCCGACCGCGACCGCCTCGGCGGCGTGCTCGATCTCGGCGAGCTGGAACTCTCGGACATCATGGTCCACCGCACCAAGATGCGGGCGATCAATGCCGACGATCCGCCCGAAGCGGTGGTGCGGGTCATTCTTGAAAGCCCCTATACGCGCATGCCGCTGTGGCGCGGCACGATTGACAACATCATCGGCGTCGTCCACGCCAAGGATCTCTTGCGGGCGCTTGCCGAGCCGAACATGGAGCCGCAGAACCTCGATATCGTCAAGATTGCGCAGAAGCCGTGGTTCGTGCCGGACAGCACCAACCTCGAAGACCAGCTCAATGCCTTCCTGCGGCGCAAACAGCATTTCGCCGTCGTGGTGGACGAATATGGCGAGGTGCAGGGCATCGTCACACTGGAGGATATTCTCGAGGAAATCGTCGGCGACATTTCCGATGAGCACGACATCGAGATTCAGGGCGTGCGCCAGGAGGCGAATGGTTCGATCGTCGTCGACGGCGGCGTGCCGATCCGCGACCTCAACCGTGCGCTCGACTGGAACCTGCCCGACGAGGAGGCGACGACGATCGCCGGCCTCGTCATCCATGAATCGATGACCATCCCGGAAGAGCGCCAGGCCTTCACCTTCTACGGCAAACGTTTCGTCGTCATGAAGCGGGAGAAGAACCGCATCACCAAGCTGCGCATCCGCCCCGCGCAGGAAGACGATGCGAAACCGGTGTGATCCGGTTGGATTGCCCGCATCCTAACCCCATATAGGCTGCTGTGCCGCTACCAGCGGGTGGGTTCACCAGGTGCCGCCGGTTCGACGGCCAGCGCATGCAGGCCGGCATCGAGCTCCGGCTTCAGCAGTTCGGTGATCGCCCGGTGGCGCGCCAGCCGCGACAGGCCGGCAAATTTCGCCGAAACGATCCTCACCCGCATGTGGGTTTCGCCGGTGCCTGTGATATCGGGCTGGTGGCCGGCATGCAGGTGGCTTTCGTCGATGACGCTCAGGCGTTCGGGCGCGAAGGCTTCGACAAGTTTTTCTTCGATGCGGGTCCGCAGGGTCATCATCCGGTCTTGCTGCTTCGCGAAAAGGGTTCCCACCAAGCCAGCAACATTCCCATTTGTCAATTCTTGTTGTCGCCTTGCGACAGCCTCATAATTAGCGCCGCCATGAGACTTGATTCAAAATATTTCGACCGCATCCGCACACGCCGCAAACGCGAGCAGGAGGCAGAGCAGGCGCCGCCTACCTGCCAGTGGGACGGCTGCGACAAAAAAGGCTCGCATCGCGCTCCCGTGGGACGCAATGCGGAAGGCCAGTTCTTTTTGTTCTGCTTCGAGCACGTCAAGGAATACAACAAGGGCTACAATTATTTCTCCGGCCTTTCGGACGGCGAGATCGCGCGCTACCAGAAAGAGGCGATTACCGGCCATCGGCCGACATGGACCGTCGGCGTCAACAAGTCGGCCAAGGACAGTCCGCTGCATTCCGAGGTGCGCTCCGGCGCCTATACACGGGTTCGCGATCCCTTCGGCTTCGTCAAGGAAGGCGGCAAGGGCAGCGGCCCGCGCTTTCCCCAGGCACGCAAGCTGAAATCGCTGGAAAGCAAAGCCTTCGACACGATGGGTCTGCATGCCAACGCGACCTCGGCGGAGATCAAGAGCCGCTACAAGGAACTGGTCAAGAAGCACCATCCGGATGCCAATGGCGGCGACCGCGGCTCGGAAGAGCGTTTCCGCGCCGTCATCCAGGCCTATCAATTGTTGAAGCAGAACGGTTTTTGTTAATTCCCGTCCTTGCTCTTGGGCTTCAATCGGGTATGGTCCAAATCGGCTGAGGCCGCAGGCAAACGCGGCTCCTATCTGCGTGTTTTCCCGACATCGCCTCGGCCGACCTTCCGGACGCGGCGTTTCTTGTCCGGGACTCTTTCAAGAATGCTCGCACGCGGTCATCATCCCGCCGAGGTTTCGTTTCAGTCCCGGAGAAGTATCGCCGACGTTCCGACCTGGACGGGCGCGGAATAAGATCGCGGCGTCACGGTTGCGACATGGCCTGAGACAGTTTGGCCGGGTGGCTTCACCCGCCTTGGAGACATGATGAGCAAGATCGACCTCGATATTTCAGAACTGCCCGACACCACCGTTTCGGTCCGCGAGACCTTCGGCATCGATTCCGACATCCGCGTTCCCGCCTACAGCAAGGGTGACGCCTATGTGCCGGATCTCGATCCCGACTACCTGTTCGACCGCGAGACGACGCTCGCCATTCTCGCAGGCTTCGCGCATAACCGCCGCGTGATGATCTCCGGCTACCACGGCACGGGCAAATCCTCGCATATCGAGCAGGTGGCGGCGCGCATCAACTGGCCTTGCGTGCGCATCAACCTCGACAGCCATGTCAGCCGTATCGATCTCGTCGGCAAGGACGCGATCGTCGTCAAGGACGGGCTGCAGGTCACGGAGTTCAAGGACGGCATCCTGCCTTGGGCTTATCAGCACAATGTCGCGCTCGTCTTCGACGAATATGACGCCGGCCGTCCTGACGTGATGTTCGTCATCCAGCGCGTGCTCGAATCCTCCGGCCGCCTGACGCTGCTCGACCAGAGCCGCGTCATCCGGCCGCACCCGGCCTTCCGCCTGTTTGCCACCGCCAACACGATCGGCCTCGGTGACACCACCGGCCTCTATCACGGCACGCAGCAGATCAACCAGGCGCAGATGGACCGCTGGTCGATCGTGACGACGCTGAACTATCTGCCACATGATCACGAAGTGAATATCGTTGCCGCCAAGGTGAAGAGCTTCGGCAAAGACAGGGAAGGGCGCGAGATCGTCTCGAAGATGGTCCGCGTTGCCGATCTCACGCGCGCCGCCTTCATGAACGGCGATCTGTCGACCGTCATGAGCCCGCGCACGGTTATCACTTGGGCCGAGAATGCCGAAATCTTTGGCGACCTCGCCTTTGCCTTCCGCGTCACCTTCCTCAACAAGTGCGACGAGCTGGAGCGCCCGCTGGTCGCCGAGCACTATCAGCGCGCCTTCGGCGTGGAGCTGAAGGAAAGCGCCGCCAACATCGTCCTCGGAGCCTGAGGCCCGACCGATCATGGCAGCTCGCGGTGACAATTCGAAAGCAAAACCCGGCGCGCCCATCGACGTGGAGCCGTTGCGCCGGGCGATATCCGGCTGCGTCCGCTCGATCGCCGGCGACGGCGATGTCGAGGTGACCTTCGCCAATGAACGGCCTGGAATGACCGGCGAGCGCATTCGGCTGCCGGAGCTTTCCAAGCGGCCGACGGCGCATGAGCTGGCGGTCACCCGCGGGCTCGGCGATTCCATGGCGTTGCGCCTCGCCTGCCATGACGAGAAGATGCATACGACGATGGCGCCGCAGGGCTCGGACGCCCGGGCGATCTTCGATGCGGTCGAGCAGGCGCGTGTCGAATCGATCGGGACGTTGCGCATGGAAGGCGTGGCGGCGAACCTGCGCTCCATGACGGAAGAGAAATATTCCAAGGCGAATTTCACTGGCATCGAGCGCCAGGAAGACGCGCCGATCGGGGAAGCCGTCGCCATGATGGTGCGCGAGAAGCTGACCGGCCAACGCCCGCCGGCCTCGGCCGGCAAGGTGCTCGATCTCTGGCGCAGTTTCATCGAAGACAAGGCGGGGGCTGAACTCGGTAACCTGTCGGGCGCGATCAACGACCAGCAGGCCTTCGCCAAAGTCGTCCGCAACATGCTCTCGGCCATGGAAATGGCCGAGGAGTATGGCGACGATGACAGCGAAGCCGACAATGACGATCAGTCGGAGCAGGAAGACCAGCCGAGCGGAGACGAGCAGGACCAGGACGAGGTCGACGAGGATGCCGGCACCGATGCCGCCCCCGTTGAGGACAGTGAAGTCTCCGACGAGCAGATGGAGGACGGCGAGACCGAGGGCGCCGAAATCTCCGACGACGACATGATGGAAGAGGGTGAGGACGATTCGGAAACGCCGGGCGAGACCCGCCGTCCGAACACGCCTTTTGCCGATTTCAACGAAAAGGTCGATTATCACGTCTATACCGAAGAGTTCGACGAGATCATCACCGCGGAGGAACTCTGCGACGCCTCCGAGCTGGAGCGCCTGCGCGCCTTCCTCGACAAGCAGCTGGCGCATCTGCAGGGCGCGGTCGGGCGTCTCGCCAACCGGCTGCAGCGCCGGTTGATGGCGCAGCAGAACCGCTCCTGGGATTTCGATCTGGAGGAGGGCTATCTCGATACGGCCCGGCTGCAGCGCATCATCATCGATCCGATGCAGCCGCTCTCCTTTAAGATGGAGCGCGACACGCAGTTCCGCGACACCGTCGTCACGCTGCTCATCGACAATTCCGGCTCCATGCGCGGCCGGCCGATCACGGTTGCCGCCACCTGCGCCGACATTCTCGCCCGCACGCTGGAGCGCTGCGGCGTCAAGGTCGAGATTCTCGGCTTTACGACAAAGGCCTGGAAGGGCGGGCAGGCGCGTGAAACCTGGCTCGCCGGCGGCAAGCCGCAGACGCCGGGTCGTCTCAACGACCTGCGCCACATCATCTACAAATCGGCCGACGCGCCGTGGCGGCGCGCACGCGCCAATCTCGGGCTGATGATGCGCGAAGGCCTGCTCAAGGAAAATATCGACGGCGAGGCGCTGATCTGGGCGCATAACCGCCTGCTCGCGCGGCGCGAGCAGCGCCGCATTCTGATGATGATTTCAGACGGGGCGCCGGTCGACGATTCGACGCTGTCGGTCAATCCGGGCAATTATCTCGAGCGGCATCTGCGCGCCGTCATCGAGCAGATCGAGACGCGCTCGCCTGTCGAATTGCTGGCGATCGGCATCGGTCACGACGTGACTCGCTACTATCGCCGCGCCGTGACGATCGTCGATGCGGACGAGCTTGCCGGGGCGATGACCGAACAGCTTGCCTCGCTTTTCGAAGATCAATCCGCCGCCCAGCCGCGCGGCGGCCGGTTAAGCCGTGCCGGCTGACGCTCCTGCAAGGAAACAGGTGGAATGATGGTTAAGCGCCTCTGCCGTGCGGCATCGGTCTTGCTCTGCCTGGCAGAAGGCGCTTCCGCGGCGATGGCCGGGGACGAAATACCCATCATTAGCCGGCAAATTACCGATTTCAGGATCGGATCGTCGGAGACGACGTTCGGATCGCTGGAATTTCTCGGCGGGCTGGAGATGGTTTCCAGCCGAGCGCTGTTCGGCTCGCTTTCCTCCATCCGTTTCCGGCCGGACCAGAAACACTTCATCGTCGTGCTCGATACCGGCCAGTGGCTGACCGGCAGCATCGAGCGCGATGCCAAGGGCAGGCTTTCGGGCCTTTCTCAGGTCGAGATCACCCCGATGAAGAACCGCGCCGGCCGCAGCCTCGAGGGCAAGGGCTATATGGATGCCGAGGGCGTGGCTCTCGACGGCGACCGGATATTGGTCTCTTTCGAGCAAAATCATCGCGTCGACGTTTATCCCGATCCCGGCTTTGCCGCATCGCGCGCGATCGCGACCCTGCCGATCCTCATCCCGCGCAAGATGCTGAGCGACAATCGCGGTATCGAAACCATAGCCGTGGCACCCGCCTCCAGTCCGTTGAAGGGCGGCGTGGTCATTGTCTCCGAGCGCGGTCTCGACAGCGAGGGCAACCGGATGGCGGCCGTTCTCAGCGGCCCGCTGAAAGGGCTGTTCTCGATCAAACGCGACGGCAGCTTCGACGTAACCGACGGCGCCTTCCTGCCGGACGGCGACCTGCTGCTCCTGGAGCGCCGGTTCAACATGGCCGAAGGTATCGGCATGCGACTTCGGCGCATCAAAGGTGCCGATATCCGGCCGGGTGCCGTCGTCGATGGCGAATTGCTGATCGAAGGCAATTTCAATTCGCAGATCGACAATATGGAGGGGCTTGACGTGTTCCAGGCCGCCGACGGCACGACCCATGTCATTATGGTGTCGGACGACAACCACTCGATCCTGCAGCGCAATCTGATGCTGGAATTCCGGCTCTCCGACAGCCACTTGCTCAGCGCGGCGTCAGATTGACGTCACATGCCTCGGGTATCCCATTGTCGCATCGAGAGCAGCTTTCGGAGGGACAGTCATGGTGCACATTCATATCATGGGTGCCTCCGGTTCCGGTACGACATCGCTCGGCCATACGCTTGCCGAACGGCTTGATATCGCCCATCTCGATACCGACGATTTCTTTTGGCTGCCGACCGACCCGCCATTCACGACGCCGCGGGACGCAGAAGAACGCATAAGGCTGCTGCTGGCAGAAGCGGCGCGGCATGACGGCTGGATCCTATCCGGATCGGCGCTGAAATGGGCGAGGCAGATCGAGCCGTTCTATGATCTGGTCGTGTTTCTCAGGATCGAGCCGGAGCTGCGGATGGCGCGGATCCGCGCGCGGGAGATCGCCCGCTATGGAGACAGGATCGGGCCTGGCGGCGATATGGAAATCAAAAGCGGGGAATTCATGGAATGGGCGGCAAGTTACGACACGGCCGGTCCGGAACGCCGCAGTCTTGCGGCGCATGAGCAATGGTTGGAAACGCAGACGGCCCCGGTGTTGCGGCTCGATTCGTCACGAGAGATCGATGATCTGGTTGCAGAGGTTCTGCTGCATCCCGCAATCGCCGCCGGCGCGGTCCGGCAGCGCCGTTGAAAGGCTTTAGCTGACGCGTGCGGGCTGCATCGGCCGCAGCACGTTCATGAGCGCGCTATAGGGCAGCAGCATGATGAGGCCGACGATCATCTTGACGGCGAAATCGCCGATCGCCCAGGAAATCCAGCGCGGGGCCTCGGCGGCGAAGATGCCGAGGACAGGCGCTGCTTCGAGCGCAAAGGGCTCGTTCGGGCCGAGGAAGACCAAAAAGGCAGCAAAGGACAGCGAGAAGAACATCACCGTGTCGAGCGCCGAACCGATCAGCGAGCCGAAGAGCGGCGCGCGCCACCAGGCCTGGCGGCGAAGCCGGTTGAAGACGGCGATATCGAGCAATTGGCCGGCGAGATAGGCCGAGCCGGAGGCGATGGCGATGCGCGGCACCGAGGTGAAGAAGGACAGCGTGACGCCGACCACGAAGCCGGCAAAAACGACCTTGCGGGCTGCCTGCGGGCCGAACTGGCGGTTGGTCAGATCGGTGATCAGGAAGGCGATCGGATAGGAAAAGGCGCCCCAGGTCAGGATGTCGGCCAGGTTGACACCGGCGACTTCAACGTTCAGCGGAAACTGGACGAGGAAGTTGGAGGCGACGACGACAAGCGTCATCAGGGCGACATAGGCAATGGTGTAGCGCGTCTTCAGCATTTTTTTATCCTGGGTGATGCCACCAGTTGGAGTGCTCAGGCAAAGCAAAAGGCTTGTCCGGTATTATCCGTTCAAGCCTTTTGAAGCCGTATCAAAGAAAGGCAGAAGCTTACGCAGCAGCGGCTTCGGCGGTCTTCTTGACGATCTGACGGCGCAGCAGACGAGCGCGCATCGACAGTTCGTTTTCGCTGGCCTTGATCAGGAAGGCATCAAGGCCGCCACGATGTTCGACGGAGCGAAGAGCCGCAGCCGAAACGCGAAGACGATAACGCTGATTGAGAGCGTCGGAGATCAGCGTTACCTGGCACAGGTTCGGCAGGAACCGGCGCTTGGTCTTGTTGTTGGCATGGCTGACATTGTTACCAGTCAGGACGGCCTTGCCGGTCAATTCGCACACGCGGGACATTGAACACCTATTCTTGTTTTTCTCGGGCCATCGAATTGCAATCCCCGGCAAAACCGAGCTCGCAATCCAACAGGCATGATTGGAAAGTTGCGGTTCTATAGTCAGAGAGGCTGCGCGCGTCAAGCCAAACCTTGGCCTTTCCCGCAATTCTGTCAAAAAGCTGCTGTTTTCTTCCCTTTGCGGCAGGAGTATAGAGCGCTCGGCAGGGCTGCCGGCGCGCGGCAAGACAAGGCTTCACTCATGGCTCACTCGGGCAGACGCATTTTCATTTCGGCTATCGCCGCACTCCTTGCCATACCGGCATCGGCGGCCGAAATCCAGCATCAGACGGTCTATCGGGTGACGCTTGCCGGCCTGCCGATCGCGCGCGCCGCGTTTCTGACGCAGATCGAGGATGATCACTCTTACAAGATCGCCGGCGATATCAAATCCGCCGGCCTTGCAGATCTCGTCAAGACGATCTCGGCAAAGACCAGCGTCACCGGCGTCGTCCGTAATGATCGGCTGCAGGCGCTGAAATATTCGCTCTATTACAAGAGCGGCAAGAAGGCCCGCGTCTACGAGGTCAGTTACCGCAACGGCAACATCATCTCTGCGACAACGACGCCGCCGCCGAAACGGCCGAAGAACTGGATCGACGTCACGCCGGGCGACATGCGTTCGGTGCTCGATCCGATCTCCGGCCTTGTTTTCACCGGGGATACCAAGGTCTGTGCGCAGACGCTGCCGATCTTCGACGGCGAGACGCGCATGGACCTGGTGCTTTCGCCGAAAGGCGACGAGGATTTCAAGACCGATGGCTTCAAGGGCAAGGCGGTCGTCTGCGGCGTGCGTTTCGTGCCGCGCTCCGGCTACAAAAAGGGCCGCAAGGACATCGACTATCTCAGCAAGAGCGACCGCATGGAAATCTGGTTTGCCAAGTCTGACGCGGCCAATGTATACGCTCCCGTTTATGTGCGCATTCCAACCGAGTATGGAATGGTGACGATCACCGCCATCAAATATGGCAGCGTCAGTTGACGGAGCTTTCGCCTCCGTAAAGGGGGACAGGTGAAGTTTCGCGCGACGACCATCGGTTTTACGGCCATTCTGATGTGGTCGTTCCTGGCGCTGTTGACGGCCGGCTCCGGCAAGATGCCGCCCTTCCAGCTTTCGGCCGTCTGCTTTGCGATCGGCAGCATTCCCGGCCTTGTCATGCTTGTCCTCAATCCGGCGCGGCTGGCGTTGCTGAAGCAGCCGCCAAAGGTCTGGATAACAGGTATTGCAGGCTTGTTCGGCTATCATTTCCTCTATTTCACGGCGCTGAGGAATGCGCCGGCGGTGGAGGCGGGACTGATCGCCTATCTCTGGCCGTTGTTGATCGTGGTCGGCTCGGCGCTGCTGCCGGGCGAACGGTTGCGCTGGTATCACGTGGCGGGCGCGCTTGCGGGGCTTTGCGGCACCTTCCTGATCGTCGGCCGCAACGGCATCGATTTCGACGGCGCCTACGCGGTCGGTTATGGCGCGGCCTTCCTCTGCGCGTTCACATGGTCGGGCTATTCTCTGCTGACACGGCGTTTCGAGGCTGTCTCCACAGATGTCGTCACCGGCTTCTGCCTTGCGACCTCCATCCTGTCCTTCTTCAGCCATCTCGGCCTGGAGGCGACTGTCTGGCCGGAAACCAGCGTCGAATGGGTTGCCGTCGTCGGGCTCGGCCTCTTTCCGGTGGGGGCGGCCTTCTATGCCTGGGATTACGGCGTCAAGAATGGCGATATCCAGATTCTCGGCGCGGCAAGTTATGCCGCGCCGCTGCTTTCGACGCTCATCCTGACGCTGTTCGGATTTACGGAGCCGAGCTGGCGCATTGCTCTCGCCTGCCTGCTCGTCACCGGTGGAGCGGTGCTCGCCGCCCAGGAAATGTTCCGCCGCAAAATTCCGGCGCAGTCTGCGGCAGCGGAGTAAGTCTCAGCCTCCGGGTTTCCAATCCGCCGGCGCCATCTCGAAGCTCGAAAATTCGAAGCCGGGCGAGACAGTGCAGCCGACCAGGGTGAAATCGCCGAGTGGTTCGGCGGATTGCCACCAACTGGCGGGAATGATCGCCTGCGGCCGCTCGCCGGCGGCAAGGTTGGTTCCGAGCGTCAGCGTCTCGCTTGCCATCCCGTCCTGCGAGCGGTGCAGCGCCAGCGGCGCACCGGCATAATAATGCCAGACCTCGACCGCGTCATGGACGCGATGCCAGTGCGAACGCTGTCCCTTTGTCAGCAGATAATAGATCGCCGTCGAATGGCCGCGCTCTCCACCCGCCGTGTCGCGAAATGTCTCAACGTACCAGCCGCCTTCGGGATGCGGCTGCATGCCGAGCTCGCGAATGATCTCCTCAGGCGACATTAAAAATTGTCCTTGCGCTTGCGGATCTCGGCAAAGACCTCCTCATTCGTCTTGCCTTCCATGATCAGATTGCGGCGGATCGCGGGATCGGCGGCGCGCAGAAACGGGTTCGTTTCCTTTTCCAGCCCGAGCGTCGTCGGGACGGTGAATTTGCCTTCGGCGCGCAGGGCTTCGATCTCGGCGGCGCGGCTTTTCAGGCGCTCATTGTCGGGGTCGACAGTCAGTGCGAAGCGGGCGTTGGACAATGTATATTCGTGGCCGAAATAGACGGCGGTCTCGTCCGGCAGCACGGCGAGCTTCTGCAGGGAATGCCACATGTCGGCGGCGGGACGTTCGAAAAGGCGGCCGCAACCGAGCGCAAATAGCGTATCGGCGGCAAAGAGCAGCTTATCGTCGACGAAGTGATAGCAGATGTGACCGGCGGTGTGACCGGGGGTCTCGATGATCTTGACCGTGTGATCGCCGAAAAGGAAGCTGTCGCCATCGGCCATCGTCCGGTCGAGACCGGGAATGGCGATGGCCTCGTTGATCGGGCCGATGATCTCGCAGCCGAACTGCTCCTTCAGCGCCAGGTTTGCGGCGACGTGATCGGTGTGGTGATGCGTGGTGAAGATGTGGGTGATCTTCCAGCCGCGCCGCGTCGCCGCTTCCAGGATCGGCGCCTCCTCCGGCGCATCGATCGCCGCGGTAAATCCCGTCTCCGGATCGTGCACGAGCACGCCGAAATTGTCGGTGCGGCAGAGAAAAACGTCTAATTCCAAAGGTTTCATCTTCAAACAATCCCTTGTCCCACGACTCTCGCGGGAATGTAGAGAGTCCGGCCTTGAAGTCCAACCGCCCGCTGATAACATTTATCGCAATGCACGCCGATATCGTCGACCTACGTCAGTTCTATCATTCCGACCTCGGGCGTCTTGCCGAGCAGTCGATCGCCATGGCGCTCTCGTCGCTCTGGGTGCGCCTGCCGCAGGAGCGTCTCGTCGGGCTCGGTTATGCCGTGCCTTTTCTCGATCGCTTCCAGGCCGATACCGAACGCACCTTCGCCTTCATGCCGGCCGGACAGGGCGCAGTGAACTGGCCGATGGGCTCGCTGTCGTCGACGACGCTGATTTTCGATGAGGAACTGCCGCTGCCGGATTCCTCGATCGATCGGGTGCTGATGGTGCATTCGCTCGAGTTCGCGGAAAGCCCGCGCGAGACGCTGAAGGAGCTCTGGCGGGTGCTGGCGCCGGGCGGGCGGCTTGTTATCGTGGTGCCGAACCGGCGCGGGGTCTGGGCCCGCATGGAACACACGCCCTTCGGTTCGGGCCGGCCCTATTCCCGCGGTCAGCTGACGCATTTGCTGCGCGAGACGAACTTCACGCCGGGTGCGACCGCCGAAGCGTTGTTCTTTCCGCCCTCGAAACTCAGGACCATCCTGCGCCTTCGCCGCGCCTTCGAGCGGATCGGCCGCACCTTATGGCCGGCTTTTTCGGGTGTCATCATCGTCGAGGCGCAGAAGCGGCTCTATCAGGGGTTGCCAGTCGCCGCCCGTGCCTCCCGCCGCGTCTTCGTGCCCGTTCTCGCGCCGCACGGCGTTCCGACAGCACGTAACAGATGAATAGCAGGCAGGCATTCTCCTTCCGATTGTGTCACGCCCATACCTCTCGACAACAATCACATTCCGCTTTAATGCCACTTGGTCATTTTCCGGAAAATCCAAGGTCGACCATGAGCGTTGAGATGAGCAAGCCCGTTCCGCGTCCCGGTATTCTCGATATCGCATCCTATGTGCCGGGCAAGGAACATGCACCGGGTGTCGCCCGCGTCTACAAGCTCTCCTCCAACGAGACGCCGCTCGGCGCCAGCCCGAAGGCGATCGAGGCCGTCAAGGCAGCTGCCGACAATCTGGGACGTTATCCCGACGGGCAGGCGATCGAACTGCGCGAGGCAATCGCCGCTGTGCATGGCCTCAATCCGGCAAATATCCTCTGCGGCAACGGTTCCGACGAGCTGCTCGGCCTGCTGTGCCATGTCTATCTGGGCGCCGGCGACGAAGGCATCATCACCGAGCACGGCTTCCTCGTCTACAAGATCCAGATCATGGGCACGGGCGCCACGCCCGTCGTCGTCAAGGAGAAGGACTATACGGTCGACGTCGACGCGATCCTGGCAGCGGTGACGGAAAGGACGAAGATCGTCTTCATCGCCAATCCCGGCAACCCCACCGGGACATACGTTCCCGTCAGCGAAATCCGCCGTCTGCAGGCCGGCCTGCCGAAACACGTCGTGCTCGTGCTCGATGCGGCCTATGCCGAATATGTGCGCCGCAACGATTATGAAGCCGGCATCGAGGTCGTATCATCCAGTTCCAACGTGGTGATGACCCGCACCTTTTCGAAGGCCTACGGTCTTGCGGCTCTGCGCGTGGGCTGGATGTATGCGCCCGCGGAGATCGTCGACGCCGTGAACCGTGTCCGCGCTCCGTTCAACCTGAATGCGGCCGCGATCGCCGCCGGTGCCGCGGCTATCCGCGACCAGGCCTTCGTCCAGCAGGCCGTCTCTTTCAACCAGATGTGGGTGGAGACGCTCACGGAGGCTCTCGAAGCGATCGGGCTGAAAGTGACGCCCTCCGTCGCCAATTTCGTCCTCATTCATTTTCCTGCCGTCGACGGAAAGCGCGCGGCCGATGCCGACGAGCTCCTGACGAGCCGCGGTTACATCCTGCGCGCTGTGCGCAGCTACGGCTTTTCCAATGCACTGCGGATGAGCATCGGTCCCGAGGAGGCCAATCACGGCGTCATCGCAACGCTGCGTGAGTTCATGGGACGGCAGGCATGAGCGTGCTGTTCGATCGCATCGCGCTGATCGGCATCGGCCTGATTGGCTCTTCGCTTGCCCACGACATCCGGCGGCTCGGCCTGACCAAGGAAATCGTCGTGGCGACACGCAGCGCCGAGACATTGAAGCGCGCCGAAGAGCTCGGTCTCGGCGACCATTACACGACCTCTTCTGCCGATGCTGTTCGAGATGCCGACCTCATCATCGTCTCGGTGCCGGTCGGCGCTTCGGAAAGCGTGGCGAAGGAAATCGCCGGCAGCCTGAAGCCGGGCGCTATCGTTACCGATGTCGGCTCCACCAAAGCGTCCGTCATCGCGCAGATGCAGCCGCATATGCCTGACACTGTGCATTTCATTCCCGGCCATCCGCTGGCCGGCACGGAAAAATCCGGCCCGGATGCCGGTTTCCCCGGCCTCTTCGAAGGCCGCTGGTGCATCTTCACGCCGGTTGCCGGCACCGACGAGACGGCGCTGAAGCGGCTGCGCGGCTTCTGGGAAGCGCTCGGATCCAAGGTCGACGAGATGGATGCGGAGCATCACGACAAGGTGCTCGCGATCGTCTCGCACCTGCCGCATATCATCGCCTACAACATCGTCGGCACCGCCGACGATCTGGAGACGGTGACGGAGTCCGAGGTCATCAAATATTCGGCCTCCGGCTTTCGCGATTTCACCCGTCTTGCCGCTTCCGACCCGACGATGTGGCGCGACGTCTGCCTGCACAATCGCGATGCGATCCTCGAAATGCTGGCGCGGTTTTCGGAGGATCTCGCCTATCTGCAGCGCGCGATTCGCTGGGGCGAGGGCGACAAGATTTTTGAACTCTTCACCCGCACGCGCGCCATCCGCCGCTCGATCGTCCAGGCCGGCCAGGATGTCGACGCCCCCGATTTCGGCCGCCCCCACGCGCTGGATAAGAAGTAGACTCTCGCGATGGTGGAGGTGGCGAGCGCAAGTCAGGCGGATATCGACTGGCTGGCTCGCGAGGATGCCAGTGCCGGCAAGGCGTGGGTATCGCGATGCGTGGCGCTCGGCGAATATCTCGTTGCTAAGGAGGCCGGCGAGATCGTCGGATTCCTGCGGTTCTCCCGCTTTTGGGGCAGGGTTCCCTATATGGAAATGATCCGTGTTCTGCCCGGCCACCGCCGGTCGGGCGTCGGCACCGCGTTGTTTCTTGCTTGGGAAGAGGCGATGCGCCGCGAGGGCGCCCGGCTGCTGATGACGTCGAGCGAATGCGATGAGAGCCGGCCGCAGGACTGGCATCGCCGCAACGGATTTACCGAAACCGGCGCGATCGAGCTGCCGGGCCTGCAATCGGTGCCGGAGGTGTTCTTCACCAAACGGATTGATTAGATCGGCGGGATCTGACCGAGTGGAATGAAGCCGCTGACGGTGGCATTGCCGCGATCGACGACGAGATCGACTGAGACCTTGTCTCTACCGCCGGCCAGCGCCTTCAGCATCTTCGTCGCCGTGCTGACGGTCGGGGCAAGATCCGGGAAAGCCTGTTTGAGGCTGTCGCCCCAGGGGCCGAGCCGTTCAATTTCCAGCTTGAACTTCCCGGAGAGAAAGCCTTGCTCGTCGAAGGAAAAGGGGCCGGTGAGCGTCATCACCTTGCCGTCGCCGATGTCGGCAACGATGCGACGCAGTTCGCCGGCAGAACCATTGAGGCCGTTCGGGTCGCTGCCGTCGATCAGGCCGGCCTTGCCGGCGATCGTGAGATCGATACTGGCGGAGAGTTTCGGGAAGAGCTGCGGCCAGTCCTTGATCGCGGTGTTCGCATCCTGCACCGAGATTGCGCCGTCGAGATCGGCACCGTTTTGGCGCAGGTGAATTTCGGTGCGAGCCGCATCGAAGCTGATGGTCTGACCGGTATAGGAGGAGATCGCCGTCGCCTTCAGGCCTTCGATGACGGTGGAGCTGTGATCAACGCCCTGCAGCTTGGTCGTCAGGCTCGCCTGCAGATTCGCCCATTGGGCAGAGACCGAAAGGCCGTTTGTGGTGCGGATTTCGGCCGGTGAATCGAGCTCCCAGACGATATGGCTCGGCGCATAGACCTGTGCGGCGGAGCGCAATGCGCCGAAGGTGGCGGAGACGCCGTTGACATTGTCGTCGACATCGACCTTGGAGCAGAACAGACCGATGCGGAAGGGATAGCCGCGGAATTCGATATCGGAGCATTCGCCGGTGACGCCTGCCGGATCGCGCGGCGCGATTGCTTTCAGCACCGTCGTTTTCAAAGCCGATGCGGCATAGAACCAGCCGCCGGTATAAAGCGCGATCACCAGGAGGATGCCTCCGCCCAGCAACCAGAATTTCTTGCTGTTGCCGGTTTGGCTGCTGCCGGATCGGCTTGACGCTGCCATGATGTTCTCCAATGGTGAATCGCAAAGTGATTCCGGTCTGGCGTGCGATATGGACGAATTTTGGGTGTTTGGCTACGGCTCGCTGATGTGGAATCCGGGCTTCGAGTTCCTGGAGCGGGCAGAAGCTCTGGTGCATGGTTACCGGCGTTCGCTGTGCGTCCGATCCTTCGTCCATCGCGGCACGCGCGACAATCCCGGCCTGGTTCTCGGCCTCGACAGGGGTGGAGCTTGCCGCGGCATGGCGTTCCGTATTTCGGCGCACAAATGGGACGAGGTGATCGATTATCTCCGCGCCCGCGAACTCGTCACCAATGTCTATCTCGAGCGCCGGGTTCGGCTGCAGTTTGACGGCGGTCGCCGAACGGAAGCGGTTACCTACATCGCTGATCGCGACCACGAGCAATATGCCGGTACTCTCGATGCGCTTGCGGCCGCGCGGGTGGTGAACGAGGCCAGGGGGCAGTCAGGCCCGAACGATGCCTATGTCTTCAACACGCTTGCGCACCTGAAACAGATGGGCATTCGCGACCCGTGGCTGGAGCAGGTCGGCAATGAGGTGGAGCGGCTGCGGGCCGGCTGATCAGGCCGTCGCCGCCCTCACTTTGCGCAACTCGGTCAGCCGAGCGACCGCTGTCGGCGGCAATGGCAGATGCGGATTGCGGTCGACGGTATCGATGAGGAGCTCGTCGCTCGCCCGCTCCGTGACCTCGATCAGATGAGCGAAGAAAGCATCCGGATCCATTCCCGGCATGATCGGCGGCAAGATCCTGACCTTGAAATGGCCGGGATAACGGCGGACGCTCCGCCGCGGCCAGAAGAGGCCGGGATGCATGGCAACCGGCACGACGGGAATGCCAAGATCGCGGTACATGCGGGCGATGCCGTATTTATAGACCGGCTCCGCACCCGGCGGGCGGCGGGTACCTTCAGGATAGATGATCAGCTGACGGCCGGTCGAGAGCTCATCCCTGGTGCGTTTCAGCACTTCCACCATCACCTTGCCGCGGGCGCCGCGGTCGACCGGGATCATCCGCTGCTTCTTCGCATACCAGCCAAAGAGCGGAATCCACATCAGCTCGCGCTTCAGGATGTAGACCGGGTCCTTGAGATTGGGCAGCAGCGCATAGGTGTCCCAGAAGGACTGATGCTTCGGCGCCAGGATAAAACTGCCCTCAGGCAGATTCTCCAGCCCCTCGATCTCGAAGGTCGTGCCGACGATCATGCGCATCAGCCAATGGTTGGAGCGCGCCCAATTCTTTGGGATCGCATAGGCCTTAAGCCGCGGCACCACAAAATAATAGGGCGAGAGCACGATCATCCGGATGATGAGATTGGCGTAGAAGATCGTGTTGAAGAGGACGGAACGCAGGGCGATCATGAAATTATCCCGAGGCAGGCTCATGCGACCGGCCTACACGATATTGCCGGTCATAAAAAGCGTTTGATGCTGCCTCGATGTAAAAGCTCAGTCTGAGGCGGATACGCTTGCCGAGCGCAGTCCGGTGTGACGGCCGAAGCCGGTGATGTTGCGGGCGCCTGCTAACAGCACCTTTGCATATTCGGCGAGCATGACCCGCATCGCGTTCGGGTCGGTAAACCAGTTGCGGGTCTTCAAATCCGAATTGACCACCGGATAGGGGATGAACTCGATGTCCGGATCGACATAGGAGAGTTCTGCGAGGCTGCGCGGCATGTGATAATTGTTCGTGACGACGAGAACGCTTCTGTATCCCCTGGCGTGGATCCAGTTGGAGGTTTCCTCGGCGTTGCCGATCGTGTCTATCGCATCATGGCCGATATCGACGCAGCAGGAGAAAAGATCGGCCGAGCCTTGCGTCATCTTGCGAATCTGCGCCGGCGTCGTCGTCGGGTGGACACCAGAGATCAGCAGTCGTTTGCCCGCCCCCTTCTGCAGCAATTCCACGGCCTGGTCGATGCGCTGGTAGCCGCCGGTCAGCACGACGATCGCGTCCGCCTTAGGCTCGACCGGGGGCTTGAGCGTGGTTACGGAATCGGCAAACCGCAGGAAGCCGCCGAACACCAGGGCGATTGCCAGAACGCAGCCAAAGCCGCCCCAGCGCAGCAGGCGGCGGATCAGGCCGCGCCGCGGCGGCAGGCCCGCCGGACGATCAAGCTCCGGGTCCTGCCGAATCGGATTGCGTGTCGTATCGCCCATGGTCATGAATCGTGATTATACGCTGATTGCGGCGCGGAACAGACGCTTTCACGATAAAACGGCATGGCACGATCAACTTGCGATGCCGTCGGTGCGCGTCGGGTCCGAACGCAATGTATCGATTTCATAGATCGTCCGCATGACGGTCAGCCGCGCCGTGACGGTCGTCAAGAGCGCGATGACGATCATCGTCGCGAAAATGCCGGCATAACCGAGTACACCAACGGAAAAGGTGCCAAACAGCGCCGTTGCCTGATCGGTTTCCGGTGTAGCCAGCGTGCGGCTCTGCCAGAAGCCGGCGCTAGCGAAGAAAAGAGCGGCAAGCGCGCTGCCGATCGCTGAGCCCTTGAGGCTGATCTTCAGAAAATGCTTCTGAAATTCAGTGGCGACGAAGGAGCTTTCGGCGCCGACGAAATGCAGCACTTCGACGATGTGCCGGTTGCCCGACAGCGCGCCGCGCGTGGCGAAGACGACGGTCAGCACCATGGCCGAGAAAACCAGGAGCAGGACGCCGGTGCCGATCAGCACCGTCGTGTGCGCCATGGAAACCAGCCGGTCGACCCAGGTGCGGTGATCGTCAAGGCTCGCCTGCGGGATGCTGTCCTTCAGGAGGCCCCGCATCGCATCGAAATCCGGCGGATTGTTTTCGTCGATCGTGATGACGACGAGACGGGGAACAGGCAAATCCTTGAGATCGAGACCGGGCCCGAGCCAGGGTTCGAGCAACCGGGCGGTGGCCGCTTCGTCGACGATCTGGCCACTCTTGGTGCCGACGAAGGTCAGCGCCAGGTCGCGTGCCTGCGTCAGCGCCTTTTCCATATCGAGATTGTCGTCCGGCTTGATCTGGATGGTGATCTCGCGGGAGATCTGACTCTCCCAGCTTGCCGCCGTCGAACGCACCATGCTGACGCCGCCGAGCGTCAGGCAGGCGAGAAAGGCCATGATCGATATGACCACCATCAGGGCGTTGCCCTGGATATTGGAGGGCGGCAGGATCGGCGCGGTCGGGCGCACGCGCATTTCCGGCCGCTTCTGCTGGGCGGCAGGCTGGGCCGACGCCTTCTCTCGGTTCCTGGACGGGGGCTCAGTCATAGATATCGAGATGCCCCTCCGAGAGGATCATACGGCGGGCTTCCACCTGTTCCATCAGCGTCAGGTCATGGGTGGCGATGACGACAGCCGTACCAAGCCGATTGAGTTCGAGGAAAAGATTGAGCAGGCGCCTCGCCATCGGCGGGTCGACATTGCCCGTCGGCTCGTCGGCCAGCAGGACCTCCGGCCGGTCCATCAGCGCCCGGGCGATAGCGGCGCGCTGCTTCTCCCCGCCGGAGAGGACCGGCGGCAGCACGTTGATGCGTTCGCCGAGCCCGACCCATTTCAAGAGTTCCAGAACATCGGTTTTGTAGGAGCTTTCCTCCTTGCCGCGCACCCGCAAGGGCAAAGCGACGTTTTCATAGGTCGTGAGATGGTCGAGCAGGCGGAAATCCTGGAAGACGATGCCGACGCGCCGCCGCAGCAGCGGCAGTTCCGGCCGGGGAATTTCGGAAATGTCGCGCCCGAACATGCGGATCAGGCCACGTGTCGGCTGCAGCGACATGAAGAGCAGCCGCAGCAGCGAGGTCTTGCCGGCACCGGATGGGCCCGTCAGGAACTGAAAGGATTTCTTCGGAATGTCGAAGGTCAGGTCCCGGAGGATTTCCGGGCCCATACCATAGCGCAAACCGACATTCTCGAAGTGGATCAACGGGCAGCTCAGTCTGTTCTTGGTTTCACCGCGCGACTTGTTAACCAACACCGTTAACAGCCGGTAAATTTTGCCGGAAAGACGCCCGTTTGATGGCAATCTTTGCGAAGCATTAACCATTAAAATTTACGACTGAGGAGGATTCGTTTCAATGCCAAGATTTCTTGCGGCAGCGAAACCATGTGGACATCTGCGAGGCAGCCACCGTGGAAGCATCCTCCTTCAGCCGCCGGACACCGGGCCAGGCCTATGATTTCCTGCCGCCCGAATCCGCACGCCGCCAGTATCGTTCAACACGTCCTGCTGATGTTTCCGACGCCGAATTCGTGACGGTCGGCAAAGCCCGGCCGAAGGACTTCAGCCCCAGGATCCATAACGACAACGGCAGGCGCATGGCGGCTGCGCGCGCCGCACGGCCGCCGCTCCTGCCGGCGATGGCTGCTTCCGCTCTGCGAAGGGCGGAATCCTGGCTGCAGCGGGCGTCGCTGCGCAGCTTCGCGGTGCTGGTACTGGCGCTCGCCGTGCTCGTTTTCGGCCTCGCAGGCGGCTTTTCCGGCCTTTCCGCCGCGGGCGCCTCCTCCGGAGCGCCGCTGCATTTCACCCATGTCACCGTGACGCCGCGCGATGCGAACGGCATGCGTGTGCTCGTCGTCAACGGCATCATCGAAAACGACAGCGGCACGACGCAGACGGTGCATCCGATCCGCGCCGATCTGGTGGCCGACGAACGGCTGACGGCAAGCGTCGTCATTGATCCGCCCGCCGACGTCATCTACGACGGCCAAAGCCGTGGCTTTTCGGCCCGAGTCCAGCACGCCGGCGGAAAATTGCCGGAGGTCCGGCTTTCCTTCCTGCCGTAGAAATGACCGGATTCGTAATGGCTTTCCGCCACAAGATGCGCCAATCCCGTTGATTTCATGATCGGCGAGGCTGTTTCAGGCGCGCATATGTGCTAACGGCTTACCCTTCTTTTCATGGAGCAAGCCTTTATGCCTGTCGTGCGCGGAAAAAATATCGAGCCGCTCTTCACCGCCGAGCAGATCGCGGAGCGCAATCATGCGATGGCGCGGGAGATCGCCAACGGCCCGACCAAGGACCTGCTCGTCATTGCCGTGCTCAAGGGCTCCTTCATCTTCGCCGCCGACCTGATCCGCGCCCTGCACGACACCGGGCTTGCTCCCGAGGTCGAGTTCATCACGCTGTCGAGTTACGGTACCGGCACGGTTTCGCAGGGCGTGCGCATCGTCAAGGATATCGATAGCGACGTGCATGGCCGAGACGTCCTCCTGATCGACGATATTCTCGAGTCCGGCCGGACGCTGCTGTTTGCCAAGGAGCTGCTCTTCGAACGTGGCGCGCGCAACGTGACGATCGCCGTGCTGCTCGACAAGCGGGTCAAGCGCAAGGAAAAGCTGGAGGCCGACTATGTCGGCTTCGAATGTCCCGATTACTTCGTCGTCGGCTACGGCATGGACGTTGCCTATGCGTTTCGCGAACTGCCCTTCGTCGGCGTGGTGACCGGCGACGCCTGAGGAATGCGGGCATCGCGTCATTGCCGCGTGAAGACGGGTTGTTAACCATCTCGTCCATCGCTTCGCCATCTTTACCGATCGAAAAGGAAAGTCTGGTGATTTCCGTCGCGGGGCTGAAGACGGAGCAATGCACATATGGCAAGAATTCTGATTACGGAAGACGAGGATTCCCTGCGGTCTTTCGTAGCCCGGGCCTTGCGGCTCGACGGTCACGAGACCGATGAGGCGGCTGACGGCGCCGAGGGGCTGGAGAAGCTGAAGGACGGGGTCTATGATCTGCTGCTGTCGGACATCCGCATGCCCGTGATGGACGGCATCGAACTCGCTCATCAGGCGAAGGACGCCTTCCCCGCTTTGAAGATTTTGCTGATGACCGGCTATGCCGAGCAGCGCGAGCGCGCCGACGATCTTGCAGAAAAAATCATCGACGTCGTCGCCAAGCCATTTGCGCTTCCCGATATACGCAAGGCCGTCGCCCGGGCGCTTGTCGCTTAAAGCGCGCGCCTATCTTTGACGGCGGTATGAGGCTTACTGGATGTCCAGAAGCCGTTCGAGATACCGCCGTTCCATTTCCTGTGGCGGATTGTTGCCGAGCTTCTCGCGAATCGCATCGAGAATTTCGCGTGCGCGCTGAACGTCGATTTCGTCAGGCACCTTCACGCCGTCATTGTCGATATAGCCGTTGCTCATGCGTGGCCGTCCCAACGGATCGCGGCCGTTCTGATCGCCCTGGCCGACCTGGCCGTTCGGGCCCTGTCCCTGCTGGCCCCGTTGCGCCTGCATCATCTGGTTCATCATGTCGCGGGCGCCCTGGCGAAGGGCTTCAAGCGCGCGGCCCTGGTTCTCGACGGCCGTGTCGCCGCGGCCCTGGCCGAGTTCGCGGCCGGCGCCATCCATCTCGCGTTGAGCCTGGCCGAAGCCTGGACCGGGCTTCATGCCCATTTCGCCGAGTTTCTTCTGCAATTCGCCGAGCTGCTTGCCGAGCGCATCCTGCTGGGCGCGCAACTGTTTCAGCGCTTCCCTGAGCTGCTCGGCGGTCATCTGGTCGGAAGGTTGCTGGCCCTGACCTTGCTGGCCCTGGCCTTGCTGCCCTTGTTGCTGATCCTGCGGCTCGCCATTCTCTCCCGGCATCATCTCGTCGAGCAGCGGATCGTTTTCGCCCATATCGGATTCGCCACGCTGCATACGGTCCTTGAGCTGCTGATCGAGGCGGAAGGTTTCTTCCATCAGCTTCTGCTGATCGCGCAGGATCTCGCCGAGCTTGTCGATCTGCTTGCGGGCTTCGCTGTTTTCCTGACCCTGCTGGCCCCGCTGCGGCCGGCCGGCCTGCAGGTTGTTCATCATGCGCTGCAATTCCGACAGCATCTGCTGTGCCGCGTCGCGATTGCCCGAGCGGGCGAGATTCTCGATCTGGTCCATCATCCGTTCCAGATCCTGCTGGCGCAGGATGTTCTGCGCATTCTGGTTCGGCTGCATCGTCGGGGCGTTCTGCATGCGTTCGGCAAGCTCGCTCAGGTAATCCTGCATCGCCTTGCGCAGCTCATCCATCAGCTTCTTGATCTCTTCGTCGGGCGCGTTGCGGTCCAATGCGTCGGCAAGCTTCTGCTGGGCTTCGCGCAGCTTGCGCTCGGCAAGCGAAAGATCGCCGTCCTCCATGCCGAGCGCAATCTCCCAGAGATACTGGGCGGTATCCTTCAGCGCCTCCTCGTCCTTTGCCAGCTTCATGCGGGCCAAGGCCGATTCCAGCAGCAGGTAGTTGGTGAGCTTGGGGATGGTCTCCTCGGGACGGATGGTCAGCGCCTCGTTCAGCGCGATCGCCTGCGGCATCTTACGGGTATCGAGCGCGAAAACCTGCCGTTCCTCGGCGACAGCTGCGGCAAGCGGCTCGTTGAAGGGCCGCGACGGCAGCGTCATTTCGTAGGGTGGGCTGCGGCCGGTCTGGCCAGCGGCATCCTTGGCGACGAGGGTAATGCGCACCGGCTTGCCGGCAAGCGGATGTTCGGTCAGATTCCGGCTGGTCACGCCCTTGGCGTCGCGGGCGTTGCGGCGGGGGATATCCAGCCGGTACTCCGGCAGCGGATAGAGCGGCGTCGCCGCCGGATCGTTTTCCATAGGAACGATCTCGGCATGGCCCTCCTGGACGCCATAGTCGTCCTTGACGGTGAAGCCGATTTCCAGCGCGCCGTTGACGCTTACCTTCGGCATGCCGTCAAAGGCGATTTCAGGCGCCTTGTCAGGCAGCACGTCGAAGCTCCAGCGGCGACCATTGACCTCGAGCGCGCCGTTTTCCTCAAGCTTCATCACATGCGTCTGCGCGATGAGGGCATTGTTGGCAGGCGCGCCGGTCGTCGGCTGCTCGTTGGCAGGTGCGGGCGCCTGCTGCGGCCTTGCGTCGGCCTGTACGGCGATATCCCGCGCCTCGCCGTTCGCCTTGCGGAACACGACCTTTTCGGCCGTCTTTCCGCCGCTGACGCGCACGGTGAGACCGGAAAACTGCGGGATGCCGATCGGCGCCTGTTCGCTGCCGTCGGCGGTCAAGTAAATCGGCGCGCGACCGGTATAGGAGGGCGGCGTCACCCAGGCGTCGATGCGCACCGCCGGATCGACCGCCACCTGCTCGGGCGCTGACTGCAATGCGTCACTGATCGAGCCGCCGTTGAGCGACAGCGAATAGCCAAAAGCGGTGACGAGCAGCAGAGCAGGGATGGCGCGCAGGGCGAAGCGGTCATGTGCGGCGATATCAGGCCGCGGCATGCCGGCATCGAGTGCTGCGATCTTTTCGGCCATGCGCACCTGGTGCTCACGCCAAAGTGCCCGCGAAAAGGGCGTGTCGTAGGCCGGCTCGTCTTCCTGGACGGCAACCGGCTGGTGCGGCAGGCCGTTGCGCTCTTCCAGCATGCGATCGGCTTCAGCGGTTTTCGGCCAGCGCAGAAGGCGGAAGGGGACAAGCGAGACGAGGAACGCCGCGGCAAAGGCGATCAGCAGCAGGATGCGCAGCCAGTCCGGCACGTTGCGGAAGATGCCGAACCACGAGGCTGAGAGGTAAATGGCGACGATGCAGAGGACCGGCATCAGCAGCGGCAGCAGTTGCTCGAAGAAGAGCACGGTGCGCGCCAGCAGGCGTTTCGTCGTTACCAGCCGGGCAAGCGAGGGACGGAGCGCGAATGCACCCTTCCTCTGCCTTGAGGGGCTTGTCATCGGTCCGGTCTCCGCGATCTGGCGTTCTGGTACAGAGGGCGCTTCCGGCGATTGCGGGGCAATACGCTCATGAACGAAAGGATAACATTCTTTGTGGCGAAGGCGAGGGCGAACGGGCAGGAATACCGCCTTTTCACGTTTATTCGCCGAAAAGTGATGTTGCCGCTAAAGCGCGTCGCGATCTTTCAGATTCGCTTCTTGCGCTTTAGCTCTTTGTTTTAGGCATGTCGTTATCGCAAAACCGCTTCACACTTTTGCGCGGCATTCTAGTCGAGCCAGGCCGGAACGGAATCGAGGCTGATCAGCTCGGCATAGGTCCTACGCGGGCGAATCACATGAAAATCGCTGCCCTTGACCAGAACCTCGGGCACCAGCAGACGGCTGTTATAGGTGCCGGCCTGTACCGCGCCATAGGCGCCGGCAGTGCTGACGGCCATCAGGTCGCCGGGCTTCGGCATCGCCATTTCGCGGTCGAGCGCCAAATAATCGCCGGTCTCACAAACGGGGCCGACCACGTCGGCGCGGATGCGCGGCGCGTTTGCTGCCGAAATCGTCACCGGGCGGATCTCGTGATAGGCCTCGTAGAGTGTCGGGCGGATGAGGTCGTTCATCGCACCGTCGACGATGACGAAGGTCTTCTCGCCGCCGTCCTTCACATAAAGAACTTCGGTCACGAGGATGCCGGCATTGCCGACGATCAGACGACCGGGTTCGGTGACGATCTTGCAGTTCAGGCCGCGCAGCTGGTTCTTGACGACCGCCGCATAGGCATCGGGCAGCGGCGGCGGATTGTTGTCGTCCTTGTAGGGAACGCCGAGACCGCCGCCGATGTCGACGTGATGAATGGAGTGGCCGTCGGCACGCAACGTCGCGACGAGATCGCGCAGTAGCTTAAAGGCGTCGTCGAAGGGCTGCAGCTCGGTGATCTGGCTGCCGATATGCATGTCGATGCCGTTGACATCGATCCCCGGAAGCTTGGCGGCATGGGCATAGATGGCGCGGGCGCGATCCCAGGAGATGCCGAACTTGTTTTCCTTCTTACCGGTCGAGATCTTCGCATGTGTCTTGGCATCGACATCCGGATTGATGCGGAAGGAGACCGGCGCTTTCTTGCCGGTGTTGATCGCGCGCTGATTGAGAATCTCGAGCTCAGGCTCGGATTCGACGTTGAAGCAGTAGATGCCGGCCTCAAGCGCGAAATCCATCTCCTGCGGCGTCTTGCCGACGCCCGAAAACATGATGCGGTTCGCCGGAATGCCGGCGGCAAGCGCGCGGCGCAGTTCTCCTTCCGAGACGACGTCGATGCCGGCGCCCAGGCGCCCCAGGGTCTTCAGCACGGCCTGGTTCGAGTTCGCCTTCATCGCGTAGCAGACCATGGAGTCGACATCGGCGAAGGCTTCCGAGAAGACGCGATAGTGGCGCTCCAGCGTTGCCGTGGAATAGACGTAGAACGGCGTGCCGACCGCCTTGGCGATCTCGGGAACGGAGACGTCCTCGGCGTAAAGGATGCCGTCGCGGTAATCGAAATGGTTCACGGGGTGCGCGCCTTAAAGGAGGGGGTCAAGAAGAAAGGGCTTGTCAACGGTGCCGGGCTGTTTCGTCGGCTTGGAAACGTCGCCTTCCTTCGTCGCCGCAGCACTCGGCGGATCGAGATCGCCCTTGCGTCCGCATCCGGCAACGGCAAGGCCGATGACGGCGAGCACCGCCGTCAGGCGGATGAGGTGCGGCAAGCTCTTCTGCATGGATATCCTCTTGTGCGGCGTATGGCTGATATCATTCATATCGAACGACGGGATCTTCATAGCGAAGTTTATCCGCCTTGTGCACCCTGATTGTTGGACGGCCTTTCCCCGCTTGCAGGAAGGGGGAGGCGGCTTTCAGCCTCCCGCTATCTCTCAATTGCGGGCGCGCCAGAAGGCGATCTGCTTGCGTACCTCGGAGGGCGCCGTGCCGCCGAAGCTCTTGCGGCTGGCGACCGAGGCTTCCACCGTCAACACGTCGTAGACCTTGTCGGTGATTGCGGAATGGATGGCCTGCAGGTCGGAGAGCGGCAGCTCGGCAAGATCGCAGCCCTTGCTTTCGGCGAGCGCCACGGCGCGGCCGGTGACGTGATGGGCATCACGGAAGGGCAGGCCCGCTTCGCGCACCAGCCAATCGGCAAGATCGGTCGCCGTCGAAAAGCCGGAGCCGGCCGCCGCCTTCATGCGCGCTGTGTTGACGGCCATGTCGCGCACCATGCCGGTCATGGCGGCGATCGCCAGCTCCAGGCTCTCGGCGGCGTCGAAGACCTGCTCCTTGTCCTCCTGCATGTCCTTGGAATAGGCGAGCGGCAGGCCCTTCATGATCGTCAGCAGTGCGATCAGCGAGCCGTTGATGCGGCCGGTCTTGGCGCGCACCAGTTCGGCCGCATCGGGGTTCTTCTTCTGCGGCATGATCGAGGAGCCGGTCGAGAAGGCGTCCGACAGGCGCACGAAGCCGAATTGCGGGGTCGACCAGATGACGATCTCTTCCGCGAGGCGCGACATATGCATGCCTGTAATCGCGGCGATCGACAGGAATTCGATGGCGAAGTCGCGGTCGGAGACGGTGTCGATGGAGTTGCGGGTGGGCTCACGGAAACCCAGTGCCTTGGCCGTCATATGTCGATCGATCGGATAGCCGGTGCCGGCAAGGGCGGCCGCGCCGATCGGGCTTTCGTCCAGATGTTCGATGGCGTGGCGCACACGCGAGCGGTCACGGCCGAACATTTCGACATAGGCCATGCAATGATGGCCGAAGGTGACGGGCTGGGCGGTCTGCAGATGGGTGAAGCCCGGCATGACGCTTTCGGCATGTTCCTCGGCGCGGTCGAGGAACGCCGCGATCAGACCGGTCAGCATCCGTTCGGTCTTCTCAAGCTCTTCCTTCACCCAGAGGCGGAAATCGAGCGCCACCTGATCGTTGCGCGAGCGAGCGGTGTGCAGCCGGCCGGCCGCCGGACCGATCAGCGTCCCCAGGCGTGCTTCGATATTCATGTGGATGTCTTCGAGCCGGCGCGAGAATTCGAAATTGCCGCTTTCGATTTCTGACAGGATCGTGTTTAGCCCGTGAACGATCTTGTCCTTATCGTCTGATGAGATGATCCCCTGATGGGCGAGCATGGTCGCATGGGCGACGGAACCACGGATATCCTGGGCGAATAGCTTCTTGTCGAAACCGATCGAGGCATTTATCTCCTCCATGATCGCGTCCGGGCCGGAGGCGAAGCGACCACCCCACATCTGGTTGGAGGATTTGGTGTCCGTGTTGTTCTCGGCCATAAGATGCCCGTCCTGGAGAATGAAATGACGACGAAAAAACCCTTCGGCCTGCCGTCCGGAAAACTGATCGCAATCGCCGCCGTTGCAGGTGTCGTTGCAGGTGCGGCAGCGGTATACGTGAAGGAGACGGGCATTGGCAATGGCATCGGCAGCAGCGCTTCGGCCGAATGCCCGCTGGCAAAGGAGCGCGCTGCCAATCTGACGCCGCTCATGAAGGGGCAGGTCGCCGCCATGGTTGCCGCCAGCGAGCCGCGCAAACTGACCACGGTTTCCTTCAACGGACCGGATGGCAAACCGCTGACGCTCGATCATTTCGCCGGCAAGACCGTGCTGCTCAATCTTTGGGCGACATGGTGCGTCCCCTGCCGCGAGGAGATGCCGGCGCTGAACGCGCTGGAAAAGGAGATGGGCAGCGACAAGTTCCAGGTCGTGCCGGTCAATATCGACACTGGCGACGATGAAAAGCCGAAGACTTTCCTTGCCGAGACCGGTGTCGATGCGCTGCAGCTTTACCGCGACAATACGATCGGCGTCTTCAACAGCCTGAAGAAGGAAGGTCTCGCTTTCGGCCTGCCGGTGACGCTGTTGCTCGACGACAAGGGCTGCCTGATTTCCGCCATGAATGGGCCTGCCGCCTGGGACAGCGAAGATGCCAAGGCGCTGATCAAGGGTGCAATCGGGTCGTGAGGATATCGCTCAATCCCCATCGCCTCTTATGAGGAAGACGCCTGCGAGTCCGATCAGGACGCAACATTGCAGCAGGAACATGGGTGTTTCGGTCGACATGGCATTCCTCCCGTTCCCGGCAAGGAAAGCATTTCGCGGGCGTGCGGTCCATTCGCCCTTTCTGATGATGTCTGCTTACCGCGTCGGCACGGGCACTTCGCCACGATAATCGTAGAAGCCGCGGCCGGATTTGCGTCCGAGCCAGCCGGCTTCGACATATTTCACCAGCAGCGGGCAGGGGCGATATTTCGAGTCCGCCAGGCCGTCATGCAGCACCTGCATGATTGACAGGCAGGTGTCGAGGCCGATGAAATCGGCAAGCTGCAGCGGCCCCATCGGGTGGTTGGCGCCGAGCTTCATCGCCGTGTCGATGGCGTCGACGGTGCCGACACCTTCGTAGAGGGTATAGATCGCCTCGTTGATCATCGGCAACAGGATGCGGTTGACGATGAAGGCCGGGAAGTCCTCGGCGACGGTGACGGTCTTCTCCAGCGAGCCGACGAACTCCTTGGCGGCGGTGAAGGTCTTCTCATCGGTCGCAATTCCACGCACCAGCTCGACCAGCTTCATCACCGGCACCGGGTTCATGAAATGTATGCCCATGAAGCGCTCGGCGCGGTCGGTGGCGGCAGCAAGACGGGTGATGGAAAGGGAAGAGGTGTTGGTGGCCAGCAGCGCTTCCGGCTTCATCACCGGACAAACCTGGCTATAAATCTTGCGCTTGACGCTTTCGTCCTCGGTGGCCGCCTCGATGACGAGATCGGACGGGGCGAGATCGTTGACATCGGCGGAGCCTGATATGCGCGACAAGGTCGCCTTGCGTTCCTCGTCGGTCATCTTGCCGTTCGTCACCAGGCGGGCGAGATTGCCGTTGATGGTGGCGAGGCCGGATTCGATGCGGTCCTGCGAGAGATCATAGATGTGAACCCTGTAACCTGCGGCGGCCGAAACATGCGCGATGCCGCAGCCCATCTGGCCGGCACCGATAATACCAATATTCTTCAACACCGCATTCATCTCCAAACCCCCGCTCGGCAGTCGCCCCCGCGTTGCCGTATTATATTAGCAATACTGCCGGACGAAAGATCGCCCGGCAGTAAGTAGTAGACCGATAAAAGACAATTTTCCAGTCATTCGCAAGTGCGAAAGAAAGGCATTTGCCTCGCTCAGAGCGCCTTTTGCAGTTCCGGCAGGGCGTCGAAGAGATCGGCGACGAGGCCATAGTCGGCGACCTGGAAGATCGGCGCTTCCTCGTCCTTGTTGATGGCGACGATCACCTTACTATCCTTCATGCCGGCCAGATGCTGGATGGCGCCGGAGATGCCGCAGGCGATATAGAGATCGGGCGCCACCACCTTGCCGGTCTGACCGACCTGCCAGTCGTTCGGGGCATAACCGGCATCGACGGCGGCACGGCTTGCGCCGACGGCGGCGCCGAGCTTGTCGGCAACCGGCAGGATGATCTCCTTGAACTTCTCGGCCGAGCCGAGCGCCCGGCCGCCCGAGATGATCACCTTGGCCGAGGTCAGTTCCGGACGTTCCGAGGCCGACAGCGCATCGGAGACGAACCGCGACAGGCCCGGATCGGAGACGGCCGGGATCGCCTCGACCGTTGCCGAACCGCCTTCAGCCGCGGAAGCGAAGGAGGCTGTGCGCACGGTGATCACCTTTTTGGTATCGCTGGCCTGCACCGTCTGGATGGCGTTGCCGGCATAGATCGGCCGCTTGAAGGTATCGGCGGAGACGACCTCGATGATCTCCGAGACCTGGGCGACGTCGAGCAGTGCCGCCACCCGCGGCAGCACCGTCTTGCCG